>CAYQMO010000512.1:0-1519 GCA_964418315.1 uncultured Geobacter sp. | reverse complement strand
TCCATCGTGGCCTTTTCGCATCCTAACAAGGTGCTTGTGAATGCCGCCTCATCCACTTGGGTTGTGTTAGACAACGCAGGCGGGGCGTCGTCAGATGGCTTGTCTTTAAGATTCAGTCCTTGTGTGGCTTTGTGCGGAAGAGGATGTATATCTTGAAACTGGCATGTCTTGCCATTATACATGCCGCAAACCCTCGCGCCGAATCCAAACAAAGACCGTTTGACTCTGAGATCTTTACACTGGTCTGATTGTTCGTTTTGCCGACAGTTAATGTTTATGCCCATAGTGTCACACAGATTCCGTCTTGTCGTTTGTTGAACCACTCAGCATCTTATTGGCCTCTTTGATCGACCAGTCGGACATCGTTACGGCACATTTGAGGGTACATCCGAGGACTTTAGCTGGGCATTTTTCGCACGGACTGTGATTAAATATAGAATCGAACCTCTTGATCAGTATTTGAACCTGATATTGCAGTTTCGTGATTACTTCTTCTTTGCGCTTGTTTTCGAGATCCTGAATAGCCGAGTCACGGCTCAACTGATCAACTTGGTGTTGAAGAGTATCCCGCTCTGCGGTCATGGCTGAAAGCTCTCCGTTTAACGATACGGCCATATCGAAATTATGTTTTTTAGCCTCACAGTCTGCATCCCGTTCTGCGGTCATTTGCGCAAGCTCTTCAGCCTGCAGAGACGCAATAGTCTGTAAAATTCCGACACGGCATTCTGCAAACTCTGTACATCCCACTTCGGCTTTAAGCTTCCGCTCATCAGTCACGGCTTCACTGCTTGGAGTCTTTCTGAGCTTTGAGTCTGAAAGCGCCTTGTGAGCCTTCTCGTATCCGTCAATCAGGTACTCGCTAAGATCATAGCCACTTTTAAAAGCCTCTGGGACATTTGCCGTATGAAGGCGTCCTGCTGTGTCTTCCAAGGCTATAACCAACATATCACGATCATGTTCTGCTAATTCAGCCCGTTCAATCTGTTTCTGGCACAGGGTCTCGAAACCATCCCGCTCTCCAGCCTTGTTGCCTGCCATTTCAGCATACTCTTCCATCTGTTTTTCGGCAAATTGAGTCAGTTCAATCTGGTTTTTCCACAGAGTCTCGAAACCGTCCCGTTGATGAGTCAATGTATCAACAAGTCTCTGTTCAGGAGATACGCATGTTGAGTTTTTCAGATTCACCTCCTGCTCGGAGACAACTTCTGCGTTCGGCTTATGAATGTCAGTTGTCCATTCGTAGGTGCATGTTTGGCAGAAGTGGGTTAGGCACTCTTTCATAGCTTCGCATTTATAGTCAGAATAGACGACAAGATCTGTCCCTTGTGGCGGCGGATCGCTCTCCAGCCTACCCCAATCGCCGGCTGGTCTATCCCACACTTCTCCCTTCCGACGGTGTTTGAGATAAGTATCAGTCCCTCCGCACTTCTCGCATGGAGCCGAACAGGGTCGTGGATCAACTTTGTTTTTGCATTTATCACTCATAATTCACAATTTACCGTTAAGTTATGCCCCTTTG
>CAYQMO010000511.1:0-1527 GCA_964418315.1 uncultured Geobacter sp. | reverse complement strand
AAGTTAAAAACAAAACCTTTTATTTAACAGGGATAAAAGGGATAAAAGCGGATAATGGCAAAAGCAAAAAACAGTAAGGTTTCAGGGCACTCACCGATTCCCGAAAATTGCCGTGCCGACCCTGACCAGAGTGGCTCCTTCCTCAATCGCCGCTTCAAAATCACCTGACATCCCCATCGAAAGCTCAACCATTTCTACTCCCGCGATCTGCTGAGCCGCAACGGCTTCCGACAGTCGCCGCAACTCGGCAAAAAACGGTCGTGCTGCTTCAGGATCATCAAAAAACGGCGGCATCGTCATCAGTCCCCGCACTCTGATATGTGGCAGCAGAGCGCATTCCCGCACCAGCTTGATCGCTCCCTCTTCGGTGGTTCCTGATTTGGTGGTTTCTCCGGAAATATTTACCTGGATCAGCAGGTCGCAAACTTTGCCAAGTTTACCCCATTGGCGGTCTATTTCGGCGGCCAGCGAAATGCGGTCAACCGAATGGATCAGTGCCACCTGACCGGCAATATATTTAACCTTGTTACTCTGAAGATGGCCGATAACGTGCCACTGCACCGGCTCTTGCACCTCTGCCAGCTTAGGCGTCAGCTCCTGGATATAGTTTTCTCCGAAAAGCGTCTGGCCGGCGTGGAATGCCTCTATGATATCCGCCGCCGGACGGGTTTTTGACACTGCGACCAGACGGACTGTTACAGGATCACGCCCGGCACTATTCGCCGCCTCAAGAATGCGCCGTTTGATCTGAGCCAGATTGGAGGAGATGCTCATACGGATTACTCCACTGCCTGCATGGTCTGCAGCGCTTCATACAGCTCGGTCATCGGCAGGCCGATCACATTGCTGTATGAACCGCTGATGGAACGGACAAAATGAACAGCTCCCCCCTGGATAGCATAGCCACCGGCTTTATCCATCGGGCAGCCGGTGGCAATATATGCTGCGATTTCTCTCTCGGTCAATATTTTGAAAGTCACTTCAGTACAGACACTTCTGCTGATACGATCGCCACTGATCTTATCAAAAACCGTAAAACCGGTGATTACCTCATGATTCCTGCCGGATAGGCGGGACAACATTCGGACGGCGTCGTCCGTATCAACCGGTTTGCCGAGGATTGCACCATCTAGCAGCACGACCGTATCAGCCCCGATGAAGAAGCGGCCAGGCGCTCTCCTGGCAACAGCATCAGCTTTTTCGTATGAAAGTCGCATGACATGCTCCGCAGGGAGTTCATCAGGCAGTACATCTTCACAAATATCTGCCGGAACCACCCGGCACGCTACTCCTGCCAGCGCCATCAGTTCGCTGCGGCGAGGCGAGGCCGATGCCAGAACAATCTCACTCTGCTTATTTTCGCTCATCAGCAGCAGAGAAGCCTCCGATGGTACGATGCCACTCCGGTAGTTTTTCCGAATTTCATTTTCCGTCTCTTGTGGCATAATCCGCTCCCACCGGTGGAATAATTTCCAATGGCTAAAAAAGGTGCCATCATAGCTTTGAACCGCCAATTTGGCAACATGT
>CAYQMO010000510.1:0-1533 GCA_964418315.1 uncultured Geobacter sp. | reverse complement strand
CCCACTCGGCCCGGTCTATCAAGCAGGCACCTTATCCGGCTGCCCGGTGGCCATGGCAGCCGGTTTGAAAACCCTGGAATTGATAACCCACCCCGGTTTTTACGATGCCTTGACCGCCAAAACCACCCGCCTGCTACAAGGCTTGCAAGCGGCGGCTGATCAAGCCGGTGTTCCCTTTACTACCAATCAGGTGGGCGGCATGTTTGGCCTGTTTTTCAGCCAGGAAAAATCCATCAGCCGTTTTAGCCAAGTCATGGCTTGCGACGTCGAGCGCTTCAAGCAGTTTTTCCATGCCATGCTGGATAAAGGCATCTATCTGGCGCCTTCAGCGTTCGAGGCCGGGTTTGTTTCGGCTGCGCATACGGATGAGGATTTGCAGGCTACGGTGGAGGCAGCGGCAGAAGTGTGGGGGGTAATATGATATACAGAAACTTTATAATCACTTGTTAGAACTAGAAGAATCAGAAAATGAACACATTTTTGCTGTCATGGAATCCGGACAAATCTTCGCAGCAAGACTTTTCTGATGAATACAAAAAATTCACCGGCGGGGCATCAGTAGTTAAGACTTGGTCTGTTACTCGGAACTCAAAACCGGGGCCAGGCGATCGATTTTACATAATAAAACTGGGTAAAAAAGGGCGCGGCATTTTCGGCTCTGGAGAAATAATGACACCTCCAAAGGAATTGCCACATTATGACCCTGAGTTAGCGAAGCAAGGGAAAATGCTAAAGTACTGCGATATTCAATTTGATCGCTTGGTGGATGGTGGCTCACAAACCCTGATAGGAATGGAGGAACTTGAAGGTATCAATAGAGAGACTGGTATAGAACAACATTGGAGTGCAGAAAATTCGGGAATTCAAATAAACGAATCTATTCTTGTCAATCTGGAAAAGCTTTGGAGCCTGCGCACAGACACTTTATCTCCAGCTCAAGAGGATGATTATTTTAAGGCAATTGAAAATCTCGATGGCCGAGTGGAAAGACTGCAACGCATAGAGCAGTCTTTTTTAAGATCAAAGTTATTTAGGGATAATAAATATGCTGAATGTTGTATTTGTGGCGAGTTAATGCCTGTACAGCTTCTTGTTTGCGCACACATAAAAAAGCGGGCTATATGCAGTGACGAAGAAAAGAGAGACTTCAATAATGTTGTCGTAGCAATGTGCCGTCTAGGATGTGATGAGCTGTATGAAAGAGGATATATTTCAGTAAAAAACGGAAAAGTTATTAGTTTACCGAGCGGGCCATTGTTAAAAAAGGTACAAGATTATATCGACAACATAACTGGAAAACATGTCTCAGCGTATGACTCTGGCTCAAAACAATATTTTGATTGGCACTATGCGAAATATAGTTCTAACAAATAGCTCCACCGGACAAAATACTCGCTTCGCTCGCATTTTTCCGGTGAGTTAGCCGTCACGAACATGACATTTGTGAAGCGGCCATTGAAGCCGGAAGAGTCGCGATCAGCCGCGTAGGTTGGGTTGCATGCTGTTCGCAACCCAACAAAAGCTTCATTCCTG
>CAYQMO010000509.1:0-1546 GCA_964418315.1 uncultured Geobacter sp. | reverse complement strand
CGCGCGTTGCCGAAGTAATGGTCAAAGGGGACAAATTTGAGGTTATCCGTGAACGTGAAACAATCGAAGATCTGATCAAGGGTGAAAGAATCGCGTCGTTTTTGTCGTAGAACGGAACCAGAGGAAATATTTATGAAAACATACGATATGACGGCAGTTATTGAACGTGAAGGAGACGGATATGTTTCTCTCTGCCCTGAGTTGGACATAGCCAGTCAGGGGAGTACGGTTGAAGAGGCGCGAAATAATCTGAGGGAAGCTCTTGAACTGTTTTTTGAAATCGCAAGCCCTGCCGAAGTGGAGGGGCGTTTACATACGGAGGTTTACATTACCCGCATGGAGGTAGCTGTTGCCTAAGCTGAAATTGCTTTCGGGCATGGCTGTCTGCGCTATTCTTGCACAATACGGATTTGTTGCCGTTCGTCAACGAGGCAGCCACATCGTTATGCAGAAAAAGACTTTAGGAAGTACTATTACAGTTCCGGTACCCAATCACGCCGAGCTGAAAATCGGGACACTTTTATCGATTATCCGACAAACAGGTTTATCACGAAGTTTATTTGAGTCATAATCATGCTACCAGGGAGGTATTCAGTCATGTTCAGAGGAAGCATAGTTGCAATCGTTACACCATTCAGCAACGGAACAGTCGATGAGAAAAAGCTGCGTGAACTGGTGGATTTTCAGATCGAAAACGGTACCGATGCCATTGTTGCCTGCGGCACCACCGGTGAGTCGTCAACCCTGGATAATGAAGAGCATCTGAACGTAATCAGGCTTGTGTTTGAGCAGGCGAACAAGCGTGTTCCGGTTATTGCGGGGACCGGCTCCAACTCAACAGCCGAGGCTATTGAAATGACTCGTAAGGCTAAGGAAATCGGCGTTGCCGGCGTGCTGCTGGTTACCCCCTATTACAACAAGCCGACCCAGGAAGGACTCTACCGTCACTACACCGCTGTCGCCGATGCCGTTGAGATTCCCCAGATCCTCTACAACGTACCGGGTCGCACCGGTGTCAACCTGCTCCCGGAGACAGTGGCGCGTCTGGCTCCTCATAAGAACATAGTGGCCATCAAGGAGGCCACCGGTTCGCTACAGCAGGCTTCTGAAGTCATAGCACTATGCGGCGACCAGATTGACGTTTTTTCCGGTGACGACTTTATCACCTTCCCGATGATGGCCTGCGGCGCCAAAGGGGTCATTTCGGTTCTGGCCAACATCATGCCAAAGACGGTCGCTGACCTCACTGACGCTTTCTTTGCAGGAGATATGGAAAAAGCGCGTCAACTGCACCTGGATACCTTGAAAATTGGCAATTCCATGTTCATCGAAAGCAATCCGATTCCTGTCAAAACGGCTCTTGGCCTAATGGGAAAATGTTCAGCCGAGCTGCGCCTGCCGTTATGCGAGATGAGTGTGGCGAATAAGGCTAAGCTGGAAGCGATTATGAAAGAGTATAAGCTGATTTAGGAGCGCTTCATGGGACAGGCTGCGGAGAAACTGCATTTCAGCAGAGAAGAGTACATGGAGTGGGAAGCGCTTCAGC
>CAYQMO010000508.1:0-1547 GCA_964418315.1 uncultured Geobacter sp. | reverse complement strand
TTTTGTAATAGAAAATCTTGTATTTTCTCTCCATAATGTTACTGTTGCATAAGCTACAGATCTTAAGGAGAACACCATGGAACTAATCGGAAACGTACTAACATTAAGTGAGCTTGTCGCCTATAACGATGGATCAGTTGTCAGCAAGACGCTGATTGACAAGAAAGTCGGCACGGTGTCGATGTTTTCTTTCGATGCCGGGCAGGGTTTAAGCGAGCATACCGCACCCTACGATGCATTTGTCCAGATTGTTGACGGCGAAGCCGAAGTGATCATCAATGGCGAAAAGCATATTGTAACAGCCGGCCAGATAATAATCATGCCGGCCGCTATCCCTCACGAACTGAAAGCGATCAAACCGTTTAAAATGCTGCTGGTCATGATACGGTCGTAGAGTATGTCGGATAAAACTGCTGTAATACTGCTACAGATGGGGGGCCCTGATTCGCTGGAGTCGGTGGAGCCGTTTCTCTTCAACCTATTTTCTGACCGGGATATCATCAAAATCGGCCCGGCTTTTTTACAGCCGTTCATTGCCAGAAAAATCGTTAAAAAACGTGCGCCAAAAAGTGCCGAAAATTATCGCCAGATCGGCGGCAAGTCGCCGCTGCGTCAATTGACAGAGCAGCAGGCGGCGGCGCTTGAGGGCGCATTGGGAGATTCGTACCGCTGTTTGGTTGCCATGCGTTACTGGCATCCGTTCGCACCGGAGGCTCTGGCGGCAATCGAAAAACTTGGTATCAGAAAGATTGTAGCCATCTCTCTCTACCCTCATTACTCCCGTGCCACCTCCGGATCGAGCTTTAATGATCTGGAACGCTCACTGAAGTCCTGCTCAACGAAGTTCGAGTTACACTCCGTACGCCAGTTTTTCAATCATCCGCTCTATATCAAAGCTCTAGTAGAAAAAATTGAACAATCATTGGCTACTTTTGCCGACCGCTCAAAGGTGCAACTCTTTTTTTCAGCCCATTCACTGCCGCAGTCATTCATCGCCGAGGGTGATCCCTACCTTGATCATATCCAGGCAACAGTTCGGCTGGTAATGGCACAACTGGGAGGTGTTTCGCACCATCTCGCCTTCCAGTCCCGCGCAGGTCCGGTCAAATGGCTGGAACCATCAACCGGCGACAAGCTGAAGGAGCTGGCGGCTGCCGGGCATACTGATATTCTGATGGTGCCGCTCTCATTTGTTTCCGACCATATTGAAACGCTGCACGAGATAGATATTGAATATCGTGAAGCGGCAGAACATCTCGGCATTACCACTTTCCGCCGCATGGAGTCTCTCAACAGCTCGCCGATGTTTATTCAGTGTCTGGCTGAACTTGTGCGGGGTGTTTCAACAACCTCGACGTAGTCGTAGTTGAAATATTTAAACAAAACCTTTATTTAACAGGGATAAAAAGGATAACTACGGATAACGGCAAAAACAAAATCAACTCTTTGGAGGATACCATGTTTAAAAAGTTGCTAAGTACTGTATTAGTGTTTTGTTTTGCGGCTGGAATTGCCTGTGCGGAAGGAAAGAAGAACCCGGTTGTTAC
>CAYQMO010000507.1:0-1556 GCA_964418315.1 uncultured Geobacter sp. | reverse complement strand
CCTGCGACATGGACAGCACCGAGAAGGGCGTCAAGAATATCAGTCATTGCCGCGAACAGGGAATCGAGGTGCTCCCCCCCGATATCAACGCCTCCGGGCATTCCTTTACGGTCGTCGGCTCATCGATGCGTTTTGGGCTGGGTGCGGTAAAAAACGTCGGTGCGGGCGCCATTGAAGCCATTCTGGAAGCGCGCAAAGACGGCTCATTCAAAGGTCTGTACAATTTCTGCGAACGGGTCGATCTCCGGAGAGTAAACAAACGTGTAATCGAATCCCTGATCAAGTGCGGCGCATTTGACTCGACCGGTGCCTTCCGTTCCGCCCAGATGGAGGGGTTGGAAGCCGCCTCAAATTATGGCCTGAAGATTCAGGAAGAAAAAGCCAGCGCCCAGGTCTCACTGTTCGGAGCCGAAGAGGTGTCGCGAGGCAATGCTACTGGTGGCAATAAGCTGCCAGACATTCCGGAATGGCTTGACAAGGAAAAACTGGCGTATGAAAAAGAGACCCTCGGCTTCCTTATTACCGGCCACCCGCTTGATCGCTATTTTGACGACATCAAACGCCTGACCAACACCGATATCGCCAGTATGGTTGAGAAGGCCGAAGGGAGCGAAGTGCGGTTCTGTGGTATCGTTGCCGCCGTCAAGGAGATCACTACCAAAAAAGGTGACCGGATGGGTTTCGTGACGATAGAGGATCTGACAGGATCTGTGGAGATCACTGTATTTTCGGACATCTACGCGACCACTTCATCATTACTGAAATCCGATGACCCGCTGCTGGTCGTTGGAAAGCTGGAAAAGAGTGAAAAAGGGTGCAAGGTGCTGATCATGAAAGGGGGCGAGGAGAATAACGGATGGAAGTCCCAGCGTGACCGCGGACCTGCGGGGGATATCAAGCTGCTCTCCGAGGCACGGGCTCAGTCGACCAGAAAAGTATCGTTTATCCTGCGCATAAACGAAATTCCGCCGATGCAGATCACCCTACTCAAAGAGGTAATCGAGCGACACCCCGGAACTGTGCCGACCTGTCTCCAATTTCAGATGCCAGGGAGAAGCCGTGCCACCATGCCGTTGACTTCGTCAATGAACGTAGCGGCAAGTGATGATTTAAGGCTGGAAGTGGAGCGGCTCTTAGGGTATAATGCCGCCTCTTTCGAGTAACTTATGTGAGGTGAAAATTATGGCTACCCCGTTTTATCTTGAATTTGAAAAACCTGTCGCTGAACTTGAGAAAAAAGTTGAGGAACTCACCGCACTGTCTGGCGAAGGTTTGAACATCGGTACAGATGTGACAGCTCTTGAGGGTCGCGTGGAGGAGATGCGCGCACATATCTTTGCCAACCTCTCAAGGTGGCAGACCGCTCAGGTAGCCCGCCATATCAACCGCCCCTTTACTCAGGACTATATCAATCTCATGTTCACCGAGTTTGTCGAACTGCACGGTGATCGGAATTTTGGCGATGATCACGCCATAGTTGGCGGTCCGGCACGCTTCGACGGTCAGCCGGTAATGGTTATCGGCCACCAGAAAGGGCGCGATACAAAGGAGAAGGT
>CAYQMO010000506.1:0-1575 GCA_964418315.1 uncultured Geobacter sp. | reverse complement strand
ACTGGCAGGGTTTGTACTGGTGCTGCCGCCGCGATTATTCCTCGTTATAATAAATGGCAGCGACAACGGGCTTCGGCTGACCAGCCCCTTTTTACAAACGGCGTCAGGTTAAACCGGATCTTAACTAAGCTCACCCACATCAAAGCAACTTTAAGAGGCCTATTATGGCAACTGTTCCTGAAAAAGTACCCTGTGCTTCTTCCGATCTGCACAAAGGAAACACTTCCCCTCTTGGTGCCTCGATCTGTCGTGGCGGCGTGAATTTTAGCGTTTTTGCAAGAGACTGCACCCGCATTGAACTGCTTCTGTTTGATCATGTTGACGATACAGACGCTTCTCTAATAATACCGCTATCCATCAAACAGAACCGCACCTACCACTACTGGCATACCTTTGTTCCGGGTATTGGCGCTGGTCAGCTTTACGGCTATCGTGTCGCCGGCCCTTTTGATCCTTGCCGTGGTATGCGTTTCGACCCGGACAAACTACTGCTTGATCCCTATGGTCGTGCGGTGGCGGTTCCTGATAAGTATGACCGCGCAGCTGCATGTGTGCCTGGCGACAATGTCGCCGTGGCCATGAAAAGCGTAGTGGCTGACCCCCGAGGCTATGATTGGGAAGGGGATATGCCTCTGAAACGCCCCTATGCGCAAACCGTCATCTATGAGATGCATGTGGCAGGTTTTACTAAACACCCCTCCTCCGGGATTTCGCAGGAAAAGCGCGGCACCTACGCCGGTTTGATCGAAAAGATTTCCTATTTAAAGGATTTGGGAGTCACTGCCGTCGAATTATTGCCGATTTTCCAATTCGACTCGCATGATGCCCCCTTCGGAATGCGCAATTATTGGGGCTACAGTCCGATATCGTTCTTCGCTCCCCATGCCGCGTATAGCTCTTGCAAGGAACCGCTCGGCCCTCTGAATGAATTCCGTGACATGGTGAAGGCGTTGCACCTGGCTGGCATTGAAGTGATCCTTGATGTGGTGTTCAACCACACTTCCGAAAACAACCATGAAGGGCCAACGTTCTGCTATCGTGGATTTGCCAATAACGTGTATTACAGCCTGGCACCAGATGGATCCTATCTCAACCATTCCGGCTGTGGCAACACCCTGAACAGCAATCACCACGTAGTTCGCAGACTCATTATCGACAGTCTTCAGTACTGGGTCAAGGAGATGCATGTTGATGGTTTTCGCTTTGACCTCGCATCCATACTGTCGCGGGATGGTCATGGGCAACCACTGAAAAATCCGCCGATAATCTGGGACATAGAATCAGACCCGGCTCTGGCTGGAATAAAACTGATCGCTGAAGCATGGGATGCGGGCGGACTCTATCAGGTTGGCAGTTTCATCGGTGACGGATGGAAAGAATGGAACGGAGAGTTCCGTGACGACGTACGCAGTTTTGTTAAAGGTGACAACGGGGTTATTTCCCGTTTTGTCTCCCGATTATTGGCTAGTCCCGACATATACGGCCACCGGAGTCGCGAACCAGAACAGAGTATAAACTTTATCACCTGTCATGACGGATTCACATTGAATGATCTGGTATCCTATAACCATAAAC
>CAYQMO010000505.1:0-1582 GCA_964418315.1 uncultured Geobacter sp. | reverse complement strand
ATCGATGAGGCGCGCAGCGATGTCGGCAGCCTCGCCAACCGATGAGCACTGATTCAAACAACAGACGCATCCCAGTTCTTTCAGGTTGGTGTAGTAGTCACACAGGCGACTGATGATTCCCGGCGTGACGCCCTTGTTCGCCAATGCTTCTTGAAGAAGCGAATCGTCAATAATATTGATCATGTCAACTTCCGGCAAAAACTTTAGGAACATTCCCTTTATGTCCTCGACTGAGTATAAAAATGTGTGAACCACGCCAACCTTCGGTTTCATTAATCGCACACTCCCTTTTGATAATCTATCCGGTGCTGTCGATCACTCAACGCCCGGTGGGTAAGCAACAATCAGCGAAATGATTCCTGAATAAGGGGACACCGAAATGTCCTGGACACCAAATGGGATGAAGATCTCATCCGCTTTCCTCACCTCTTTTGTCCCGCCGTCCCAACTCAGTTGACCGGCCCCGTCGATAACAATGACCACAGCCGGCAATCCCGTCTTCTGTAATGCAACGCTTGAAAGAGCATCTATCCGTGTAAAAGAGAAGTAGGGTGACTGTTTAGGGCCGATCAGCAACTTCTCTGCGCCCCAAAGACCCGAACGGATATTTTCAGGAATTATTCGATAGCGTTCTATTGTTTTGTCGAGTGAATACCCATTGAAAATAAAACTCTCCAGCATGATTTTTTTATTCAACTCCCTGACGGCAAACGGAGCAGTGAGCGGCAATGGCCTGGCCAACATAACGACATCCGACGATTCCTGAACTTCCACAACAAAGCACCCTGCACCCAGTGCATGCGGAAGTCCTGCTTCGATGTTGAAAAGATCGCCTGGCTTGATCTGTACTTTATGGCAAAGATTTTCCATGCCGGATATGTCACCCTGACTAAAAGCAGCGACAAAATCCTGACGCGTGACACCTTCCTTAAAGCCCAGATAGACATAAGGCGGTTCTGGAACATCCTCCCTGACGCCAATGACATACCAGCTCTCAGCTTTGCCGAATGGACTGTTGAAATAGGCAGCAGCAACTGCCCGGGTCGGATGGCATTGCAAACCAAGCTGATTTTTTGCATCCAGCAGCTTGACAAGAATTGCCAATTTCTTGCCGTTACAAGCGATGTGCCTTTCGCCCAGAGCTGCTTCCGGGTTCTCTGAAATAGCCTCATACAGGTACTTTTTTCGCCCGTCAGGTAATATGCACCATGAACAGCCTTCATCCGGATTTTCCTTTTGCGCATTAAAGACCCTGGTATCTGAACCAACCCACGCCTCAGGACAGCCATCATCGACGGCCGGCAGAATGCATCTGAATTTATCAATCTCCCGTCCGCCCTGATAGCTGCGGGGTAGTTTATTGGGGACAAGTTCCCATGGAGATTTGTAGATATTCATAGCGATTCACTTTCCTTCGATGTAATCCTGCTCATAGGCCAAGTAGATATGCTGGATTGCTTGTTGCCATCACCGAGAGCTGCTCCGAAGTAATGCCCTTTTCGGCAAGCGTGGCAAGATACTCAGTCATCAGCACCTCCCAGAGCGGCAATTGTACCTGACCTGCATCTGAAACAATGACTGT
>CAYQMO010000504.1:0-1589 GCA_964418315.1 uncultured Geobacter sp. | reverse complement strand
GCCGGCATCGACAGCGAGGTGAAGCGGCTGGATGCGGTGATCGAAACTCAAAACACTTCCCTAGCGGAAAAGCGGGAGCGCCTGGAGACCTTGAAAAAAGAACTCAACACCGCAAGTGATGAGCGTAACGAACTATACGGCGACAAAAATCCCGACGATGAGGAGCGCCGTTTGAACAAGGCGATTTCTGATACCGAAGGTGCCGAAAAGCTGGCTATAGAACGGAACAATGAGCGCCAACAAAAATGGAATACCGCGAAGGCCCATGTCGAATCTTTGAAGAATCGCATCAACCAACGAGAGCCGGAGCTGATAAGGCTGGAAACTGCATTCTCCGCAGCGCTCGCACCTCTGGGCTTTTCAAATGAAGAACAGTTTCTGGCAGCCATACTACCTTCTGAACTGAAAGCTGAGCTGGCGACTACAGCTAAGGATTTGGATGAGCGGCAAACAGATTTGAAAGCCAGGCAGAAGGATCGGGAAACACGCCTGGCCACGGAAATGGCCCGCAATATCACCGACAAGTTACTGGAAGAACTCGAACCCCTATTCAAGGAGTACGAATATTCTCTGAAAGAGCTGCGGGACATCATTGCCGGTCTCAAGCACAAGCTTAATGAAAATACGGTTGCAAAAGAGCGGATAAAGGAAAAGCAGACAGCTATCGATGCCCAGAAAAAAGAGTGCCGCAGGTGGGAAAACTTACACGAATTGATCGGCTCGGCGGACGGTAAGAAGTACCGGAATTTTGCTCAGGGACTGACCTTTGAAATGATGATCGGTCATGCCAATAGACAACTTCAGGAAATGACTGACCGCTATTTGTTACTTCGTGATGCCACTCAGCCACTGGAGCTCAATGTTATAGACAACTACCAGGCTGGTGAGATTCGATCCACAAAGAACCTTTCCGGTGGCGAGAGTTTTATCGTCAGCCTTTCCCTAGCATTGGGCCTGTCGCATATGGCGAGCAAGAATGTCCGAGTGGATTCACTTTTCCTGGACGAAGGGTTTGGAACTCTGGATGAAGAAGCGCTTGAAACCGCGCTGGAAACACTTTCGAGTCTGCACCAGGATGGCAAAATGATTGGCGTCATTTCACATGTTTCGGCGCTAAAAGAAAGAATTAGCACCCAGATTCAAGTAACGCCCAACGCTGGGGGTAGAAGCCAGATAACCGGACCAGGTTGTACTCACAATAGAATTTCTCAAACCACATGATGATGCAATTTATTAAATTGACCAAACAGATTCCAAACATTGATTTGGCTAAATCAGGTTACTTTATCTAGTATCAAAATGAATAAATGGTTTGACTGGTAAAATCTGATTTAGTTATTCAGCCAACAAAATTGTATTCAATAAATTAAGCTCGCTTGAGGCAGCAAGATATCGATTATCAAAAATGAGTTCCAGTCTTGCTGGATCTTGCTCACCAATCACCGCAACATAAGGGATATCCGCATAGCGAGGAATGACGGGTAAGATTTCTGCGGTGGTGGATATACAGGCACCCAGAGAATCCCGCCAAGCAATTTCATCATCGCCAAGCGAAGGAAGTCTGCCACTGGCATCTTTTTTCCAGAATC
>CAYQMO010000503.1:0-1606 GCA_964418315.1 uncultured Geobacter sp. | reverse complement strand
TCTGATATAATTTATTGAATGTATCTTCGAATTTCTGACTATCAATTGGTTTGGTCAAGTATTCGAAGACTCTCAGGCTGATCGCTTGTTGGGCATATTCAAATTCACTGTACCCGCTCAAGATCACAAATTCGCAGTTGATCATGTTCTCACGTAGAATCGAAATCATTTCAATTCCAGTCATCTCAGACATGCGAATATCTGTGAGGACAACATCAGGCTGCTGGGATCGAATCATTTTCATAGCCGTTAAAGCATCAGAAATACCTCCAAGCAAGCGGAAACCCCTTGATTTCCACTCCTGCGGATCGCTGAGTGCATTTAACACCACATCTTCATCTTCTACTATCAGGATCGAAAATGTAATTTGTGAATCCTCAGTCATTTTACGATAACTCCATAAAGATATTTTAGCATATTTGGTTTACCAAATATAGATTTAGTGCAAACAACCCGGAAGGCTTTTCTTGCCTTCCGAGCTGATTGCTTCATCTTGCTTGCTTAATATTGATGAAAGTTACTTCTTTTTAGCTTGATACACCTCATTCATCTCCATGCTCCACTTGGCACCACCCTTTTCATTCCACTGTTTTACAAACTCAGCGAATTTGGCCTCAAAGTCAATACCCTTGCTAGTGATCAATTCGACTTCAGAATTAGTCACTAGGCTACTGAGCGCCGCGCCGCTCTTCAATGCAGTCTCCGTTGTAGCCATGACCGGCGCCACAACTGCATATTGACCTATCTGTTTTCCTAGATCCTTGATATCTCGAAGTGTTGCTGGTGAAACATATGATCTTTTAGCCAGCCAGGCATAATTCCAGTACCCCATTTCAATCTTGTCCTGTTGAGTTAATTGCTTCATCTTGATACTGCCGTCAGTATTTCGTTCCCAATGCTTGCCCTCAATTCCAATTTCTGTTAAGAGGAAGCCTTCCTCACTCATCATATAGTCCATCAACTTGACGACGTTCTCTTTATTCCTTGATGATTTAAAAATGATCGCCTGCTTTGTCTCAATATTGCCAGCATATTGCCGAATTCCATTTTTATCAGCAAAGGGCATGACATAAGCAAATTTGGCTTCGGGAACTGTTTTAAAATATTGAACTATCATCGTACCAAGATTTGGGTCAATACTATCAATATACCAGTCGAATGACGCGTATTTATTTTGATACCATTTTTCCAGGAATTGTCCACGATTCATCAACGCGTATTCTGGTTCTATAAGGCCAGCCTGATATAATTTACGAGCAGCTGCCAAGGCATTCTTGTAACCAGGCATATTAACAAAATAAACTATCTCATTCTTGACAACATTCCATTCGCGCTTAAAGCTATTTTCAGAACATATATTATTTAAAAAGACACCAAAATTCCAGCTGAATGAGCCATGTGGGATAATTTCCTTCCCCTTGCCAACTAGTGCTTCGCTATTACTCTTAAAAGCTGAAAGTACTTGATACAATTCCTCGGAACTTGTCGGAACCTTCAATCCGAGTTTATCCAACCAATCCTTGCGCATAATTGTAACTGAATTTGTCATATCCTCCATAATTCGGCAAGGTATCGCATAATGCAGACCATCCTTTTTTGATGTAAA
>CAYQMO010000502.1:1142-1618 GCA_964418315.1 uncultured Geobacter sp. | reverse complement strand
CATTGTCCGAGGGTTTGAGACAGGCGGAGCAGACTATATCGTCAAACCCTTTAATAATCCAGAGATTTTCGCCCGTATTAAAACCCAGCTGAAGATTGTGACCCTCACCCGGCAGCTGTGCCACACCCGAGATTTTCAGGAACAGGAGGTGCTGCGGCGGACCGAGGAACTGCAAGTTGCCAACCGGGAACTCAAGGCATCGCACAGCCTTTTGCAGAGTGTCCTGGATGCGGTACCTGACCAGCTCTTTGTGGTCGATCGCGATTTCCATATCATTTACAGCAACAATCGAAATTGTGATAGGGTTGAGGTAAGTAACAACCCGGACGCATGTCCAACCTGCTTCAGCCGGTTCCGGCATTTGGCCGAGCCTTGTCAAAAGTGTGCTGTCCAGGAGGTATTTAACTCCGGTCGGAGTATGGAGTACGAAGCCGTCAGCGACACGGATGGGCGGGTTTGGGAAGTGCGAGCCTTTC
>CAYQMO010000502.1:0-1132 GCA_964418315.1 uncultured Geobacter sp. | reverse complement strand
GAGAGTGGGGCTCTGGTGTTGGCCGTTGAGTATATTCGAGAGCTTACATCAATTAAACAAATTGAGAGGGAGAATGAGCAACGGCGCCGATTCCTTGAACTGGTCTTGCTTGAGGTTCCGGATGCTATCATCACCCTCGACGACAAACAGCACGTCATCGACTGGAATCCGGGGGCAGTGCGGATGTTTGGGTATCAACCGGAAGAAGCCAGGGGGCGACATCTGGATGGCTTGATAGCCCGGGGATCGAGCCTTCAGGAAGCGGCGGAGAAGACCCGGATAATCTTGACCGGCCAAGCGCTGGCACCGTTTGAAACGGTACGGCAGCACCGTGATGGTTCGGCGATTCACGTTATTGCCGCCGGTTCTCCCATAATCATGCACGGGGTCTTGAGCGGTACGGTGGCTGTTTACACCGACATCTCGACGATCAAGCTTACTGCCGAAGAACTCCGTAGGTCGCACGAACTTTTCCTTACTGTGCTGGAGTCTATTGATGCTCTCATCTATGTGGTTGATAAGGATTCCTATGAAATTCTCTTTATGAACCAGCAGATGCATAAAAGGTTTGGCGGAGACCTCACGGGCGGAATTTGCTGGCGCGATTTTCATCGGCAAAGCGACCCTTGTTCCTCCTGCCTGGTTCCCTGGTTAGTTGATGAAAGTGACAATCCCGGTGCAGGCTGCGTATGGGAGGAGTTTAATGCCGATACCGGTCGGTGGTATCGCAATCACCAACGGATTATCAGGTGGGTGGATCATCGTCTGGTTCGGTTGCAAATGGCCACAGATATTTCAGACCAGAAACGCATCGAGCAGGAGCGAAAAGAATACGAACGGCGCATCCAGCAGCTGCAGAAGATGGAGGCCATCGGCACCTTGGCCGGCGGGATAGCGCATGATTTCAACAATATCCTGTCGGCGGTCTTCGGCTATACCGAGCTGGCGATTCTTCGGGCCGGGGGCTCCACCGTTCTGCAACGCAATCTCCGTGGTATCCTTGAGGCGGCCAGGCGGGCCAAAGAGTTGGTGCAGCAGATTCTCTTGTTCAGCCGGCAAGGCGAGCAGGAACTCAAACCGCTGCAGTTGAGGCCGCTTATCAAGGAAGCTTTGAAAATGCTTCGCTCCTCAT
>CAYQMO010000501.1:0-1645 GCA_964418315.1 uncultured Geobacter sp. | reverse complement strand
CTCAGGCAGAATCTGAGGATTTGAACCAGTCAGGCTCTGTAATCAACCCGGATGTAACCTCGGTAGTGCGTGCCTCCCAGAGCCTCAACTCTACGGTTAATCTGGATCAACTGCTGCAGAATCTGCTCCGGATCGTGATTCAGAATGCCGGAGCCGAGCGCGGGGTGGTGATCATGGAGAAATCGGGGAGCCTGCAGGTTGTGGCGCAAGGAACCTCAAATGACCAGGAGATAACCATCAGCGAATGCATCGCCCATGAATGCGCCACCGGTTTTCCGGCAACAATGGTACATCTGGCCACCAACAACAGTGAGCTGATTATCGTCAACGGCAGCTCCGGGCATCATGAATTTAGTGATGATCCCTACCTCGCGAAAAACCATCCACTGTCAATGATGTGCATTCCTCTGACCGGGCAGGGGCGGAGGATGAGCGCTATCTATCTGGAAAACCGCCTGCTCCCCAATATGTTTACTGCCGAGCGGATATCAGTGCTCAACCTGCTGTCACATCAGATCGCCGTCTGTCTGGAAAACGCGCTGCTCATCAGCGAGAAGGATGACATACTGCGCTATCTGCACGACAGCATCAGCGCTGACATGCTTAACATTCTCTACATGAGCGAACTGTCGAACAGAGAGTCAAGTCCGGAGGAATTAAAGGCGGCTCTGGCAGACATCGGAGAAGCCTCTGCCAACAGTATTGCCACCATACGCAGCTTTATGAGCTTCGCCAACGCCGACTCCCTGACACTGGAGGAGTTTTCAGGCATGCTGAGCGATTGCGCTTTCAGGATATTCCAGCATTCAGCCATTGCGTTTCAACTCCTGGAGCCGGCTACCATTGAAATGACGATTACCCCCTTTGCCGCCTTCCAAATGCACCTGATCTTCAAGGAAGCCATAACCAACATCCGTAAACATGCCGGCGCATCCAAGGTTGTCCTAACCCTGGACAGCCGCCCGGAAAGACTGGAGCTGACCATCAGCGACGACGGATCGGGTTTTGATACCAATTTGATCAGTAAGAGCGGGCACGGCCTCCATAATATGCGGGCAAGATCGGAAAAACTGGGGGCGCAGTTTGACATTAACTCAAAGCCGGGAAGCGGTACGGAGATAGTTTTGCGACTGCCGCTCCGGGAGAAGTAGGGTATATGAAAAATACCCTATTTAGGGGATTGCAAAAGGTATGGCTGGTTATGGTAATAGAGAATCCATGATAACGGTATCCATTTTAGAAGACGACGCCAGAACGCTTGGCTATCTGAGTACATTACTTCAAGGCTCTGAACATATCAGCGTCATAGGCGCTTATACGTCCGGCGAGGAGGCGCTTGAGTATATCCCCCAGCATCTGCCGGATGTGTTCATTTCCGATCTTAATCTGCCAGGTATTTCCGGCATAGAAGTTATACGCCATGTTAAAGCAAAGTTTGAAAAGATTGATATACTCGTTTTGACCATGCATGACGAATGGTCCTACATCATGCCCGCCTTCAAAGCCGGTGCAACCGGATACATCCTTAAGGGAACCCGCCCCGCCGAGATAATTGAATCCATCCTCTCAATAAGAAACGGAGGCGCACCGATGTCTCCGATGATAGCACGCAACCTTATCAAAGAGTTGAGAGGCGCAAAGCCTG
>CAYQMO010000500.1:0-1661 GCA_964418315.1 uncultured Geobacter sp. | reverse complement strand
TTGGGTCGGTGCCATGTAAGTTTTTTTTTCTGAAGATCATATGCCAAGTGTTTCAGCTTCCCTTGGCGCAGCTCACTATTGAATGCCATCGCCTGAGAATGCAATTCATCCGCCAAAGCTTTGAGCTGTACCTCTGTTGATTGCCTTAACCAAGGGATGTCCAGTTGGCTGAGTACCGCAGCTTTATCATTGATGGAAACAAATTCGTCTGTTAAGCAGCGATGCTGAATACTATCGTCAAAGTAGATCTCACCTGACTTCAACCTCTTTCTGATTTGTCTATAAACCCAGAACTCATAACGACTGTCATTGACTTCCGTGGCATTTCCAGCAGCATCAAACGCCAGTAAATAAGGTCGTAATCGCTGGGGTATAGTCCCTTCCGGGCATTCGGTAACAGGTCGTTGTGAGAGTTGCTGCTGTTTGGAAAACGTGCAAGCCATCCATGATAGCGCTGCAAGCCAAGGGTTGTCCTGCTTCGTACTGGAAAAATTAAGCATCATATAGATCGGGCGTAGGTGTCGGCGAGCTTTCTTGACCACCGCCCATCAACAACTTTCCAGAACACTGCCTGTTTACCAGGTGGTTTCTCGCTCAAGCGCTGACCGATAAGTTGTAATGTGTCTCTGGGTATGATTGCAAATGCACGCTGGCGAATAGCACCAAAGGGAGTGGCATCGGTTATTCCATCGTCGACATATATAAGCAGCAAACGCCCGACCTGTTGAGTTTCCTGCTGCCTCCTTGTATGTTCCAGAATGTACAGTTTATTCGATTTGACTTTTATCTCGTTTTCAAACTGCTTCATGTGGTGGTCTACGGCATCGATCAAATTGTCGGTAAGCTGGCGGTAGCGGAGCCAGGCGTAGCACAACAGATATAGATAGGTTTGTTCTTCCGGCCGCATACGGCGTAGATCGTAGATGGTGTAAAAGTTTGCCAGACTGGCATAATAATTCAGATTTTGGAGAGAAATAGCGAGTCCGGGCAGATGCCTTTTGGCCATTTGGTAGATAGGCTCAAGCGTGGCGTGTTTTTTCCGCTCCACTATCATCTGGCGGTATCCAAAATGCTTAGCATCTTGTTTGAGAGCTGCGAGGCCAGACAGAGTGTCTTCACGTATCAGGAGTTGGCCAATTACGTTCCTGGTTGATTCGTCCAGTATTTCAGCAATAAGTCCAAATAAACGGTTACGTTCGTTAGAAAGAGCATCACTGATGAGCGTCTGCAAAGTCGTATAGCCTGGCCTGACAATTTTGTGTTCATTAAGATATGGAATGAGTTCGGTAACAATAAAACCCGGGGTAACATCCCGGAGCACAACCTGAACGATATGTTGAGACAGCTGGGGGACAAATTCATTAGACCACAGATGGTAACCAAAAAAATCCGCAATTAACTTTCGTTGTGTGTAATACTCGTGTCTGGTGATATTTTGAGGGTCAAAAAGTTGACTGTTGAAATAGCGTGAGAGTATAAAAGAAAGCTCTTCTTCTGCATTCTCCCAGGAAAACTGGAAGAATGCATGCTTTGCTTTGAAGTAGCCAATTTGCAATGCGCAATGTACTTGGGCAGAAATGCCCGGTCGATCGAATACGAGCGACAATTCACTGTCAGAGAAGAGAAGGTATTGCATCCGCTGGCTATCATTGAAGTCAGGT
>CAYQMO010000499.1:750-1665 GCA_964418315.1 uncultured Geobacter sp. | reverse complement strand
CAGGCATGGCAACGGTTGCTGAGTTAGATGAAATGGTGCGAACCGCAAGGGAGGCTGGATGTCAGGACTTAGTTTTACTCAAGTGTACAAGTACCTATCCCGCCACTCCAGAAAACAGCAATCTTTTGACGATTCCACATCTGGAGGAACTGTTTGGCGTGGAAGTGGGTCTGTCTGACCACACAATGGGAGTAGGGGTAGCTGTTGCCAGTGTTGCTCTCGGTGCTACAGTCATTGAAAAGCACTTTACCCTGCGTCGTGCTGATGGTGGCGTGGATTCCGCTTTTTCAATGGAACCTGCTGAAATGACACAACTTGTGGTAGAGTCTGAAAGAGCTTGGCAAGCGTTAGGTCAAATTCAGTATGGTTTCACTGATGCTGAGAAAAAATCTTTGATGTTTCGTCGCAGTTTATATGTGGCTAAAGATATGAAAGCAGGGGATAAATTTACGTCTGATAATCTCCGGGCTATTCGTCCTGGTCTGGGCTTACCACCTAAATACTATGATGTATTGCTTGGGAAAACAGTTGAGCGACCGCTTCGAGCGGGCACGTTCATATCTTGGGAATTATTGAAGTAGTTGAAGGTACAGCATACAACACACTTGTATTTTTATGAAAATTGTTGCAACGATTGAAGCTCGAATGACTTCCTCGCGCTTGCCAGGCAAGGTACTTTTGCCAGCCATGGGGAAACCCATGCTTTATCATTTGGTAAACCGATTAAAGGCCGTTCCTTCGATTAATGAAATTGTTTTGGCAACTACCATTAATGCAACGGATGATGTCTTGATTGACTTTTCCAAACAAGAAAGCATCTTGTCCTATAGAGGTAGCGAAGAGGACGTAATGTCTCGGGTCATTGGAGCAGCAGAAACTGCTGATGCCGATGTAATTGTAGAAATTACAGGTGAT
>CAYQMO010000499.1:0-740 GCA_964418315.1 uncultured Geobacter sp. | reverse complement strand
GAGCAGACCATTCAAATGTATTTGCATCATGAAGCAGCCTACGCCAGTAACACCCACATATCCAGTTACCCAGATGGCATGGATACTCAGGTTTTTTCACTAGAGTCCCTCAAGCGTTCCTCTGCAATGACTGATGCTCCATTGTTGTTGGTTGCGAAACAATGGCGATGATAGTAGGGATTTTAGCCAATCGAAGAGTGATTAGCTGTATTCCTCCAGGAGGCAAACCATGTTCTCTTCCTCATCGAGAGATAGAACACTTGTCTCAATTACTGAAAATCAAAAAGTAGTGCCTGTGAAGTAATGGATATAGACTATGAAGAGTAGTTAGTCCCTTCAGCCATCATGTCCCTATGTTGCCAATGATTGAGAAACACTTCACCCTCTCGCGTGCCGATATCGGCGTAGACTCCACATTTTCCATGGAACCCGCAGAAATGACCCAACTTGCACAGGCAAACCCATGATAATTTATACAGGGATGGCCACCGTAGCCGAATTAGATGAAACCGTCCGAACCGCTTCAGAAGCAATTCCCCATCTGCGGGAACTGTTTAACGTGGAAGTCGGTCTGTTTGACCATACAATGGGGATTGGTGTTGCTGTGGGTAGTGTTGCCCTGGGTGCTACAGTCATTGAAAAACACTTTACCCTGCGTCGTGCGGATGGTGGTGTAGATTCGGCGTTTTCAATGGAACCGTCGGAAATGACTCAACTGGTGGTAGAGTCAGAACGGGCTT
>CAYQMO010000498.1:0-1670 GCA_964418315.1 uncultured Geobacter sp. | reverse complement strand
ATTTCAAAAAATAAAAAAATAAGTGATTGACATATGGACAGAACTTCCCTATATTTTCACTGTCGAAAAGCAGTCTCTTATCAAACTAAAGAAAAAAACAAGGAGGCCTATGAACGTAAAAGATTGTATCGCAATTGTTACAGGGGGGGCATCTGGATTAGGAGAAGCCACAGTACGCAATGTTGTTAAACTTGGCGGCAAAGCGGCTATTATGGATATCCAGGTGGAGCGTGGTGAAAGCTTGGCAAAAGAATTGGGTAGTAGCGTAATCTTTGTCGCTGGCGACGTAACAAAGGAAGCAGATGCTGAAAATGTTGTTGCCAAAACCATCGCTGCGTTCGGCAGCTTCAATTTCGTGGTTAACTGCGCCGGCGTCGCAAATCCGGGAAAACTTGTCAGTAAAAAAGGTATTATCACACTCGATTTCTTCAAAAAAGTTATTGACATCAACTTAAACGGCACTTTTAATGTTCTTCGGCTGGGCGTTGATAAGATGAAAGACAATGCCCCGAATGAAGAAGGCGAAAGAGGTGTCATTATCAACGTAGCTTCGGTTGCTACATTTGACGGTCAGGTCGGTCAGGCGGCATATTCTGCTTCCAAGGCCGGTGTCTGGGGTATGTGCTTACCGATTGCGAGAGAATGCGCTGATTACGGTATCCGCGTTATGACTATTGCTCCGGGCGTTTTCAACACACCGATGGTGGGCGCATTGCCGGAGGCGGCAAAAAACTCTTTGGGCCAGATGATGCCTTTCCCGAAACGTCTTGGTAAAGCGGAAGAATTCGCCAGCCTTGCTCAGGAAATATTTGAGAATCCTTATCTTAATGGTGAATGCATTAGAATTGACGCGAGTGTTCGTTTGGCGGCAAAATAATTTCGGCGGAGCCTGAGGTCTGCATGTGTTAAATGTTTTTTTTAAAAAGTGAACTATGAAGCTGCAAGGCAGGCCGTGTTAACTTTTTTTATTAAATATCAAAAAACAGTAAGGAGGCAAACATGAGGAGAGTTTGTGTAGTTGGCGGAGGCCACACAAAGTTTTGTTTTAACACGCCAAAGTCGGGAATAGAATTATTTTCAGAAGCAGCCACGGAAGCTATGAGCCTCTCAAATTTAAAACCCAAAGATATCCAGGCACTTTATATGGGCAATGTTTTTGGTGATATCGAAGAAGGTCAGAGCACGATCCAGACTTATGCTGCCAATGACATGGGATGTCTTAATATTCCCGCCAGTCGGTTTGAAGGCGCCTGTGCCTCGGCTACAATTGCCATCAGAGACGCTGCTGCCTGGGTCGGTGGTGGTTATTTTGATATAGTCCTGGCCGGTGGCACGGCGCCTTCGTTTCCACTCCCTTGCAGTTGCTGGATTGTTGTCCGTTCACCGACGGTGCAGCAGCGGTTATTATCTGCTCGGAAGAAGTAGCGAAAAAACTGACTCCAAAACCGGTATACATTGCGGGCTTTGGCCAGGGCTCATCAGGAAAATTGAGCTCACAGTCCAAGTATCTGCCAAGATTGTATGCACGTGAATTCTCGGTAAAACATGCTTATTCCATGGCCAAGATCGAACCGAAAGATGTAGATATTTGCGAACTCCATGATTGTTTTAGCACCGCAAGCTTGATCGCAGCGGAAAGCTTGGGCTTTGCGGAATTCGGCAAGGCCAGC
>CAYQMO010000497.1:0-1673 GCA_964418315.1 uncultured Geobacter sp. | reverse complement strand
AGATGTTGGCGCAAAAAGCAGCCGCCAAACAGATAAGCAAGGAAGCTGGCATTATCGGTGTCAAAAATCTCGCAAAGCAACTTGGTGTCAATTTGACAAAGCGAAAAGACTTCATGCAATCCCTGCAATCGGAGCACTCTTTGGGGCTTCTGTGAATGGTTGGTATATCAAAGAGGTTGGCTGGGCGGCACGGAGAGCGTTTCAAGAGCGGTGTTTACTAGAAAACCATAAGATCATCGAAACTAAGTGATTATTACAATCTACCAATTCAACTGACGGTGAATCAGGAGAAAACAATGAGCGAAACAGGGCACAAAGGGCTGGACGAAAAATATTGTTCAGATTGTGGGGCCATTATCAAAGCCAAGGCAGAGATTTGTCCCAAGTGTGGGGTGCGGCAGTCTTCCCGCTTCGCAAACCTTGCTGCAGTTGCACCGAACGGTAAAAGCAAACTGGCAGCCGCGTTATTTGCCTTTTTTCTTGGCGCTTTCGGGTTCCATAAGTTTTATCTGGGTCGTGTAGGAATGGGTATTATCTACCTGCTATTATGTTGGACGTTCATCCCGGCTGCTCTTGGCGTTATCGAGGGCATTCTGTTCCTTGTCATGAGTAACGAGAATTTTGTTCGGAAGTACGGAACTCTCTGATTTTTTTGTAAAATTTTCTACTGATTGGCGGACCAAATTGAAATCATTCCGTGGAGGTTTCCAAGATGTTTCGGGGAATTGAGGCGTATTAACTGATGGAGAGACACCACACAATCACAACGAAAAGCGGTAGGTATTATCTGACTGATCTGATCAGAGATGTTGTCAATTTCCGATTAACTCCCCAGTCCCGAGGCATTAGCCCTCCACCTGTGCAGAAGCCGGTACCGCAAGGCAGCATGATTATCAAGTTGCCGGGTCGAGATACCTGGTCCATTCCACCCTGTGATCTGCAAACAGCCATTACCAACCGCGAGAGCCACCGGCGCTTTACTGCTGAGTCACTTTCTATAGATGAACTGGCCTTTCTGCTCTGGTCTACCCAAGGTGTCCGTGAAGTCATACATGAAGCGGCGGTACTGCGGACAGTTCCTTCTGCCGGATGCCGCCACCCGTTTGAAACATATCTTGCTGTTTTGCGGGTCAAAGGGCTCGAGTGCGGAATATACCGATACCTCCCGCTTGACCATTCGCTGGTGTATGCAAAAACTGTTGAGAGTCTGCCTTCACACCTGACATCTGCAACCCATGGGCAGAGCTTTGCAGGACAGGCAGCGGTCACCTTCATCTGGACCGCCATTCCGGAGCGCACCGAATGGCGCTATGCCGAGGCTTCCTACAAGGTAATCGCACTGGATGCCGGGCATGTATGTCAGAACCTCTATCTGGCATGTGAAGCCATCGGAGCTGGCACTTGCGCAATCGCTGCCTACAATCAAGTGATGTCAGATGGCCTTCTGGGAGTTGATGGGGATAAAGAGTTCACAGTCTATATCGCCCCAGTGGGAAAATTGCCCTGAGCGTACTAGGCTCCATATCAATGCAGTCAGTGAGGATAGGATAAAATATGAACAGCAAAGAATCTTCAGCCCTTGACAGAACCATGGCAAAAGTATGCGAATTCTGCCCGATCTGCCTCCATGCCCGTTATCACCAGAAGGGTATGGTCTTTGACTTTGTGAAGAA
>CAYQMO010000496.1:0-1698 GCA_964418315.1 uncultured Geobacter sp. | reverse complement strand
CAATTGCATTTCGGACAATCTTGGTTTTTGTCTTTTTAGTATTCGGTTCAATAGATTTACGCTTATCCTCAAATTGTTGCAGTTTCTCATGGGTTTTGAGGAACGAAACGTATTCACTGTGCAGCTTAGTTAACGTTGTCAGCTCATTAGATAATGGTGCCTTATGGTCTTTAACAATTTCGGCATGCCTTGCGGCAAATGTTGCTTGCTCAGCTTTCAGGCTCTTAATATTTTCTTCAACAGATAGAAGGTCTGTTTTAACATCATTGGTGGCGGCGGTCAGTCCATGACGTAACGCTTCAATCTTCTGATACTCCGCATTAGCCGATATTGCCATCTGTTCTGCAGACGGCAACTGTTCATCAGTGGCTTTAGCCTGCTGCAAGACAGGAGTGTTGCATAAGGCACATGGCTGAGGGGTAAATGCGTCAAAAACCGATGCTGCGGTTCGTATCAATTCCAGCCGTTCCAGGTCACTCAGATACTTACAGTCGAGTAATCGAAACCGTTCCATAGTCTCCAGTGATGATGACCGCATGCCATCGAACCGGAGTAAATCCCTGCCTATTGATGACATCTTTGAAGTCAAGGAGTTCAGCTCTGCACTGTGCTCACGCAACAAGTTCTGGTATGCAGTTATCTGCTTATCTATTTTTTCCACCATCACCCGATAATCAATCTCTTTGAACTCTTCAGGTAATTCATCCTTTAAGGAGCTAATGGCTTCATCCAAGCCCATCAATTTCCCTTTTTCCCGTATTAAGTCATCATTATTTGTACCAACGACTATTGCTGAATCATCAACGCCAGTCATCATCAGATAAAATGCTGAATTGTGCCTTGTTGTATGTATTACTTGCTCACCAAGAAATCCCTTATCGCTCAGGGTATCCGACTCGGTAAATAACGAATAATGCCTGAGGTCGCCCGCAGTTATTTTCCCCTTTTTACCCTCTGCTCTTACTATCTGAGTTTTCCCCAAACCAAGCATGTTCAGGACAAACGTATTTACATCATGTCCTTTGAGAGCTTGATTTTCAGGAGGAGGTAAGTCGTGGCAACCTTTAAAGAACAGGCTTCCGCCACCTGCCAATGAGCGAAATGCGGTGTATGGTTCTCCGCTTGAGGTGGCGAACTGAAAAGATACCTGGTCATATCCCGATGCCAGCTTGATTTGCTTCGGTTTTGTATCGCTTCCAAGAGCATATTTAAGGCATCCGACAACATACGATTTGCCTGTATCTGAAGGTCCCAGGATGAGGTTTGAGTGTTGAGAGAAGTCAATATCAGCGATAGTTTTGTTGGGTCCAGTGACAGCAAGACGGATTGCTCGAATTCCCATAGATTATTCCTTGTTGAAATCGCTAGATGGCGATACGAACTCTACTCCCCATCGATGTCCTTCATGGGTAAATAGTTTTTGTAAATCCACAGCTGACTTGTCGCCAAGCTTTTCTGCAACCCACCTGCAACGTTCCTGCAGCTTCTGTGAATAGTTTCCGCCGATAATACCCAGCATTGCAGTCGCATTTTCTCCTGCCTGATATTCAATGCCAGAATTACCGAACTTTACGTCGATAAATCGCCTGCCAGACATTAAATATAACCCTTGCTCGATAATGGTTCGCCTTGTGGTGTATTCAGCTCCACGGAGCGGAACCGGAGTGTGCAAGCTCTCTGGTCCCCCAAGGTCGCCGG
>CAYQMO010000495.1:0-1714 GCA_964418315.1 uncultured Geobacter sp. | reverse complement strand
CGTGGCTCAACAGCCCGCTGCCAAAAATTATTTCAGGCACTTCGAATTTATAATTGTGCAATGTGCTCTCCCTGGGTAGTTCTATGCAGACGGCGCTAGTATATACAAGCAATGCCCGTGCCCAACAGAGAACCTTTATCCTATTATATTCAGAACACGACAAAAGTAGTGAGACAATTCTCCACAGTGTAGAACTATGCATCACTATCGTATCACATAATAAATACAGCATGTTACAAAATATGCACCGTTTATCTACAATATACCCAAACTCGCTTCGTAACGGGTTGAGTACGATAACTATCTAATATACAATGACAATACCAATGTTTTATTTTTGGCACTGCAGTTGAAAACGTCTCGCTGACTTTGAGATACATAATCCATGGAAAGGAGAAACGGCAAATTTTCTGCCAACGAGCGTGAACACAAAAAAATAGTTGAGACAATCAGATGGTAGTACATTTCAGAAGCATACATTAGAAAGGAGTCAGTGATGCCAAAGTATGTAATCGAACGAGAACTTCCAGGCGCAGGACAATTACCTGCAGATACACTGCAGGCTATATCGCAGAAATCATGCAGTGTACTGACCGGACTTGGTCCGCAAATTCAGTGGGTACAGAGCTACGTGACCGACGATAAGATCTACTGCATCTACATTGCACCAAACAAGGAAATGGTTCTTGAGCACGCCACTCAGGGCGGATTTCCGGCCAACAGCGTTTCTGAAGTACGTACCATGATCGATCCGACCACAGCCGAATAAGTTTTTTTGCTCCCTCTCCCGGATCAAGCCGGGAGAGGGACTGTTACTAAATTCAAGGAGGAAGTCATGACGTTAGCACTGCTCGTATTAATCAGTATTATGTGGATCCCGGTTGGAATGTTTTTCTTGGGTTATGGCGAGGCCAAAAGCACCGGATTTGTCAGTATGGTTGTTGGTGTTCTGGTCGTAATCGGTGCAACACTACAGGCGGCGGTCTTTACCGATCCCTTTACCGCAGGACTTCTGTTCGTATTTGGTGTCCTGTATATGCAGACTGGCCATGCCCTCCTGACCGGTGTAACTGATCTGCGCACCGTAGGTAACGGCGCACTGCTCGTCGGCATCGTCTGCGCTGTTTACGCATTCCTCTACGCCACCGGCGGCGGAGTAAAGCCTGATGGCAAAACCATCATCGGCGTTGTTCCATATCTGGCATTCATGAATCTGACTTTCGTTGTTATCTGTTTCACCGTAACCGGCGTAACCTACGGCAAGATCAATCCAAAAGTTGCTGCCACCATGTTCATTGTCCTGACATTCACCTGCCTGCTGGCACCGGCATTCGGCTTAATGGGTTATGGCAAGCTACCGTTCTAAATATTTTTTTCATTCATGTGCCAGCTGTCAGGGGTGAAGAACGCCTGACAATCTAAAAAAAAGAAGGATATTTCTATAAAAAGGGAGAATATTTATTATGACTTCACCACGGATTTTCAACACTTTGCTTGCCTTGCTTCTTCTTTTGGCCTTCAGTCAGTCGGCTTCCGCTGCGATCACGCTCTATGATAAAGAAGCGGCAACCTTCACCGTTGACGGGTTTTTCAACACGTTCTACGTAACCAGTTCGTCTGACAATGAAATTGGTAAAACTGATCGCGATCAAACACGTATAAAAATGGGCTTTCTGCCCAACTATATCGGCTTCAATTTCGGCAAACAGGTCGG
>CAYQMO010000494.1:1200-1722 GCA_964418315.1 uncultured Geobacter sp. | reverse complement strand
GCTGCCTGCCTACGGCTATGGAATCCGTTATGAATATGGAATGTTCTACCAGAAGATCGTTGACGGCGGACAACATGAAGTCCCGGACAACTGGCTGCGCTATCAGAACCCCTGGGAGTTCGACCGCCAGGAGCATCTGCACCCTATCCGCTTCGAAGGCCGTGTGGCTGAATATGCAGACCGTGACGGATCAATTCGCCACTCATGGGTTGACTACTACGAGGTAATGGCACTGGCCTATGATTTTCCTGTACCAGGCTATCAAAACAGCACGGTAAACACAATGCGCCTCTGGAGTGCCAAGGCAAGCCGTGACTTTGATCTTAATTTCTTCAATCAGGGCAACTACATCGGCTCCGTTGAATCAAAAATGAAAACAGAGAACATCTCAAAGGTTCTCTACCCCGCCGACCATATGCTTGAAGGCAAGGAGCTGCGCCTACGACAGGAGTACTTCCTGGCATCAGCAACCGTGCAGGATATCTTCTACCGTTTTGCCAAAAAGCATGATGATCCCAAGAT
>CAYQMO010000494.1:0-1190 GCA_964418315.1 uncultured Geobacter sp. | reverse complement strand
ATGCTTTCTGAAAAAGTGGCCATACAGCTTAACGACACCCATCCCGTACTTGCGATCCCTGAACTGATGAGGATCCTTATAGACGAGAAACATCTTAACTGGGACGATGCCTGGGAAATAACCACAAAGACCTTCGCATATACAAACCATACCATACTTCAGGAAGCCCTTGAGACCTGGCCTCTGCCGATGATAGGCAGACTGTTGCCACGTCACCTGATGATCATTTTCGAGATCAACAGCCGCTTCCTCAAAGAAGTTGAAACCCGCTTCCCCAATGATCCAGACAGACTGCAAAGGATGTCGATAATTGACGACCGCGGAGAAAAACTTGTACGCATGGCCCATCTGGCAATTGTTGCAAGCCACTCAATCAACGGTGTGTCAGCACTTCACAGCGAAATCCTCAAAGACGACCTGTTCCACAGTTTCTACGAACTCTGGCCGGAAAAGTTTAACAACAAGACAAACGGCATTACACAACGCAGATGGCTTCGCCACTGCAACCCCTATCTTTCCGACCTTATCAGCGAGGCTATTGGTGACAGCTGGACCAAAAACCTTGATGAACTGCAGAAGCTTCGTCCACTTGCAGAAGACAGCGAGTTCAGAAAACGCTGGATGGATATTAAACGCCTTAACAAGCAGAAACTTGCCGAACATATCTATCAGCGCAACTGCATACATGTTTCGCCAGATTCAATGTTTGACTGCCAGACAAAGCGCATTCACGAGTACAAGCGCCAGCTACTTAATATTCTTCAGGTTATAGCCAGATACAACCGCCTTAAAGAATATCCCGGGCTAGAGTTACCACCTCGTACTGTCATATTTGGCGGCAAGGCAGCCCCTTCCTACAACACCGCTAAGCTCATCATCAAACTTATCAACTACGTCGGAAACGTCATCAACAACGACCCTGCTGTCAACCAGCAGCTCAAGGTTGTATTCCTTTCCAATTACAGTGTCTCCCTGGCTGAGAGGATATTCCCTGCATCAGATCTTTCAGAGCAGATATCTACCGCAGGCACAGAAGCATCAGGCACCGGCAACATGAAGTACGCCTTAAACGGCGCCCTTACAATTGGAACTCTCGATGGTGCGAACATCGAGATAATGGAAGAGGTGGGCAGAGACAACATCTTCATCTTCGGCCTTACCACCCCTCAGGCAATGAACTTGAGAACCTC
>CAYQMO010000493.1:0-1724 GCA_964418315.1 uncultured Geobacter sp. | reverse complement strand
TGCATGGATTCGCTTAAACTATTCTCCCATTTTTGATAATAATGGATTCGTGTCTTCGATTGCCGTACTTAGTTATGACATCACCGAACGCAAGAAACAGGAGCAAGCGATACAACGCCTGGACAATCTGTATGCTGCATTGAGCTCCTGCAGCAAGGCAATGGTGCACTGCAGTGACGAAGAGGATCTCTTTCAGCAGATCTGCCAGGCATCAGTCCATTATGCCGGGATGCTGCTGGCATGGATCGGTTTTGCCGATCAGGAAACCGGAATGGTTCGGGTGGCTGCCTGTAGCGGTACAGGTGTCGGCTATCTGGAGGGTATTCAGATTTCTATTGATGCCGACAGCCCCTTCGGCCAGGGGCCGACCGGCGTTGCGATTCGCGAAAAACGCCCGGTCTGGTGCCAGGATTTTCACAATACTTCGATCACTGCCCCCTGGCATGAGCGCGCTCGGCAGTTCGGTCTGAACGCTTCCGCCTCGATGCCCCTCTACAGAAACGGTGTGGCGGTCGGCGCCCTGACTCTCTATTCGGGAGAGATCGGGGTCTTTGATGAGGCCAATCGCGCATTGCTGGTGGATATGTCGATGGATATCAGCTATGCGCTCGACAATTTTGACCGCGCCGCCGAACAGATGAGGCTGGCGGCCGAACTCAGTGAGAGTGAAGAGAAATTCCGGAAGCTGTTCGAGAACAATCTGCACGGCGTCGCTATTCACGATATTGTGCTGGATGATCACGGCACTCCTGTCGACTACATCTTCCTTCAGGTAAATCCCGCCTTTGAAAAACATACCGGCATGTGCGTCGCTGACATCCTCGGCAAACGGGTAACAGAGACGCATCCGGGAATTGAAAAATCCGGACTCATTCACACTTATGGCAGGGTGGCGTTTACTGGAACGCCGGCTGTATTTGAAATGTTTGACGAATCATCTCAGCGCCATTACAGCGTGGCTGCCTACCAAATCGTACCAGGGCGCTTTGCCGCAATCTTCGAGGACATCACCGATCTGAAAACCGCCGAGGAAAAGCGTCTGAGCCTGGAGCGCCAACTACTGCACGCCCAAAAGCTGGAAAGCCTTGGCGTATTAGCCGGAGGCATCGCCCACGATTTCAACAATATCCTCGCCATCATCATGGGATACTGCTCACTGACAAGGGTGAATGATGAGACGGCAGAGAAAAATATCCCCATCATTGAAAATGCCGCTGAACGAGCTGCTGGTCTCTGTCGACAGATGTTAGCCTACGCAGGAAAAGCACAGCTCACCAAAACCAAAATCAATATAGTAGAAAAGGTGGATGAAATAGTCGGCATGCTGAAAGCGACCCTACCCCAAAATGTCGTGATTGAAACTGATCTTTCAGCGGAAATCCCCATTATAGAAGGTGACGTCAGCCAACTTGGGCAGGTTGTTATGAACCTGATTATCAATTCTTCAGAAGCTATTGGCACAGGGCAAGGCGAAGTTGATGTATCGCTTGTCAGGATTAAAGTTGAATTTGGTAAGGCTTATGAGGACTACAACGGCAAACCGATCCCACCTGGCGAGTATGTCTGCCTGGAAGTTACCGACAACGGCTGTGGGATGGATGAAGAAACAAAATGGCGAATCTTCGAGCCGTTCTATACTACAAAATTCACAGGGCGTGGGCTTGGGATGTCGGCGGTACTTGGTATTATCAACTCTCACAATGGAGCATTACAGCTATTCAGCC
>CAYQMO010000492.1:0-1726 GCA_964418315.1 uncultured Geobacter sp. | reverse complement strand
TTGGACTGGAGAGCGATCTGCCTTAAGTGATCCTGTCCAATGCCCTTTCTGCGCACTCGATCCAGTACGTACTTTGGCGGAATTGAAACTTGCTGTTATCTACCAAGATGGTTTTCCCGTTTCTCGTGGTCACACACTCATTCTTCCCCGTCGTCACATTGGCACTCTTTTCGAGGCTACTAATGCCGAGCAGGTTGCTTTAAGCAGGGCGTTGAAACAAGCCAAGGCAATCTTGGATGATCAGCTTCGGCCAGATGGTTACAACATTGGCATCAATCACGGCACGGCAGCTGGTCAGACTGTGCCGCATATGCATATTCACTTAATCCCTCGCTACAAGGGTGACCAGGAAGATCCAAGGGGTGGTATACGCTGGGTGTTGCCAGAAAAAGCAAAGTATTGGGAATGACCGCAATGACTCTGGCCCACTACATCAAGGCTTTTTCAACTCTAAGAAGAGCACCTGGCACTAGCTTTCCCGAGACAACAAGGAATCGCGCTCCGCATAAACCGCTCCTCCTACTAGCGGTGATCGACATGATTGAACGCGGTGCAGTCACATCGCCGTTCATCAGTATTGCAGGAGAGATGACAGAACTAGCATCACTGTTTACGTCCTACTGGCGACGGGTCATGCCAGCGCAACAGGCCAGTAGTATTGCCTTTCCGTTCTCTCGTCTGGGTAACGAACCAACTCCATTTTGGGTAATTGAGTCGTTACCAGGTAAAACGATCCGTCCAGTAGAAACGGTTTCCAAGTTACGCGATATTGCGATTGGAGCGCGCATCGATAAAGCGTTGTTCGATTTTATGAGAGCTAAGCAATCCAGGGTGCAATTGATTGATGCATTACTTGACAGCCATTTTTCGTTTCAAGGCCAATTGGCTCTGCGTGAAGAAATTGGCATTCAGCAGCAAGCTTTTCAATACAGCCTTGTCCTCGAAAAAACCGCACTCAAAGTAAAAGATGTAGAAAACAGGAACAGCTACAGCGAGGCTGTTCGTGATCAGGGCTTTCGTCGCGCTATCGTGAATTGTTATGACCACCGTTGCGCCATTTGCGGAACCCGTATCGTGACGGCGGAAGGTTATACCGTTGTTGAAGCAGCTCACATAAAGTCATGGAGCGTATTGCCGTGTCTGCCATTGGGCATTTGATAGTGGCGTAATGGCTGTCAATGATGATTACACTGTGATTGCTTCTCGGCAGATGGCTGTCGCACCGAATACGCCGAGTTATCTGATGAGTTTTGCCGGGCGTCAAATAATCCGGCCCAATGATCGCGAGCTATGGCCAGCGACTGAAAATTTAGCTTGGCATAGAAAAGAGGTTTTCGCTCATGTCTGACGCCTGGTCGCAAGAAGAAGTCGAAGCTGCGGTAGCCGACTACCTGCATATGCTCACACTGGAATTGTCTGGTCAGCTATATAACAAGACCGTTCACCGGCGAGCCCTTCTTACAAGGCTGCGTGGTCGGACGGAAGGTTCAATAGAAAGGAAGCACCAAAATATAAGTGCGGTTCTCATCGAGTTAGGATGTCCTTATATCTCTGGCTACAAACCATTAATTAACTACCAGGCGATGCTTTTTGATGTGGTTTTGGCCAGGCTATCAAATGATCAGCTATTCGACCTTTCGGCCAAAAGTGCTGCGGAACAGCCTGCTGTAATGCCGCTTGAACCAAATATTAGATTCGAAATTGAGGCTGCCCCCGTGCGTACCAT
>CAYQMO010000491.1:0-1728 GCA_964418315.1 uncultured Geobacter sp. | reverse complement strand
TTCAATCCCACGCAGTTCATCTAAATTATTGCACTGTTTTGCCATTTTAAGTGATTCCGTTTTGTCTCAACACACTTTTGAATACTTCTATTTCGTAATATCAGAGTTGTTTTTGCTCTTTATTAAGCTGGTTTTAATGCATGCATCCTTTTGATATTGTATGCCATACATACAAGGTTCCATTCGCCAGATACAGCTTCTTTGCCGCGCAACATGAAGCCCCGGAATCCCATGACCGCCTTTATGATTCCAAATACCGGCTCTGAAGTTACCTTGCGGAGTGCATAGACGGCCTTACCTGCCTTGGTTTTTAGCCGGTGCTTCATTGTATCGACTGAATCCGCATCATCGGGTAGTGGCGGCGGTTCTTTGAAACGATCCCACGGCGATTGGTTGTGACTTTGTCGATCAACTGCGATGTATGGCGTTATCCCCGCAGCTTCACATGCGTTGACGTTGGTTTCACTGTAATAGCCGCTGTCGGCAAGAAATTCTGTGGTGGAGCCGAGTTCATCTGGTAAAGCGGCAATGTTTTTCAGGGTTGGTTCCAGCTCCTGCTTATCGTTGGACTGCTGAGTTATATGGGCAGCTACGATCAGCTTTGACGCAGTATCAACGGCAGCTTGTGCATTATAACACTGTTCAAAGCCACCGCTTGAAACCGGCATGATCCGGGACTCTTCATCGGTCAGATTGACTTGATCTTTGGGCGCTGGACCAGGTGTCGGGGGCTTGGGTTCCTTGCCTCTCGCCTTTTTACCGGTCTCTTCTGACTTCTTGGCCCGTGCAGCGACCTTTTCTTCATACGCCGCCTGCTCACGGGTATGGCGCTCAGCAGCGCGACGTTCGATCTCGGCCTTGGCTGCAGCTATGGCAGAAAGACGCTGCTCACGACGTTCGAGTTCTTCCGGAATGCTCATTCCATCAGGGATGTCCGCTTTATCGGCGGCTTCGGCTTTACTGAGAAGTTCTGCTACTTCTGCTTTGAGTTGTGTTTCCAACTTGCAGGCGTGCTCATAACTCAAGGCCTTGTGCCTGGATGCATTTGCCTTGATCTTGCTGCCATCAAGACTGACACTGCCCAATCTCAGTATTTTTGTCTGGTGGGCAATCAACAGTATCTGGACAAAAAAACCAGAGAGCTCTTTCAGAAAACGCTTCCTGAACTCAGCAATGGTATCATGGTCAGGATGGGTGTTTGCTGCAATGTAGCGAAACGCCACCGAATCGTAAGTGTTGCGCTCCAGCTTCCGACTTGAGAAAACGCCGGTGGCATAGCCGTAAAACAACAGTGCCAGCAACATCGCCGGATTATAAGGTCGTGAACCACGCCCGGCGTATGATTCTTTCAAAGGACGAAGGTCAAGCTGTTCTACCACGTCAACCACAAAACGAGCCAGATGGTCTTTAGGCAGCCAGTCTTGCACTGAAGGTGGCAGTAAAAACTGCGTTTCTCGGTCAACTTCGACAAATTTGGGTACCATGTTTTCTCCAGTATCTAACCAATTGATATCATAGGAGATATATACATGATAACCGGCTATAGTGCAAGCACTAAAATAGCATTTATTTAAATAATATCAGGCTGTTATAACAACGAATACGACCAGCAGGCATCAGACTATTCAAGAGGGTTTTCACGTTCATAAAACGCAAATTTGGAAGCCATTTTTTGCGGGACTGGTAAGTCCGACAGACTCCTAGTCACCTGATTTAAAAATCATACTT
>CAYQMO010000490.1:0-1731 GCA_964418315.1 uncultured Geobacter sp. | reverse complement strand
GATGACGTCGATTCGGTCCAGGGCTCATACAGAAGGCGTCGCCGTCAATAAGCTCACACCGCTGGTCGTCATTCCATGTCAGATAGTCTGCGTAAGTGAAGCGATCCTCTTCCTTGAATTTAGGTAGTGACATGGTTCTTCAACTCCCTTGTTTTCAAACCCTTTCGAGGCTTCGTTGTTGCTTTATTTGGTTATTCTTGCTTCCAGAATCAGCCTCAATAAAGCACAGACCTCGCCAAAACGATAACCACCCGAAATCACGCTTTTTCCAACTTTAAAGCCAACCAATCTCTATGCAAAAAATTCTTAACTACCACCCATTTCGAATTAATAACGTAAGAACCCTACCAATTTATTAATCCTCAATTCCCAAATACCTGATAATATGCCGGGCAAGCGTATCTGCAATTTCATTGTGCCTTGGTACAGGTTGCTTACAGCCGTTAGTCGGATTATAATAAATATCATGTCTGCCGCCATGCCTGTGTAAAACACATCCGTTTTCAGTGAGTGTCCTAACCAAAATTACACGCTTCACAGAGCAATCTCTTTTGTCCAATAATTATCTGGCACATCTTCCATTACCATGCAGGAATACGCATCTTTCATATTTTCCTCAAGTTCCTCAAAAGACTCTCCTTGAGTCATAATTTCAGGATGCTCCTTGATTTTTCCTACCCAAAACGCACCTTCTTGCCAATAAATCATCGTCATATTTGACATAAGTTCCTCCAGTACCCCTTCTGGGTTTTTTCATTGGCTCACAACCACGCTAAATTCATAACCACACGAAATAACACTCTTTCCAACATAAAAACAAAACCCTGCTATGCAAAATTTGCGGAGCAAACAATATGGGTAATTCAATTACCCACTATTCAGGCATCTGGCCGTTTCAAACAACTTCCAGCAATCTTGAACGCACAAACGCTACAACATATTCAGCAACTTTAAATGCTTCTTCAGCATCTGAAGGATCTGGTTCCAAAATATCGCCTGGGTATCGGAATTCAGTCGCAAGCGGAGTCAGAAGTTCCGCAGAATCTGACAGCTCGACAAAAGAACTATCAATATCCGCACAAAGGCTAAGAATTGGGGATAAAAGGTGGATTTTTGAAAAGACAACTCCATGCGCAGTAAAATACGCTTTAAGAACTTTTTCCGCCGCCTGCTGGCAATTATAAACAGCTGTGTCAAGCAGTGGTTCGACATCTCCTGACATAAGCAGTGCCGCAGAACGCAGATCATGATCCGCCTTGTGAAGCCACTGCCGCACCTCGTGAATAGTTGCCTCATTCATACAATAGTTTCCCATGTTCAAGAACTTTTTTAGCAAGAGATGAGGCTACGGCTTTACTTTTTTCTACTTCTGAAGAGGTTCTTACAATCACTTCAAACGGTTCTCTCAGACCTCGTAATGATCGATATGCTTCACGAGATCGGCGGTATGCTGGTTGCTCTGATTCTTTGACAATCACAAAAAGGTCAATATCACTGTCAGGCGTAGGGATCCCCCATGCATGGGATCCAAAGAGATAAATTTTCTCCGGGTGCAGTGCGTTAGCAATTCTACGTATTCCCTCTGCAAATGCCTCATTTGTGCTAATTGAAATCATAAATAATCTCCACGCCAAATAACCCGGTATGCACCGAGGATGATCTCACGAATTGTTGTGTCACAAAATTCTGAAACAATGCGACCTGAAAGAGGAAATTTTTTGATACGTTTTG
>CAYQMO010000489.1:0-1740 GCA_964418315.1 uncultured Geobacter sp. | reverse complement strand
AGGGGTATTGACAAAGCCCGTCTCGGGGAAACTGCTTGAAGAGACCATACGAAGAATTATGAAGAGTTGAAAAGGACAATGTCATGCTGAAATCAATAAAATTCTTACAGGAAGACCGGCCGACCGATTTTATATCAGCCGCTCGCCTGACGCCGTACATTGCCCTGTCTTACGCACTTCTGGGTGCATTCGGACTGATGCTGGCCGTAGGTCCCGGATACGCAAGTCCGATATTTCCCGCCGCCGGGCTGTCGCTGGTGGCTGTTCTCTCTTTCGGCCGCCGGGCGTTGCCTGGTGTATGGCTGGGGTCGGCTGTAATGAACGTAACGGTAGCTCTGCTGCATGGAACAATCAGCCCTGCCACCACGGCGGTGGCGCTGCTGATAGCCACCGGCTCGACAACACAGGCCTGGGTCGGGTCATGGCTGGTGCAGCGCTGGCAGATATCCGACTGGCGCAAGTTGGAGCGGGAGTTTGACGCCTGCATTTTTCTGCTGCTTGGCGGAGTGGTCTCCTGCCTCTTGTCCCCGGCAGTCGGCGTGACCGGACTGTATGCCGCCGGAGTGATAAAGCCTGGCGACTATATTTTTTCATACTGGAACTGGTACGTAGGGGACACTCTGGGGGTACTGATTTTTGCGCCGCTGCTTTTGAGCCTGTTTAACAAGTCAGATAGCAAAATTGACTGGCACCGCAATATATTCGTGCCGATGCTGATGACTTTGGGGCTACTCTGGCTGGCCTTTTTCGGATCACACCATTCGATAATAAAGGAGCAGCAACATCAACTTGAAACAGATTGTGAGATTCTGACAAAACGTATCAATGACCGTCTGCTGACTCATCGCGAGGTGCTTGCCTCCCTGCGTAATTTCATCGAGGCCACCCCCCAATTCAGCTTCAAGCAGTTCGAGCTGTTTACCAGAATCACCCTGAAGGACAACCCTGATATTTTTGCGCTGAGCTTCAACGATCTGGTCACCATTGATCAGCGACCGGCCTATGAGCAGCGGATCAGCTCCCTGTCGCCGCTTGGCCGGTTTCAGATTACCGAACGGGACAGTCAGCGGCATCTTATCCCCGCCGCCGAACGGCCGGAATACGTAACTGTCCGCTATATAGTCCCGCTGGCCGGCAATATGCCGGCGGTGGGGTTCGACATCAATTCCGAACCGATTCGCCGTGATGCCATCAAACGAGCCAGAACCACGAAAAACATGGCTGTGACCGCGCCGATCCAACTGGTGCAGGAACAGAAAAAGCGGATCGGTGTTCTTGAGCTTATGCCGGTTCTGGAGAATCCGCTGAGTGGCTATAACGAGCAAAAAAGCAACCGTCTGACCGGCTTTGCCGTCTCCGTGGTCAAGATTGACGAGATGATAGAAATAGCCACTCGTGCTCAGGTACCGGCGGGACTGCTGTTTCGGGTAATTGATCCTAATGCGCCAAAAGGAAGTGAGTTGCTCTACCGCTCAGTGGGGTGGAGTGCCGGTGCCGACTTGTCAGAACTTGAGGGGGACTTGACAACCGGCTTGCGCATGTGTGATCGAGACTGGAAATTTACCGCCCGCGCCACCGATACCTACCTGCAGCAGAAGCGCCCTCTGCTGGCCTGGGTCATGGGGGGGATTGCAATCGTCATCACCGGGCTGATTCAGCTTCTGATCATCGGTATGAACGGACGGATGAGCGAAATCAGGCGGACCAATGACGCTGTGAACTCCTCTCTGGATAATCTTT
>CAYQMO010000488.1:0-1743 GCA_964418315.1 uncultured Geobacter sp. | reverse complement strand
GGCAGATAGCACAGGAAGCGCTTTCCGTCAAACAGATACAACTGGAAGCCCTCAATAACTCTCTACAGGAGCGCATTGCCGAAGCGCTGGCAGAACTGCGCCAGAAGGATCAGATGTTGATCTCGCAGAGCAGACAGGCCGCCATGGGAGAGATGATCGGCAACATCGCCCACCAGTGGCGTCAGCCGCTGAACGCGTTGTCAATGCTGTTGGCCAATATTCAGATGGCGCAACAGTACAACGAAATTACCGCCGACTTCATGAAAAATGTCATTGATAAGGGTAATAACCTGATCCAGAAGATGTCCACCACCATCAATGATTTCCGTAATTTCTTCCTTCCCGACAAGGAGACGGTGGCATTTTCGGCAAACAGTCAGATCAATCACGCTCTGTCGCTGGTGGAAGCCGGGTTGAACAGCCAGAACATCCAGATACAATTGGAAGCCGATTGTGAAATGGTGCTGACCGGACTGCCGAATGAATATTCCCAGGTTATTCTCAACCTGCTCTCCAACGCCAGAGAGGCGATCAAGGAGAATAGCATACCGGAAGGGATCATCAAAATACGTCTGTTCGAGAGGGATGGATTTGCCTGCGTATCAGTAAGTGATAATGGCGGAGGTATCCCGGCTGACGCCATCGACAAGATATTCGAGCCATATTTTTCGACCAAGGAGATGGGGACCGGCATCGGTTTATACATGTCAAAAATGATTATCGAACGGAGCATGAAGGGAACTATTGAGGCACACAATATTGAAGGCGGCGCCGAATTTGTAATTTTAATTCCACTTGGAGGCACTCTATGAAAACCAATAACAAGAGGGATCAGGAATACCTTAAAACCCTCACCATACTTTATGTCGAGGATGATGCCGATACCAGAGAGCAGTTCAGCGATTTTCTGCGCCGCTCTGCCGGAACACTGATAACTGCAGAAAATGGAGTTGCCGGTCTGGAGGCTTTTAAAAAGCAGATCCCGGATATTGTCGTAACGGACATTCTTATGCCGAGAATGGATGGCTTGACCATGGCGAAAGAAATTCTGGAGATGGTGCCGAAGGTGCCGATCATCGTCGTAACCGCTTTTGAGCAGACTGATTATCTGATGCGGGCAATAAATATCGGCATTGAAAAATATGTTACCAAACCGGTCAACAGTTACCTGCTGTTCGAGAAACTTCTGGAGTGCGCACACCGCCTCAGAGCCGAGGAGCAGATCAAACTCCAGCATCAGCAGGAGATACGGGAGGCACAGCACAAGCAGAGCAAGGCCATCGCAATAATGGCGGGCGGTATTGCCCACGACTACAACAACATGATGCAGGGTATCCTTGGTTACACCGCGCTGGCAAAAATGTTGCTTGAGCCGGGCAGCGAGGCGAGCAGCTACCTCGAAAAGGTTGAAAGTTGTTCTGAAGAAATAGGTAAGTTGGGACGCGTGTTGAATATTTTAGGCAGCGATTTTAAATCAGAGAAATCGCAAGGGGAGATAGTGCCATGTCTGCAGAGCGCAATCAAGGGCGCGCTGGATGGATCGACCGTCTCTTTTGAGTGTAATTGTCCTGAGGATTTTCCGCAGGTCAGATTTGATGAAGCCGGGATCAACTCGGTTTTTTCAGGGCTTGCAACAAACGCGGTTGAGGCCATGCCGGCAGGGGGAGTGCTGAAACTGACCACGCAGGTGGTTGAGGTAGCCGAACATGATTTTCTGCCTCTCAAGCCGGGCAGTTATGTACA
>CAYQMO010000487.1:0-1753 GCA_964418315.1 uncultured Geobacter sp. | reverse complement strand
TTGGGCATCTGTCTGCAGGCGGGTCTGAGAACTTTTGGCGGAGTTCAAATTGAGTGTTACAGGCATCACAGCGATATTCGTAAACTGGCATTTTCGCATCCTTAAATTTGGTCACATGCAAACGTAGAGTAGCGAGTGTATAAAATATAGGATCATCCCGCTACCACTGTTTTGGCTCAGCGTGAATAGGACTTTGGGTTCGTTTGTGATAAACCATCACGAACGGAGGAGAGTCCATGCGAAAGACACGTCACAATTACACCCCAGAAGAGAAGGTTTCCATTTTACGCCGTCACCTGGTTGAAAACGTAGCTGTATCCGACCTGTGTGACGAACATAATCTTCAGCCGAATATTTTCTACATTTGGCAGAAGCAGTTTTTTGAGAATGGAGCTGCTGCATTTACGAATGACAAGCGTTCTCAAAAACGCGTTGAAGAAAGCAAAATCCAGCAACTTGAAGCAAAACTGGTGAGAAAGCACGAAGTTCTCTCCGAGTTACTAGAGGAGCACATCAAGCTAAAAAAAGAACTTGGGGAGCTTTAACTGGCGTCTGGGTTCCCCATGATGTCCGTGACGCCGTTGTTGATTTTACCAAGTCATGGAGCGAAAAAACTGAAATCCCGCTGAAACGCTTCATATCTTGGTTGTCTGTATCAAAGAGCAAATTTTATACCTGGATCGAACGGTACGGCAAAGTTAATGAGCACAACGCCCCGATCCCCCGTGACTTTTGGCTGGAATTCTGGGAGCGAGAAGCGATTATCAAATTTGCCATAGAAAACCCGCTGGAAGGATATCGGCGGCTGACCTTCATGATGCTGGATCAGAATATTGTTGCCGTCAGCCCTTCCAGTACCTGGCGTGTTCTTTCAAAAGCAGGCTTGCTTCAGAAGTGGAACCAGAAATCATCTCTCAAAGGGACGGGCTTTGTTCAACCGCTACTGCCTCATGAGCACTGGCATGTTGATGTTTCCCACATCAACATATGTGGAACCTTCTACTACCTGTGCAGCTTTCTGGATGGCTGTAGTCGTTCCATCATCCATTGGGAGATCAGAGAGCAGATGACCGAGCAAGATATTGAAATCATCCTTCAGCGAGCAAAAGAAAAGTATCCTGCTGCCCGACCGAGGATCATTTCGGACAACGGGCCTCAGTTCATTGCCAAAGACTTCAAAGAATTTATCAGGATTTCCGGAATGACCCATGTGCGGACTTCGCCATTCTATCCGCAGTCAAACGGCAAACTGGAGCGATTCCACAAAACCATCAAAACGGAATGCATCCGTCCAGGCACTCCACTTTCACTTGACGATGCCCGCCGAATAGTAGAAAAGTACATCGAACACTACAACACAGTCAGGCTGCACAGCGCCATAGGATATGTGACACCTGCTGATAAACTGAATGGCAGAGACAAGGAAATATTCAAAGAGCGAGACAGAAAGCTTGAAGAAGCGAGAGAATTAAGAAGGCAAAAACGACAACGGGCTCACCATGAAATCAGGCATTCAGAGGAAGCTCACTTACCATTAGATCAAGCGGCCTGAAAGTCCAATTCCGACTGAGGCGGAACAACCATCGTCCAGTTCTATTTTGCGCTCTTCGGCCCATTGATTCTGCTCCTCTTTGTTCTTGAAGCAAGCCTTGGCGACAGTCCAATAATGTTCACGTGCATGGTACTGCTCGTCGCGTATCGGTCGCCAATCCTTATCAAAAGCTGTCTGGGTGAAGATGCAGCCAAGTTTGTC
>CAYQMO010000486.1:0-1765 GCA_964418315.1 uncultured Geobacter sp. | reverse complement strand
AATGATTGTTTCACGAACAAACCCATTGGCATTTTACTTAATAGTGGTCAAATGCCTTTTTTTTTTTTCTTTATGTTTTTGAGCCTCATCCCTGTTAACCTGCACCGAGTTTTCCAGGAATGGGCGCCATGGAAAATGCCGCAAGTCATTGATAGACAATAACTCGTTCTACCGCCTGTAAAAAATAGGGCACCCATTTGGTTCAAAAAGTGGAAATTTTTTCCGAGCCGATTAACATACTTACCAATGAGCTGAATACTGCGTCGCCGGCCATACAATAGGCAATGCCTCTTGTTCGATCGCCACTGTCCCTAATCCGTCTTTCTCATTTCCCCAACTCCATCGTTCACAGATATTTTGAATCTGTGTTCGCTCAGCCAATAATAAATCACGTGCTATGGCTGTATCAGCCGGCAGAAAAGATGCGGTCATGCAATGGAGTCTCAAATCGAAACCCACGTCTGAACAGCACATTGCTAAATGATTAGCAATTCTAAATCCGCCACCATCTATATCTCCCCAGTGATATACAGGAGTAGAACGCGGTAGCTCTTGAAGCAGCAATTTATACACTCTTTTCCAAGATGGGCTGGGCATTCCGCCTGTATAAAAAACAATCGCTCCTTGAGGCCGTTGGGACACCAACTCGTGAAATGTCGTTAGGTTTTCAACTGTCAGCAAATATGAAAAAGATACTTCCCCTTTGATAGCCTTTATTTCCTTCGGTGCCAAACCGATATACGGCCTTAATACCCTAGTTTCTTGTTGGCCATATAAAACCGCTAAATCTCCAGCCAGCAATAACGTGGGTGGAAACTTAACTAAACCGAGTTCACTAAAAACCTCTTCAGCTTCTCGAATAGAGGCTGATAAGTCATTTTGGATAAGCGAGTCAATGTAAGGAACCAGCGTTTCTAAACGTTTACTGTTACTAAAAAGAGAGGCACTTAAGCGACGAATAGGAATATCATCACCAGCTTTGTTTCTACAATAATCTATAACCCGAATTGCGCTGATCCATACCTCAAAATCTCCAGGTTTGGAATTACGTACTTGCGAACCATGTCGCCAGTTCTCGAGTACTTGCTCCAATAATGGGTACCGATCAAGATTAGAAGCAAACTCCCGAGAAGCTTGCTCAATCAATACCCAGCGTGGCACTACCCCGAGGTAACTCGCCAGCAGGTTTTCATCAAGCAACAGTACCCGTTCAACTTGAGAGTTCTCATCCGCTCGCTTGTCCCATTCAATTTTAATACCTCCCTGTTTTTCAGCGGCTCTCAGTACGGCATTACACTCCAATTTATCCTTGTGTCGTTGCAACCGCCAATACTCCGGTACTGACTTATCTGATAATCTTAATGATATGGCACGAGAAGCATCCTTAGCCAAAGCGTTTTCGGCTCTCCTAAGCAGCTTTCCAAGAATAGAGTTCGCAGTTTCTTCACCTGATTGGACTGCAGGCTCTCCCAACATCATCTCCGTTTACAGTGCATCAGCAATTAGCTGTGCTTCCTGGAAATCAAGCAGCTCTTGATGCAGCAAAGGAATATCGCTGCTCAATAGTCGGCGAGCAGGCTCTTTGACTCGTACTTGCTCCACAAAGACATCCGCACCATAGCGAACCAAATCATAATAATTGTCCAAAAGAGGCGCGAGTTTACCGACATCGGAGTCAGGCCCAGCCATCAATAGTTGTAAGCCAAGGCTTTTCAAGAATTCAGCTGTCACAAAAGTGTTCTTAGCATCCATTCCGTAAAAGGCT
>CAYQMO010000485.1:0-1787 GCA_964418315.1 uncultured Geobacter sp. | reverse complement strand
TACATCATTTAAAATTGATGACCTTGGGTTTCGCATTGCAAAAAATATGACAGAAAAATTCTTTAGAACTTAATTAGGGTCTGCTGAATAACCCCTTATTAGCTGATCGTGCGATATTTATACCGATATTTGGACTAACAAGTGCAAGGAAACATGAACAAAGCCCCCAAAAAGCGTGCAGCCACGCCTCGATACGTTAGCCCGACCCAGCTTGTACTGGAGAGTTTCAAGACACCATTTGAGCAGGAGCTCAACCCGGCGAACCGGTGGGTTGTGTTGGCCCACCTGATCCCTTGGGATGAAATCTGCAACTTGTACCTCAAACAAGTCGGCATCAGTAGCACTGGTCGCCCAGCTTTGAGCCCACGGGTAATTATCGGTTCTTTGATCATAAAACACCTGTGCAACCTAGACGACCGCGAGGCAGTTGACCAGATGTCTGAAAACATCTACATGCAGTATTTCCTCGGGTATTCGAGTTTTACAAATGAAGCTCCATTCGATGCCTCACTGTTTGTTGACTTCCGTAAACGGCTTGGCATGGACAACGTCAACGCCATCAACGAAAGGATCGTAGCTTTAAAAACACATATCGAAGCGCTAAAAAAAGTGCCGTCTTCACCTCCCCCTGCACGGGAACCTGAAGTTGAACAAGAAGACGAACCGCCGCAAAATGAAAACAAGGGCAGGGTGATTCTGGATGCTACTGCTTGTCCGCAAGATATTGCTTATCCGACCGATCTGAACTTGCTTTCAGAAGCACGGGAGATGTCGGAGACCTTGATCGACCAGCTCTACGATCCTATATTGCATGAGGACAAGCCTAGGACTTACCGGAAGATTGCCCGGAAACGATATTTGAACACAGCCCAGAATAAGAACAAATCACGCAAGGCAATCCGCAGGGCAGTAGGCGGCCAGTTAGGCTATCTAAGACGTAACCTTAATTCAATAGACCGACTCTTGGAAGCTTATCAAACGATCCCCTTGAAACCAAAATACCACAAGTACCTTTTTGTAATAAGCACACTTTATGATCAGCAACTGGAGATGTTCAAATCCCGTGAACACCGTATTGAGGATCGTATTGTCAGTATCCATCAGCCCCATGTGCGCCCTATCGTGCGAGGGAAAAGCCAGGCAAGGGTTGAGTTTGGGGCTAAAATCCATGTCTCTGTGATTGATGGTATATCCTTTCTTGATGAACTAAGTTGGAATGCGTTTAACGAAGGCAGCCACATGATGGATTATGTGGAGCAATACCGCAGACGGTTCGGATTTTATCCGCGTGAATTACTTGCCGACCAAATCTACTGCACCCGTGCCAACCGTGCTTCATTGAAGGAGAAAGGAATCAAACTCTTGGCTAAGCCACTTGGCAGGCCTTCGGCAGTGACAGTTCACTTAAGTCCGGGGGAGCGCAATCCGATCGAAGGTAAGTTTGGACAGGCTAAAACAGGATATGGTTTAGACCGTATCAGAGCCAGGTTACAAGGAACAAGCGAAACATGGATTGCCTGCATCATTTTGGTGCTCAACCTGGTCAAATTGGCCGGGGTGGGCATCCCATGCCTTGTTGATAAAATGGCCGATAGTTTTTCAGCATGGTTACGAGAAAAGGTAGTAATCCGATTTGCTGACGGTAATTGCTACCAAATTATTTTGAGGCCTGAGATATGGCAATCTCATCAAGTTAAACCAAGATGGGCGGCTTGAGTTTCTCAGCAGACCCTAATTATTATCTCTGGATTTATCCTTTTTGCCACATGCGGCTATGCAATACCAGG
>CAYQMO010000484.1:0-1798 GCA_964418315.1 uncultured Geobacter sp. | reverse complement strand
CGCCAAACTGGAGAACGGAAAAAGATCATTTCCGTTTACTTTCCCATCATATCATTTCGCTGGCAAATGCCGGCAACGTGATACTTGTGGGACGCGGGAGTGCCAATATTACCCAGTCCATGAAAAACTGTTATCATTTCAAGATGTTTGCCTCAATGGAATTTAAAATCCACTCTATTGCTCAACGAATGGAATTGTCTGAAGAGGAGGCAAAAAAACTGATTATTAATAAGCAGCAGGAACGAAATATGTTCATCAAGGCTTTTCTTAATCAGGACGGCAAAGATCCGAGTTTGTACCACCTCATATTTAACAACGATAAGAACAATGCAGAAAAAATTGCCTCGACAATAATGGAGTATCTTGTTGGCGGAGTCATCGTCAAAGGAGTGCAATCAGATGGAAAATAAATGGATTCTGCTGGTGGAAGACAACGCCGATGATGAGGAATTGACCCGGCGTGCGCTCAAAAAGAACAAGATACTGAATGAACTGATAGTGGCGCGGGATGGTGTCGAGGCGCTTGATTATCTGCTGGGGGAAGGTAACCATGCCGGGCATAACATCGATAACCTGCCGGCGGTGGTTCTGCTTGATCTGAAGCTGCCAAGGATCGACGGCATCGAGGTGTTGCGCCGCTTACGCGAAAACGAGAAGACTGCGCTTGTCCCGGTGGTGATCCTGACGTCATCAAAAGAGGAGCGTGATATTGCTAACGCCTACAAGAGTGGCTGCAACAGCTATATCCGCAAACCGGTGGATTTTAGCAAGTTCAACGAAGCGATTCAGAATATGGGGCTGTACTGGTTGCTGTTGAATGAGCAGCCGGTGAAATAGGGGATGATTTATATGAAAAGTAGCGCCCCACAGACAATGGATCAGAGGTACCGCCAGCTTGTAGAACTGGCTTACGATGGTTTCTGGCTTCTCGACAGAGAGTTTATGACTGTCTATGTAAACCCTGCAATTGAAAAGATGCTGGGCTACACCGCAGCGGAGATGATTGGGCGAAGCTGGTATGATTTTGGAGAACCCACTTGGGTTGCGCGAGCAAAAGAACTGGAAAAACGTCGCGAAAGCGGCATTCAGGAACCACATCAATTTCTGTTTGTGCACAAAGATGGCAGAACCGTACTGACGCGTATCGCAACCACGCCGCTATTCGATGATGAAAGCAACTTTGATGGTGCAATCGGTATTCTGAGCAATCTTGCCACAGATGCAGCTTTGACCGAACGTACCGCGCAACTGCAAACCTCAAATAAGGAACTTGCCTTTCAAAATAAGGAGAGAGAAAAACGGGCCGCTGAATTGGTTATTGCCAACAAAGAACTCGATTTTCAAAATGAAGAGAAAGATAAACGGGCGGCTGAACTGGTTATTGCTAATGCCGGTCTTGAATCTTTCAGCTATTCGGTCTCCCACGATCTGAGGGCGCCGTTGCGAAGTATTGACGGTTTCAGTCTGGCACTGCTTGAAGATTACGAAGACAGTCTGGACGAAAGGGGGAAGGATTATCTCCGCCGGATACGCTCTGCCACTCAGAAAATGGCGCAGCTTATTGACGATATCTTGAAACTGTCGCGAATCAGCAGAAGTGAATTGACGCTTCAAACTGTCAACCTGAGTGAAATAGCAGTACAAATTGCAGAAGGATTGCAGAGTACCGAACCGGAGCGGAAGGTGGAGTTCGTCATCGAAAAAGGGCTCAAAACCCGTGGAGATTCGGCACTCCTGAAGGTCGTGCTGGATAATCTGCTTGGCAATGCCTGGAAATTTACCGGCAGCCATGCCGAGG
>CAYQMO010000483.1:0-1805 GCA_964418315.1 uncultured Geobacter sp. | reverse complement strand
GCAAGCAGAGAGATATTTCGACTGTAGGTATGTCTCTAACCCAGCGGATGGAATTTGCTGTTGATGATTCAGGCCATAAACGGTTGTCGAAAGTCACGCTTGATATCATGTTACCGGTGGGCTTCCCGGAGAAGTATCGCAATGCCATTGTGAAAACAGCAGAACTTTGTTCTGTCAAGAAAGTGATCATGAACCCACCGGAGTTTGAGATCACCGCTAATTTGCCATAGTTGTGTCAATGCGCGCAAAGGAATCTCCATCCTCTGGATATACGGCCAATATGCTTGAGAAGAGCAGTGATTTGGAAGGTAAATTTGAAATTATCAGGAAACCGGTCGCGCCTTTGGAGCTCGCAAAAAAGATTCGTGAAATACTTGATTCCGGAGCAGCATAAGTCAAACACATTTTGAAAACGAAAGGACAAATACCATGAAAAAATTATCGTCGCCAATTATGACCCTTGCAATAACGCTAACCGTATATAGGTTTCGTTGACGCTGAGATATTTCCACCGTATCACTCCACTTCATCACAATAGATTATTTGGCAATCCATTTACAAAGAACATTTGACGCTGAGAAAAGCTTTTTCCGTTAAATCTTTTGTGATCAGGTTACGTCAGATCTTTAAAACTCATGGTTTCACCAAAATTGGCAAGGTAAACGGTACCGATTGTTCCGCCCCTATTTTTAGCAATGATGATCTCTGCATTATTCTCGTGGTTCCGTTCGCAGGAACCATCGCGCTTCCGGCACTTTTTGCAATATACCATTTCTCTGTAGACGAACAGTAGCAAGTCCGCATCATTGTCAAGTGAGCCAGTGCCCCTCATGTCTATCCGTTCTGGCCGTTGTCGATGTTTTATCCGCTTTCCTTGAGATCTATGCAACTGGGAGAGAAGGATTATCGAAATACCAAGTTCCTTTGCGAGGGTTTTCAGCGAACGTGAAATAATTGATATTTCGTCCTCTCCCAACGCCGACACTAACGCCGACTTTGATTCTGTTTTCATGAGTTGCAGATAGTCTACGATGATCAGCCCTACATTACGATCCGTTTTCAGGTTCCTCGCTTTTGTCAGCAACTCATTGACACCGATGCCCGGAGTGTCATCAATGTAGATTTCACCCTGACGCAACAACTCTTTAGCTGCATCCAGCTTTAGTAAATCTGAGTTCTCTAAATGGCCAGTCATCATTCTTCCATAACTGATACCTGCTGTAGCAGACAAAAGGCGCATAACGAGCTGTTCTTTTGGAAAATCCAGAGAGAAGATTGCAGATGCGACTTTTGGGATTCTTTTCAAACTCAGGTGCTGTGCGATATTCAAGGCCAGAGTGCTCTTTCCCATTGATGGTGATGATGCAATGACTATCAACTCTCCAGGGTGGAGCCCGCCTGTTACACGGTCTAATTGAACAAAGCCAGTTGGGTATTTAACAAGCTCTGTCCGTGTATGCAGTCTATGAATAGTTGAATAGGCGTCATCTATAAGTTCGTTCAATGGATGGTGCCCCCGATTAAATGGCGTCATCTTCTATCTCCTGGGTACCATCGGTGTCCGCTGGCTCATCGGCATCTGACTCAACATCAGCTGGCCCAACATCAGATGTTGCGAGATGCATTTCTACAATCCGAGGCGGCACTTTCCTTGCCATCTTGAAATTTGATTCCATAGTCACCAGCAAGAAGTTATCAAATGGAACAAGTGTGTAACCAGAGTCGAGCATTGCCGTGCCGATATCGTATATAATGCTATCGCTCACGCGCTCTACACCGGCTATTCCTCTGAGTTGGTCCCATCC
>CAYQMO010000482.1:0-1811 GCA_964418315.1 uncultured Geobacter sp. | reverse complement strand
CTATAGGTTTATGTCCCAAAAATGGCTGTTATCTGAGCTTAAAAGCCCCTTTTGGTGGTCAAAAACGGTATTATAAGCAATCGGCTCTTCTCTCAGTACATACAGATCTTGTCTCGGCTCTTCAACCCTTCTGCCTATTGCCTTGATTCCAAGCTTTACCTTGGTCTCTTCAACAAAACTTGAACTACCAATCGCAATGCTTTCTGTCCAACAATTTTCCCGATGATTACTACCTTTTTCAATAGCGTTAGAAACCCACTGTCTGTGTTGTGATGCAAACTGCTCTGAGTCCGAAAAGCCACAAAGATGCTGCAAACCCATTCGATCAATTACACCGTAACGTTCAGGCGGATTCTGAATCTCGTTGTATCCACAAAAAGCCCATTCTGATGGATGATTTACCACACCGGCACGAACCATATTCAAATCGATATACACAAGACAACTAATCTAAATACTCATTTTGCTCAACAGCCGTTGCATGATAACGATCCTCCCAAAATGAACCTTTCCGGTTCTTTCGATTATTAAACTCTTGGGCGACTCTACTCTCAATCAATTGAAGACTTTTTGCTATGACACCCATCTCATTATCGATAACCAAAAGATGGATGTGGTTGGACGTCACAGTATAGTTGAGTCTTCGCAATCCAAAACGTTTTTTAGCTTCAAAGAGCCAGTAATGCCAGCGTCGTCTGTCTTTTTCAAATTTCAGAATAAATTCTTTTTTGTGGCAACGGTGTGTAATGTGCCACACCTGACCTGGGATATAGTGCCGATTCGCACGAGCCATTTTTAACAGCAATTAAGGCTGAAGTTGCCAACTAGCATCAATTAACACCTTTGCGTGGTTCCACATGCCTACAGGATGATGTTTGGAATACTCATTTCTCACTCACCAACTCAAAACCAGCCGTAATATAAATGTGAGTCAAAACGGTACAGGCGCCTGCGGAGCTAGTCCCTTAATGCGTTACTCTTCTTTTCCAGTACCCTGGCTTTCGATTCAGATTTGCAACTGCAATTATACGAACTATTGAGTCTTTGACTTGGAATATGATGCCAAACGGAAATCGATTCAGCAGACATCGTCTCGTGTGTTTTGACAGCTTCGTCCAGGCTTTCGGATACGCGGTGATACGGGCAATGGTGGCGTATACTTCTTCAGCAAATTCAAGACCAAGACCGGAACGACATTCTTCGTAGTAGCCAACCGCCTTGTCGAGTTCTTGTTCAGCACACGGGTGAAAACTGAATGTCATTGTCCATACTTCCGGCGGATAGTATCAAAAACCTGCTCACCAGGGATAAGCTTGATATCGCCACGATCAATTTCAGTGATGCGGCGTTCAGCCTCTTCAGCCCACAAACGGTCAATGTCTACCTGAGTGGGAAGGTTAAGGCTGTTGAGCAGCCGCTCAATGAGACCAATACGCGCTTCTGCCGGGAGAAACAGCGCCTCATTACAAATTCGATCAACGGTCGTTGCCATATTTGAATTCCTTTATGAGCCACTTGGATAAACAGGGATAAACGGTACACTCCCTATATTAATTGTCAAGTAGGGAAAACTAGGCTGAATAGGGAACAGGTTTCACCCTGCCCTATAACACATAGATGCACCATTTACCCGTTCAGTCTTTACTGGGTACAACGGCAAATAAATTGGAGTGCCGGAACACCGGCACTTATAACACATTAATATCATTTACGAATACGGACATTATCAAAAGTTTTACCCTTCAGCCAAGCCACTATTTACGGTGTCAGCGTGGGTGTCATAGAGTTCTCAATCGCACTTTTGAGGCCAA
>CAYQMO010000481.1:0-1819 GCA_964418315.1 uncultured Geobacter sp. | reverse complement strand
GGTTATAGCTTGCGGAGGTAGGGTATACTCACCGGTCAGGAAGCTGTCCATTTGCCGCAGGTGGGCAATACTGCCAGAAAATGATGCTGCTCTCGGTATAGTCAGTACATTCTGAAACTCGAAACTGTTAATGGCTGGGGTATTCAGCATGACAAGATCACGTGGAATGGTCAGACGGATACAGTCAGTCATGGAAGCATCAAAACTCACCTCTATGAAACAGAGTGGATAGTTTGGACTGCCAGCTTTTTCCTGCTGTATTGAACCCAGGAAAAGATAAGAAGTGCCGTACGCCTCAACCACTGCAAATTGCTTCAGAAGAATAAGCAGATCGTAGAGAATGATACAGTAATCTCGCTCCTTGAGACTCGTAGCCACATTCTGATAGAACTCCTCTTCATCGGTACTATTTGCAACGGTTTGCTGAAGTGAATCGAATATATCCTGGGAAAACTTTGGGACATTGAAGGTGGGTGATGGAAGACGAGTTGCTCTAAACTGATTCTGAATGGTCGTGATTTCATCCCGTTGGAGTGCGTGAATAACTTGTTCAATTGCTTTCCGTAGGGCAAGGTTATATGAACGTGCGGCTTCAAGGTAAGCATCCCTGATTTCTTCCGGGGTATTCAGCTCTTTCCCTTCTTTTTCTTCTGCCAGAAGCTTCAGCACGTACTCTTTATTGAAAGTTCCTTCCAGGAGTTCGCTGACTTTTGTACAAAAACGGGATGATGAGATTTCAAACTTGAACTGATTGGCGCAGACATCAACTGGACTTAAGTCATTATTTTCAAGCTTGGCTATCCATGCTCTGAAAAAATCGGTAAAGAATGACAAGTCAAGTGTCAGATTGGCATCGTCAAGCCACTTGTAGTTAAGTGTGCTTTTGTTGGAAAATCGTGTCTCCGTAAATGCCGCGTAGTAGTTCAGAATACTTTTGACAAATTGGCTCATGAATCGTCCTTACCAAAAACCAAGGTAGTTGCGGGTGAATTTGCTTTAGCTCAACGGTCTATATCGCATGAATTTCTGTCACAAGTTATAGATGTTTATCTGGATAAATAACTGAGAATTCATACCAGAAATGACCTTGAATAGCCATTGGAAACCCTCTTTCATTCAGCACTTATATAAATACTATTCCCGTCGCACCAAGGTTGAACTATGAACTCTTGAGTATCCAGATTCAGCGCTACAAGATTGCCAAAGTGAGGGTGCTCATTGGTAAAAGCACCGTTGTCGAGCAAAATATGATTTTTTGACTGAGATTTTTTTATCAAAACAAGTGGATTGATTTTGTGTCCGGTAACAAGCTTTCTGCCTCCAAGTCGTTCAATTTTGATATTACCATTATCCCCCCATGTCATCGAGATAGAGCTGCTTTCCATTATCGGATCAGGTTTGTTCATATCAAGACCGGCATGAACGAAAACGAATTGGTCGTCGAATCTGATATAAGGCATTGACTCTATAAGCGTCACATAGCAGAAAGGAAGATCAACAGGATGTTCTACTCCAAAACTCTTCAGTGTTTCTCTACCCCAGCTTTCCATCCAGTATTCTGAAAATGTATCATGGTTTCCAGTTGCACAGCGCAGCATCATATCGTCATGATTACCGCGAATCGGACGCACGTCATACCCGGCTTCAGCGAGTTGAAGGATAATATCCAGCACGCCTTTGCAGTCAGGGCCACGATCAGCATAATCCCCAAGCAGATAGAGGCAATCTTTCAGGCGCAGGTTGATTTTATCCAGCAGCGCCTGAAATGTCTTGGCCCCGCCGTGAATGTCTGCAATTACGTAACGAGCCATTATTTATT
>CAYQMO010000480.1:826-1820 GCA_964418315.1 uncultured Geobacter sp. | reverse complement strand
CGATCTTATACATGTTCGGGATCATCAGCAGCAGGCCTTGCGAGGCGGTGAAGGTAGTGGTCAAAGAGCCAGTTTGCAGGGCACCATGCACCGCTCCAGCCGCGCCGCCTTCGGACTGCAGTTCGATCACCGACGGAACGGTATCCCACAGGTTAGGAACACCATTGGCAGCCCACTGGTCGGATAGTTCGCCCATGCCGCTCGAGGGAGTAATCGGATAAATTGCGATTACCTCACTCAGCCGGTAGGCGACATTGGCAACACCTTCAGTGCCATCAATTGTTACTTTCTCTCGGGTCATAGAACTACCTCTCGAAACTTAGATCAGAACGGGTCTGTTGAAACGCAATTTGCGAATGTTCAGTTGGAGCATTCAACCTAAAGAGTTTACCATACGCCACAATTTGTTTTAGTTATATCCGTCACAAAAAAATCTGTTTCCTGTCATGATTCCTGACAGACTGGGTATAATTAATGCATGGTAGATCATCAAGAACTCATCCGAGAGCGTATTGAGACTTTACAAACCTATATTCAACTTTTGGAAAAAATCGAGCGGGTTTTTTGGGGGTTCCGGTTGAGTAAAATGGAACGCGCGGTGATGGACGCTGTGGACCGAAAAGTGGGGCTGACCGTCCAGTTATTGGCTGTCGCTGCCAGCCTGGGAGCAGTCATCCTGGGGCTGGGAGTGGGAAGACTGATTGTCCGCAGCCCACTGTCGCTTTTGGGAGTGGTGGTGATGTCGGGTCTGATTGGGATTGGCCTGGTCATCATGATTTATCATCGCGCCCGCAGCCGGGTTGCAAAGCAAGAGATGCGCATTGCCCAGCTAGAAATTTTTCGTCTGGAAAATCAACAGAGCGATCAATAAAAAGTGCTTTCAACCCTCGAAAGGATTGAAAGCACCTGTATTACAATTGCGAATCCCGAAGATTATCCTTCGATATCCGGGCCGGCCTCGTTCGGTACCCCGTTCCTGGATTATCCCACTTAC
>CAYQMO010000480.1:0-816 GCA_964418315.1 uncultured Geobacter sp. | reverse complement strand
CACGGGTCAAGTCGTAAGGTGACATCTCCACCCGGACGTGGTCCCCAAGCAAAATACGGATGTAATATTTACGCATCCGTCCCGAAAGGTACGCCAGAACATCATGACCGTTCTCCAGGCGTACCCGGAATTGGGTACCGGGTAAGGCCTCAATAATCTTGCCCTCAACCTGGATCTTATCCTCTTCTTTAGCCATATTACCTCCAGATTTACCCCAGGACGGCTGAAATCAGCCCCGGAGCGCAGAGCAGGGGAAAATTACTCCATGAGCTTGCCAATCTGGCGTCGTTTAATCCGTCGGATGGCTTTCTTCTTTTCGACACGGCGTAGCTCGCTCTTGGAAACAAACCAACGCTTGCGGCGGACGGTGCTGAGAACGCCGCTCTTCACAACCTTCTTGCGGAAGCGCTTGAGCAAACCTTCTTGCGACTCGTTAGGGCGCAAAGAAACTGTCGTCATGCTGTGTCACCTCTCTTCCTGCCCGGACTCAATGATTGATGTAGGGCCTTCATCAAACAAAAACTCGGCAGCACAGGATAGCGCTACCGAGCCAGAAAGTGATAATTTACAATCAACAATCTCGGAAGCGGCCAGCCTGACCTCCAACACATAAGAATAAAATGAATAAGGCTTTGCACTCAAAATGCATTCGCTTATTCGGAGGTATTATAACAAAAAATGAAAGATTGTCAAATAGCAAAACGCCGGTTGCTGGCCAGCTCCGTGCGATTCCCCTTTCCTACACGATGGGAGGGAAAGGAGAAGAATATTAAAAAGAAAAAGTCTCTTGGCAATGACCTACTCTCCCAGGAAGTC
>CAYQMO010000479.1:0-1822 GCA_964418315.1 uncultured Geobacter sp. | reverse complement strand
GGTATCTGCAGATATAGGGTGTAATCAGGCTGTTCGATTTTTATGCCGCTCAGGATTGGTGTTGTCGGCACCGGTGTGACAGGTGCCGGTATCTTGTTTTTTGCATTTGCTTTTGCCATGTTGATCTCCTGTTCAGACTGTCGGCAGCCAGATATGGAAGGTGGTGCCGTTACCGAGGGTCGATTCCGCTGCGATGCTGCCGCCATGCGCCATTATGATGGTACGGCAGAGTGCCAGACTTAACCCCATCCCGCGCTTTGCTGACCTCTGCTTGGTGCTGTAATACGGGGCAAAAATTTTCGCAAGGAGATCCGGAGGGATACCGTAGCCGCTATCGGTCAGTGAAATCTGTATATATCTGCCAGGCGTGAGGGGCAGAAAATCATGATCGGAGATATCAACCACCTGTGTTGTCAGTTTCAGCACTCCACCAGCAGGCATGGCCTCAACCGCGTTTATTGCCAACCCTGCAAAAACGGAATCCATTTCCACTTCGTCAAATCTGACCTGCGGAAGCTCTTCAAGACAATTATCTTCCAAAGAGACGGCCGTTCCTGCCAGCACACTCTTGATTGAACTCATAAGGCACGGCATTATCTGCCTTTGCGGCTTCTCTCTTTTGAAATCACTGCCTAAAATACTCAACACACGCCCCAGTTTACTCACTTCTTCGGAACAATTTTCAACCTTTTCCAGGTAATCGCTCGCCTCGCTACCAGGCTCCAGCAGCATTCTGGCCAGTGAAACATAACCGAGGATGCCCTGCATCATGTTGTTATAGTCGTGGGCAATGCCGCCCGCCATGATTGCGATGGTTTCGCTCTGCATGAACTGTGCTTCCTGGATCTCCCGCTGATGCTGAAGTTTGACCTGCTCCTCGGCTCTCAGGCGATGGGCACACTCCAGCAGGCACTCGAACAGCAGGAAACTGTTGACCGGTTTGGTGACATATTTTTCAATGCCGATATTTATCGCCCGCATCAGATAATCTGTCTGCTCAAAAGCGGTTACGGCAATGATCGGCACTGTCGGTACCAACGTCAGAATTTCATGCGCCATGGTCAAGCCATCCATTCTCGGCATAAGAATGTCTGTCACCACAATATCCGGGGTATGCTTTTTAAAAGCCTCCAGACCGGCTTCGCCATTTTCTGCGCTTATCAGGGTTTTGACAGGTCGGCGCAGAAACTCGCTGAACTGCTCCCTGGTATCGGCGTCATCTTCGACATATAGTACGGTGAGGGTTTTAAGATAATCCTGATCGCGCCTGTTGTTGATTTTCATATAGTGTCCCCTTGTGGAATTGAAACTATAAATTCGGCACCGCCATCAATATTGCGCGCCTCAATAGTTCCCTTCATGCTTCGTTCAATAATCATTTTAGACATATACAAACCGATGCCGGTACCCATCTCCTTGGTCGAAAAGTAAGGTTCGAATACCTTGTCGATGACATCCGTCGGAATGCCGCCACCATTATCTCTGACGGATACACGGGCAAATCCGTCACTCTCGAACAGGCGTATCGTTATGATACCTTCCTGAATGTTTTTCTCCTTGATCGCCTCACTGGCGTTGGAGAGCAGGTTGAGAATAACCTGTGAATATTCATTGGGGAGTCCGGTCAGCAGCATTTCACATTCGGTTTCCAGGTGTATTCTGATGTTATGGCTGTTCAACCCCGCTTCCACCAGCGACAGGGCATGATTGACCTGACTGTTAGCCGAAAACGAGACCGCATCCTTGTCAGGAAGGAAAAAATTACGGAAATCATTGATGGTGGTGGACATCTTCTGGATCAGTTGATTACCCTTATCAATGA
>CAYQMO010000478.1:0-1823 GCA_964418315.1 uncultured Geobacter sp. | reverse complement strand
AGTACTCCGGACAAATCCCATGACTGAATTGCGCTTCAGAATGTTGACAGATATAAGACTCAAGACGATGCCACCCCCTGACCCTCTCCCGCAAGGGGCGGGGGAACTATTATTAGAACCTTGAAATTTTATCTAGGTTAATAATTCCCCTATTTTCTTCAGCAAATCAAGTGGCAGCAGCGGTTTCAGCATCATTACGTCATTTGCGTCTGGTAAATCCTCCTGCCTCAACTCATTACGATTATGGCCACTGACGAATATGAACTTTGTCGTTTTGACCATCTCCCTTATTTCGTCGCTGGCCGCCTTGCCCCCTTTTCTCGGCATCATCACATCGGAAATCACCAGTTTGATTTCCTCTTTATGTGCGGCAAATTTTTCTACAGCATCTTGCCCGTCTGCTGCAGTTTCTACTTTGTAGCCGGCTTTTTTCAGAAACTCCGCCATCATGAAGCGGCTTGAAGAATCATCTTCCGCCAGAAGCAGCGTTGTCACTGAAGCCGCTTCCAACAACTCCGCTGTTTCTTCAGGCGCATCTTCAGCCACCTCCCCGGCAACCAGAGGCAGATGAATGCTGAAAACCGAACCCTCGCCAGGTTCGCTCTGCAGATCAATGAAACCGCCATGCTGCCTTACTATTCCAAGCACCATCGACAGGCCAAGGCCGGAGCCTTTGCCGACCTCCTTGGTGGTAAAGAACGGGTCAAATACCTTGAGCGCAATCTCTGCATCCATACCGTGACCGGTATCTGAAACCGTTATCACGGCATAGTTGCCGATTTCGCCAAAGCCGTGAACGTCAATGTAGTCTGCGTCTATACTCCCGGCAGACGTAGTGATGCTGAAAGTGCCGCCGCCAGGCATTGCATCCCGTGCGTTAGTGGCAAGGTTGAGCATTACCTGCTCAATCTGGACTTTATCGGCAAAGACGAAGAGATCATCGTCCGCTAATGAGATGGCAAACTCAATATTTTCGGGGATTATCCGTTGGATGAACGCACCAACATTTACAATCAACTGATTAAGATTATGGTTGGACTGTTGCATTTCCTGCTTGCGGCTATAGGCAAGCAGGGAGTGAGTGAGCGATGCCGCCCGCTTTGTTGCCGTCAAGATCTGATTCGGCTCTTCATGCAGTGGCATGATAAGTTTAAGCATTGTGGCGTAGCCATTAATTACAGTAAGGATGTTGTTCAGGTCATGCGCCAGCCCGCCCGCCAGTTTGCCTATTGATTCCATTTTCTGAGAATGGATCAGTTGTTCGGTGAGGCTTTTCATCTCGGTGATGTCCAGATGAATGCCCTTCATCTCCAGAGGTTTTCCGTCTTCTGACCAGGATGTTACTTTGCCACGGTCTAAAACCCAGACCCAGTTACCACTCTTGTGCTTGATCCGTGCCTCAAACTCATAGTAATCAAGTTCGCCACGGAAATGTTTCCCAAGCATCTCACCGCTTGCCTTTAAATCATCCGGGTGGGCAAAATTATTCCATGTCTCAATCGATACGGGAGAAATTTCCTCAAGCGTGTATCCGATTATCCCGGCCCAGCGTTCGTTAAAAATTGTTTCACCGGTTTGGATGTTCCACTCCCACGTCCCGACATTAGTGGCACCGATAATATCTGCCAGACGCTGGCGCTCTTCCTGTAGCTCCTCGGTTCGTTCATATACCTGCAGCTCAAGCTTTTCGTTGTTGATCCTCAAAAACTGCTCCAGCAGTTTTATATCGGTGATGTCAACCGTATAACCGGCCAGCAGTGTTTTGCCGCTCTGGACAATCGGAAACTTGATCGTGTTATAGTAGCGGCCGTTAAGCTCCTCTT
>CAYQMO010000477.1:0-1827 GCA_964418315.1 uncultured Geobacter sp. | reverse complement strand
GCCGCCGGCATGACGCCGGCTGTTCCAACGAAGCTAATCCCAAGGTGATAGTTTATTGCTAATCACTTGTTTTAATGTGAGGTCAACATGCTCACTTACGACGGACGTGAAAACTGGATTGCACATCTACTAACTTCCATGAAGGCGGATCTGCCGGAGATAATTTTCGGTGAATCTCCTCGACATCCATTATACAAGGATTTGAAATCGTTCTGCGACAACGCCGATACTGAAAAGCTTATCGACACCTCAATGCTCAAGTCATACCTGAGATCAGCGAACACACCGAGGGCTGCCCACTATCTCTGTATGATCGAAGGCGAGGACGGCACATGCCAATGACGCATCACAGCAATGGCGTTGATGAGCGACCGGGCCCAGCTATTTTCCCTACCCTGCCCCTGCTTTACCGCCACCACACCCGGATGACTTAGAGATCAGCGTCTCAAAAGCCTCCTTGAACCCAAGTGATTTTCCCCGTGCAGCTCCGGCCTTCATTAGCGACAGCGCTCTATGCTCAAATTCCAGCAGATTTTCCGCAGAACCTACGAGCGTCCTTATTCTCTCATCCAAAAGGGCAAACCTCACAGCGGCGGCATCGCTGGTGAAAAATCGACTCAAGTCGCGGCGGATTTCATTTTTATGCACATGGAATCCGGCAGCTTCTAAAAGTTCCCTGTCATTATGTGTGATCTTCGGCGGTCTACCCCGGCGGCCTTTCTCAAAAACCTTACGGCAGATCTTCCTGAGAAACGTCTTGTGACGTTGAAGCACATAGGCAGGGATTGCTGCAATGGCCTTATCTACTCGAAGGTAAGTCCGCCTGCGTTCGCCATCCACATAAACAGTTTGGTACAGGCCCGCCGAAATCAGACCGGATTTTTTGTCTCTCTTCTTTATAAGTTCAAAGTACATTATTTTTTGGCCTTCAGTCGTTTTGGCGAACGTAGCCGTGGCGGTCCAGATATTTCTTCCCGCTTTGCTTCTTTCGGGTCACTGTTATTATATTGCAGATTCACCTGTTCGGCTTTATTCACATAAACGCTGCCAGCCACGGCATTCTGAACACGGTGATGGCTCTCAATCACTTGCAGCACCATTTTGTCGGCGCGCATTTTCACATCCAGGGCTGACTTAAAAGCCGAATTAGGGTTGTTGAAATTCCCGGAGATAGCCTGATCTTTTAACGAGGAGATCATCATTCCGGCCAACTGGGAGGTTCCAGCGTAAAACGAAACCTGAGCCGCCATGATCTCGTCGATAACCGCCTTTCTCTTGGTGGGATCCTTGTATGCGGCCTTGAGATTGCGCCCCCCCTGGCTGTAATAAAGGGTGGAGAGCATCGTCATTTCGCCTCCGTCCTGTGTGAAATGAAGTCCGTTTCCATAGTACTCGGTCTCCAGCAGGTCCCGCCAGGAAGTCGACTTAATCTTTTTACTTAGGTTTATCCTGCTGCTGGGTTCTTCTGTTGCTGGACCGGCAGATTCCGCCTTTTCAACCTCTGCAGGGAGGGCGCTCCCGACTTTGACCGGTGCAATACAGGGTTTCAGATCGCTTCGCTCATATTCCGCTTTTTCGATTTCATCAAGGGTCCGCATGTGCCGCGCAGTTTCTGGATCGTCTTTTGTCATGACCTCCATCTGTTTCTTTACCGACGTGTCCGCTGCTGCTGCCGCCCTGGCTTCGGCGGCGGCCCTCTCCCTTTCCTCCTTTGCCCTGTAGCTTCTACGCATGCTCTCGGCGATTTTAGGGTTGTCGCACTCCTGGCTGCAGCCATTGCCATCGTCAAAATGGAAAATTATTTTTCCATCTCGTTCGAATACGGTT
>CAYQMO010000476.1:0-1829 GCA_964418315.1 uncultured Geobacter sp. | reverse complement strand
GTGGGATATAACAATTCAGCCTAAAACGGTACATTTGTAATTTCTGTATCCCTTACGGATAGATCGGATCGAGTGAAATACCGCCTCGACCTGTGAATGGATTGATGTTGGCCAACGATGTTTCATGGTTTCTGGTACCTCTGGCCGTTGCTGGCCCGCGTGTTGAGGTGACATGCTCTTTTTTTGGCACACCTGCCGGCGGTAGCAGTTCCGCTTTGTAACTTTTTGCAGAGTCTCTTTTATGTGGACCGGGCAAGGATATCATCCTGCTGACTGTCCGCTGTCTGTTGTGATCCGAGACTCTACCGGTGGATCACGTCATTCAGGCTCTCGATTTGTGCCTGTCAGAAAATGCCTTTCCAGGGCGCCGGACTTCGGGGGTTTCCCGGTCCTTCCTCAGATTCCGGATCAACAGATACACATCGTTGAGCGGAAACGCTTTTCCACAGCGCCGGTGTCTGGGGTTATTCCAGGCCGTCTTCGGATTTCTGACTGCATACAATCATGTGAGGAGGAGTTGCATGTACCTCGACATGAAAGAGCACTGCTTAGGTTGGCTAATCCCGTGGGTGGTGCTTGACCGTTGCCATAGGCTAACGATTCTGAATTCACACCTGTCAATGATGACGTAAAAAACTCTCATTTCTGAAATTCGTAATTGTTTTGTTTGTTTCCTATATGGATGCAACACACTTATTTGCCTTAGTTATATCCGATTCATCTACGCGCTGCTAACAAAATTTGTGTACATTTGTGAACGCTCTTCGAAGTTATGTGGACTTTTCAAGAGACCGGCATTGAGCAATTCCCGGCGCTGCAGGTTGAGCTTCTCTCTCTGGAGACCTTCACGAGACTCCCGGTCTGCCTCCGACGGCATTGGTTCCGGCAACGTCTCAAGCATTTGCAGAAATCGCTTCCCCTCATCACTTGTGCACCACTCCTGGGCCGCCTGTGCCTGTTCTTTTTCATCGACGGTGCGCTGATACTCAATGGCCTCTTGCTCGGCGAGGTTTTTCTGCCGTGTTGCCTCCTGGTCACTCATCTGTTTTCGCTGAACCGCCGCATAATCCTGGCGTACTGAACTACGCAACAATCCGCCGGTGAGATCCTTCCGTGAAGCCATTAACTGGAAGTTGCTGGCAATAACCTCGTCACCGGCCTTTGCCTCCTCATGAACGATCTGGCAGGCATCCTGCTGAAGATCATGCGGTAGGGTGGCAATTGCTTCCCGGACTGTTTGTGATTTAATCTGTTTTACAGAAAATCGAGTTTTCTCGGCAGCAGCCCTGCTTCTGCTTTTCTGGGTAATCTTCTGGGTAATCTCTGTATTTGTATCCCTCTGTAGACCTATAGCTATAGCACCGTTGGCGGATAGCTCTACCTCTCCAGAGGTATAGCTATCGGTCTGCAGTACCATAGGGGTCGATATTTCAAGTAATATCTTTGTGTTAAGTCCGATGTACATGGTATTGGACATTCGCAGCCCCTTGACGACGATGGTTCTCAATTCCGTCCAGATCACTCCAATACGTTTCAAGGCTTCCAAAGCTGCATCCACATCATTCATGGACATGCCGAAATAGGTGGCCAGCGATCTTCGGCTCTGTTGCCACAAGTCCGCTTCGAATTTCTGGGCGCGTCCGATCACCAACTGGTTTCTCGGGTCCAGGACATCCACCGGTCGATACATGTAGGCGATCCGTCCCAGGAGCAGTATGGCCTGATAGTAGGGTTTGTCCTTGCGCCGGATATGACGGAACCAGCTGTGATCAATCAGGTCTCCCGTGGGCGCCCATCCAGCCAGGTTCAGAACTACCTGGCTTTTGATC
>CAYQMO010000475.1:0-1833 GCA_964418315.1 uncultured Geobacter sp. | reverse complement strand
CATCAGCGGCACCCTGGTTCTTCAGGGGCGGGCGACAGATGGCTCAGTTGTTGCGCCTCCTGATAGCCACCAATATATGCGCCTGCTGGAGCGCTACGACACCGAGCAACAGTTCCGTGAACTCTATAAAAAAATCGGCACTGTTGCAGCACTGGAGTGGCGGAGTGATCTTGCTGCCCGCCAGGAGTGCTGCACGTTTATTGAAAACCCCTATATCACCCCTTCCGGTAGAATCTATCCTTGCCTGTTATGCCATACGGATGAGTTTTCAGTTGACGGTGCTTACGAAAAAGGGTTTGCGTCGGCTCTTGTCGAAGGTATTCCCCGCTGGTCATCCCTGCTCCAAATCAGCCGCACCCGCGCCGAGTCCATGCCGGAATGCCATGATTGTCCCGGTAGAGCGCTCTGCGCTGGAGGCTGCATGGGGCGTGCGTGGGGAAGTTGCCGGAACCTTCACGCAGCAGATGACCGCTGCGGAGTGAGGCGGGCGATCTATGAACTGCCTCATCTGTGTTGAAATTCCCCACTGTAGACAAAATCCATATCCGAAAAAGTACCTATTGTGGACAATATTATATAAAAGTGTTCCATATCACCCCGCACCGACAACCCCCTTGACGACGGTCCCACTGAAATGAATCATAACTGGCTGTAATTATGTGATAATAAATATTGGCATTCAACTTGCTAAAGCTATAATCAGCTCAACCATGATGAAACTCGACTTTTAAACAGCGGTTTATCTGCCGCTGAGAGAGATGATCATAAAACCAGGTTATGAGGAGGTGGGAACTAAATTTTTGAAAGGACAGATGTAGTGGTCACCGTAAACAGTGCAATGTAATTAATCCAACTCAAAGGCAGCACACACCCAAAAAGGAGGTAGTACCCATGTCACACAACAGAGATGTAAAACGGACACTTACCCAGCAGAGAACCGAATATCCGATCAAAATGCAACACGCCTATCCTTCCGTAAATATCGGTTGGGGTGCACACACGATGGTTGGCAATGATGCCAAAGCACTTGGTATGACTAATGCCTTGATCGTCACTACCGGTCTTCGTGGAACCGGTATCGTAGAGGCAATCCAGGGAATTCTGAAAGCTGCCGGTGTGGCATCCGAGCTGTTTGATAAAGCCACTGCCAATCCGAAAGACCATGAAGTCATGGCTGGTGCTAAAATGTTGGCTTCCGGCAAATTTGACGGTCTCATAACTCTGGGCGGCGGCAGCTCCACAGACTGCGGCAAGGCCATCAAACTTGTGTACAGCCATGACTGCCAGGACGTTGGTTCCTTTGAAGGCGCATTTAAGGCCACAAAAAATAACAAGATTCCCCATCTTGCTATAAACACCACATCAGGAACCGGTTCGGAAGTCTCCTGCTTCTCGATCATCAATCACACCGAGAAGATGTACAAAATGGCTCTGTTTGATCCAAACTGTACGCCTAGTAAATCTGTTAACGATCCGCTGCTTCACCAGTGTATGACCCAGGAACTTGTCGCCTATACCGGTATGGACGCGCTGACCCATGCTGTAGAAGCCATAGCTTCGCGTCTCTGCGTACAGTCTGCCTACGGCCCGGGCCTCTGGGCTATCACAGAAATTTTCCAGAATCTTCGTCAGTCTGCTGCCAATCGCAACAACGACAGGGCTGTCGAACAGATGGTATGGGCTGAAATGGCAGCTGCCTACAGCTTCAACAGTGCCGGTCTCGGTATCGTTCACTCAATGGCTCACGCCATGGGTGGACTCTACGACGCTCCGCACGGCCTCTGCAACGCCATCGCCTTGGTCGATGTCTGCAATTACAACCTGCCTGCCTGT
>CAYQMO010000474.1:525-1896 GCA_964418315.1 uncultured Geobacter sp. | reverse complement strand
GAATGTCAAACATGTCTTTATTTGAACCTCGAAGGTTGAGAAAATCAGTTTTGAAAATGGCCTATGCAGGCTCAACAGTGCATATTGGTTGCGCTTTTTCCATAATTGAGATCTTAGCAGTCCTTTATCGATCTCATCTGAATTTAGGAAGTGGCCAACCTGAAGCACCAGGAAGAGATTACTTAATACTCAGTAAGGGACATGGAATCATGGCCCAGTACGCTTGCATGAAAGAACTGGGGTGGCTCAATGATGACGACTTGAAGAATTATTGTGGTGACGGTACTCTGCTGAAGGGGCTTTCTGATGCGCATGTTCCAGGACTGGAAGTCACTTCAGGGTCATTGGGCCATGGACTGTGTGTTGGGGTAGGAATGGCCTTAGGCGCTAAACGTCAACAAACAGGACAGAAGTGTTTTGCTATTGTGGGAGATGGTGAAATAAATGAAGGATCTATTTGGGAAGCAGCAATGTTCGCATCTCAATTCAAACTGGATAACTTGTTCGTAATTGTTGATGCAAATGGCTACCAAGCAATGGGCAAAACATCAGAAGTTATGGAATTGGGAAATATTTCGGAAAAGTTCAGGGCTTTTGGATTTGAAGCTCTTGATGTAGATGGACATAACGAATCTATATTAGATACAACTATTACGAAAATTCAAACTTCATCTCCTGGGAAACCCAAGGCCATCATAGCTCATACTGTAAAAGGAAAAGGAGTCTCTTTTATGGAGTGCGATAATCGGTGGCATTATACTCGCCTCACTCCCGATAGTTATGCTATGGCGATGAATGAGTTGGATAACTAACTGAAGACAATCCAATGAGAAACACGTTTGCAACATGCCTGACAGAAGCTGCACAGTTAGATGATCGGGTTCTTCTACTAAGCGGGGATCACGGATACTCATTATTTGATCAATTTCGCCAAATTTGTCCTCAGCAATATATTAATGCTGGCGTTGCTGAACAAAACATGATTGGTGTAGCCGCTGGACTCGCCAAGTCTGGCTTTAAGCCTATTGTCTATGGACTAAGCGCCTTTATTCCTATACGAGTGCTAGAACAAATCAAACTAGATATTTGTTATCAGCAGTTACCAGTAATACTGATTGGAGATGGTGCAGGAGTGGTTTACAGCAGCTTAGGGTCTAGCCACCAAAGCACTGAAGATATTGCCGCTTTGCGAGCTGTACCAAACATATCAATTCTTTCACCAGCAGATAGGCATGAAATGAATCAATGCATGAATCTAGCACTGAAAGCAAATTATCCCGTCTATTTGAGGATGGGAAAAGATGATATGGGTGATATTCATCAATTTCAACCTGACTTATGTTGGGGTGGATTGTGTCATATTAAATCGGG
>CAYQMO010000474.1:0-515 GCA_964418315.1 uncultured Geobacter sp. | reverse complement strand
CATGAAGAGAAAAGTTCGGTAACGGTTATTGGGGTGTTAAGAAAGATTGATACAGCTTCGGTGCTTTTTTTCCTTGGTATACTTCTGGCGGTAGCAGCATTGCAGGAAGTCGGTCATCTTCGGGCTTTAGCAGGCATGTTAAAAGATAATTTAGGTGATATTCATCAATCTCAACTTGACTTATGTTGGGGTGACTTATGCCATATTAAGTCCGGTGATGGCGTGATCGGGTTTATAGCGACCGGTTCTATGGTGAAGACTGCATTGCACGTTTCCCAGAAGTTCGATGGCAGCTCAGTTTGGAGTGCACCGTCATTGAAACCAATCAACATTGACCAGATCATTTCTATTTGTAAAAAACATCAGGTCATAGTTTCATTAGAAGAACATTCAACCTATGGAGGGCTAGGCTCTGTAGTAGCTGAAATTGCAGCCAGTTACGTCCCCACGTGGGTTTGCCGAATTGGAATTCAAGATCGATTTTCACAATTTTGTGGAAGTTATAGATACCTTAT
>CAYQMO010000473.1:1540-1907 GCA_964418315.1 uncultured Geobacter sp. | reverse complement strand
AATGATCCCAGCCGTTTCACCGGCTATAGCCCTTTCATACAACTTAATAAAGTGAGCATGAATACGATGCTCTTCATGACCACCGCTTAAAGCCATGATTTGTGACAGCTTGGGCTTTTTAGTTTTTGATTTGGTTAATTTATCAACAGCTTTAAATTCAGGAAGTAGCCTTAGTGCACCACCAGGACCGGCAGTTGGCTCATCCGCTGACTGATATATCGGATCAGCAGGTTCACCGATAATAACGGAAATCGCCGCACTACATTTTTCTTGCTGATTGCTTGCGTTAATGTTTGGCAATCCTTTCGCAATATGCTCAGGATCTTCAATTAACCGCAGATTGCTTGGCCTTGGCTCCTGATTCCAA
>CAYQMO010000473.1:0-1530 GCA_964418315.1 uncultured Geobacter sp. | reverse complement strand
TATATTCCACAGCCAAATCAGAAATATCTTCGGCTGCATCAACTATTTCTTTACGGCAGCGGTAATTGGTGCGAAGTGCGTGTTCGCTGATGGATGCGTTAATTGTCGTACCCTTAACGAAATCATCCATAAATTTCTGAAGGAATGGATAATCCGATAGAGACTGTCTGAATTCATACAATGTTTGCCGACTATCGCCGACCAATATGATTGAAGTACCGTTCTGAGCTAAGGCACGTATAAACAGCAGCTGCAGAAAGTCTAGATCCTGAGCTTCGTCAACAGCCATATAAGCCGGGATTCCGTAAATACTACGCTTTGTTTCCAAAGGAATCTTTGCCTTATACAGACGCATCAATGCATCGGTCGCAACCGCAATACAAAAGTCCGGCCCACCCTCAGCCATATTGGTAAAAGCCCCCAAACCTGCGTCGCTAGCCAACTCCTCTTTAATTAGTTTTTGAGCTCTTTCAAAATGATTTCCAGTACCTAAATCATCCAGAATAAAAGTCTTTTCGTTTTGCTCGGCATAACTGGCTAGCGTATCTAGCAGGGCTTCATCTCCCTCGCCATAAACCACCGATGAGTACAATGCCAAACGCACAGCTCGCCGGCGTTCTTCGTCCTCGTCATCCTGTGCGCCGGTCGGCGCGTCCTCAAAATAATAAGCAACACCACCCATGTGTGGTTGCAACTTCTTAAGCACATTCATTGCGCACTGGTGGATGGTGCTAAAGCAGATATTTTCAGGTGAAAGACTAAATTCTGTACCTCCATTCACCAGTGCTTCGATGTGTTTACGCCGAAAATCGTTGGATGATGCATTCGTAAACGATATAGCTTCAATTTGGTCGTAGGGCACTCCATAGCGTAATAAGCCATTCAGAATCGCGACCAATAAGCGAGTTTTTCCAGAACCGGCACCAGCTGGAACTGAGTGAATAACGATTTGATTGGGATCTAAAAGAAGTGTTAAAGCATCTTGATAAGCACCAAATTGAAAACGTTTCTCGGCGTCAGCAAATTGGTCAAGCGAGGGGTATGGACGTGCAAGCACATCCTCTAAAGAGGCATTGGTAATCATAATAATTCCTTGGCGGTTCCGTGAAACCAGTAATTAATGGCGGCCATGTCGTTGACATGCCAGTATTTCTAAGTGCTTCACACTGGAAGCAGAGCCAGAATTTCACATAGTCCTTGATAAGTCAAGAACAACTTTGAGGCGAGCGGGCTGAGTAATACTGCATCGTTTTTATCAGATGTTTGTGACACCTGGTCTATTCAATGATTGGTCGTTGATTAAGGAGTGGGGAAGGGTTGGTTCACCCGGTACCGTCAGAAAGGAGTGGTTCGACACCCTGGAAGAAGCCATAGTCTCCGGAAATAAATTGTGCACGGTCAAATGTAAAAAGGGCTATCGAGCTATCCGCGCAGAAAAATGATGTAGGGCATTAGATAGGCTCTAATATGTTTCCGCTCTGCACTGCGAAATGGATGGTAGGATCTGGTCATTTTCTTGCTAACTATAGC
>CAYQMO010000472.1:0-1921 GCA_964418315.1 uncultured Geobacter sp. | reverse complement strand
GAAGATTACAACAGTTTTGAGTCAACCCCGGAAATTGCCCAAAAAGTCAAAGAAATAGTTGCAGGCTCAGTTTCTGAGATGGATTCCATCAGCAGGCTTACCCACTGGGTGGCTGACGAGCTCAGGTATCTCGGACTTTCCATGGGCAAGGGTGAAGGGTTCACACTGCACAAGGGCAGTATTAATTTTCGGGATCGGTTAGGAGTTTGCAAAGACAAGGCTGGTATGCTGATCACCATGCTCAGGGCTGCAGGGTTTAAGTCCTATCCGGCTATGACCATGGCAGGATCACGGATAGACCGTATTCCTGCAGACCAGTTCAACCATTGTGTCACCATCGTAAAACTCAGAGATGGAAAGCTTATTCCGCTTGATCCAACCTGGGTGCCATTTGTCAGGGAATTGTGGTCAAGCGCAGAGCAACAACAAAACTATCTTCCAGGTATCCCCGAGGGTTCTGACCTTTTGGAGACACCAATATCTGATCCGCAGAACCATTATGTAAAAATTGATGCCATTTCATCACTGGACAGACACGGATTATTGAAGGGTCAGATCAAAATAGTAGCTGAAGGTCAATCAGATGCATCACTTCGCAGGATGTTCACTGGTTCTTACAAAGCCCTGTGGAAAAGCAACCTTGAAAATGAACTCTTAAAAATTGCTCCGCAGGCCATCATCAGAAATCTCTCTTATGGAGCAGATCCCTATCAATATATGTCCGGTCCAATTACATTAACTATCCACTTCGAAATTCCGGATTATGCGGTCGTTACGGAGCACGAAATCATTATGGTTCCACTGGCTGCCTCCGGCATATTCTCCTCTGCCATGCGGCATTTGAACATGGAAACGAAACAAGAGACGAAGACCTTCCCATTCAGGGATGGATGCTCAAGAACTGTTGAAATTTCAGATCAAACCACCTTACCAGGAAGTTACAAAATCACATGGACACCAAAAATGGAGAGAGTGGAGGGGAGTGGTGCCAACTTTGAAGCTTCATGCTATTTGAAAGGTAATAATCTGCTGTTACAGGAAAAAGGCACCTTCAAAAAAAGGGTATATCAACCAGAGGATTGGCCATCTTTCCGTGATGCTGTAAAAATTCAAAAATCGCTCACCGAAAATCCAATCATCTTAAACCGCTAACATCATGAAATTAATAGGAACACTCTTTATTGTCTTGAACACTTTAATCTGCCTATCCGCTTATGGTCAAGCCGGAAACAGGGATTATCCGGAGGCAGATGCTGTTTACTTACAACTGAATAAGACGTATGTTTTAAACAGGGATGGTAGTATGTTAAGCAAGGTTGAAAAAAGGCAAAAGCTGCTAACCCACAGAGCCTTTCAAAGTCTTTTCGGTGAGACAAGAATTACTTACAATCCACAATTTCAGAAAGTCGTTGTCAACCAATCTTATACAGAAAATGGGCAGCGTGAAAAAATTGAAACACCGCAGAATGGATTTAATGAAGTTCTTCCCGCCTTTGGCAATAACCTGAAAGCTTTTAGCCATCTTAGGGAAATGGTAATCACTCATACCGGACTTGAGTTAGGTTCTGTGATTAATTGCTCATACGAGATTAAAAGCATAGCAGGAATGATCCACTGGCTCCTGGGGGATGAACCAATTCATTCGGATTGTCCTATTGAAAGACTAAACATTACAATCAAGGTTCCTGTTGGTACTTCATTGAATTACAAGCTATTGAAAGTAAAATTAGACCCAAAAATTGAACGCACGGATGAATATGTTTCCTATACCTGGCAATTTAAAGATGTTCTTCAACGCAACAAGGAACCCTTCTCCTCTGACTATGTTAATCTTCCAAGACTGCTATTTTCAACACAAGGGGAGGATGAGTCCGTCATAAAGTGGTTGAAAAATCAGGATGCGTTTAATCTGCCTGTAGGG
>CAYQMO010000471.1:0-1925 GCA_964418315.1 uncultured Geobacter sp. | reverse complement strand
TGTAATATCTGTGGCCGAGATTCTTCACCCGTGAACCGGGGGTGTGCGTTTTCGGCCCTGCAAAAGATTTTGCAGGCACTGCGTTTTGGGGTTGGGATGTGTAGGTGTAGGGCATGATATTGGTCAGTAAGACATTTCTTATTTATCGCAACTTGCCCCTGCTGTCATCATGTGATTCTTCCTGTCAGCTATTCATTATCAAAAGCCTGACCCCTTGTCTTCGATTCTGTCTCGACTTCGCTTCTCATGGGTGCCCCTGCTCTCCTCCTAAACACAGACCCCGATGCCGGCACGAATTCGAACAGTAACAACTACGGACTTTTTACGGCGCGATAAGGGCTGACCAAAACACCGTTTAACAAACCCTCAATTTCATCACTCCCTTTCTGTTTTGCCAGTCGGATTGGTGACAAATACCATTTTGACTGTGGATTGGGATCTGCGCCATGCTCCAAAAGAAAAGCAACGACATCTCTATTCCCAAGAATACAGGCATCGTGAAGTGGGGTTTTTCCACGTTTGTTAGAGCAGCCAGCTGGAATGCCACGTTCGACGAGGATTTTAGCAATGTCGAGATATCTTTCATTATACCGTTCATCAGTCACATATTCTGAATGAAGAGCGGTGTTCCCCTGCCGATCTTGAATGCTAACATCTGCTCCACTCTCAATTAACTTTCGAACAATTGCAACGTGACGTTCCCATGCTGCAAAATGAAGTGCTGTGGCACCGCTCCTATTCGAATCATTGATGCGGGCTCCTCGCTCAGTCAGCAACGTCACCATTTCAAAGTGGCCCGCTTGAGAAGCCACCATAAGCGGCGTCGCCGCACTTTTCCATCCTGATGCAACATTGGGGTTCGCATTCCGATCCAAAAGAATTTGTGCTATACGCACCCTGTTGTACAAAGCTGCAATATACAGAGGCGTCCTGCCGCGACTATCAGCGACGTTGACATTTGCGCCTGCCTCCAGTAACCGCATTATCTCCTCAATGTCATCGTCAGTAATGCTTTTATAGAGAGGGCTTATAGGCAAATCCCGTCTCGTGCAGGCAATAGGAATGCTTGTCACTATAAGCAACCCAAAACACAGAATTAATTTTATTGCCACGACTATCAACCCTCCATCCTTACGCCCCCAACCTACTCATCGCATTGGACTTGGACGATCTTAACGGCTTGGCTTATTGCGACTTTCCTAAAGGTCCCTTAAGACAGGTTCGCCGCAACAACATGGCGTACAGTGGTCTCGTTGATTTTCCTGATAAGCGCCACCCCCTCTTACAACTACCGCTGCGCAGTATGTATCAGCCCATGCGTAACAGATGCTGAGAAGAATTGGCCGTAGCCACAATGGATAAGCGAGCACGCAAGCATCGCAAGATCTCCTCATGCTGAAACAGAAATTTGCATCACAAGACAGTTTTACCGAGTTGCATGTGCCATAGCAGCAGTCATGGTTATCACAGGCTGCACGGAAAGGACAAAACCCTGTCGGGTTGTCAGGGTCTCCGGATGGTGGCCCAGGGAAAGTTTCAGGATAGGAACAACCGTTGGCTTCTTTCACGTCAAGTTGGCGAGACCCCCATCTCTCACCCGACCGACACGGTTTACAGGAAGACCAAGCATCGCCGTGGTGACACCTCTCTAGTCCCAATATATCCACCCCATCAATGGGAGAACTACGCACAAACAAATAATCGGTCAAAGTTGCGGGTGCAATTAATCGACGTATCGTATCTTTATTTAATTCCTGTGTTAGTATGGGCAACAGCGAGGGAAAGTTCCGAGTTTTCTTGGCGGTTAATTTCAGTACAAACGCCATCTCTGCCATCGGATCCCTCGACAGCCATCGTCCCACCCCCGGGTTGTAATATCTGTGGCCGAGATTCTTCACCCGTGAACCGGGGGTGTGCGTTTTCGG
>CAYQMO010000470.1:705-1925 GCA_964418315.1 uncultured Geobacter sp. | reverse complement strand
TCCGATCCACCACCAATCCCTTTGTAGGCGGGTGGAAGCCAAAGCGCAGTAACTCCGGCTTTAGCGAGTTCTTTGGATTTTGCAGCAACAGTTTCCCACAAAGTGCCACCCGCAGGTGAATACCAGTGAAAATACTGCATCATTACGCCGTTTGTGCCGTTCATCAGCCCGCCCCTTTTACACCTTATTGGCCTTCAACTCTTTCAGGGAATAGAATGTTCCGCACCCATACCCACAATTACTTTTTTGTGAAAGAATCAATATGGAAACAATGGATTAGCCATTTTCTCTTCCTGATTCATGCGATCATGGCGTGGTAGAGTTCAAATTGGACTTTACAAGGTTTCATTACTCTTTGCACGCCATCCGCTGATCAGACTAGCCGCTGTTACAGAACCGATAATGATGGAGCCTCCAAGTATAGCCTGTGCTGATGGCGCTTCTCTAAGTAGCAGAAAGACCCACACCGGGTTAAACACTGGCTCTATCAATGCGATCAAGTTTGCAGTAACCGCAGAAACGCGCTTGATGCCATAGGAAAAAAATACGGCAGCCAAGCCTATTTGAAAAACTCCGAGTATCAGGATGCTGCCGAGTGCACCAGGAGTGAACCGGGGAATTGGTAGGAAAGCGGCAATGCTCAGAGCGATCAGAGCGGTAATAGCATGGGAGGCCATAAATGACTGCAACGGATTACCCTCCTTCTGCATTCGGGTGAATATGAACATCAGGGAAAAAGTACATGCTGATGTTAGTGCCAGTAGGTTACCAAACATTTGACCAGCGGATAATCGGTCCAGAAACAACAGAGCCATACCGACAGGAGTCAGCATCAGAGCTATTAGCTGCTCCCGACGAATATTTTCCTTCAGGATGATGACACCCAATATGGCAGTAAAGGCTGGGGCCAGGTATTGCAAAATTATGGCGTTGGCTGCCGTAGTGGTTTTGTTGGCTGCGACAAAGAGCAGCATTGTGGCTGCATTGGCCAGTGCGGCCCCTACAAGAGGCCACGACCATGACAAACGGACAGTTCGGACAATCATCAGAAGAAAGAAAAAAGCGATCAGACTTCTCATGCCTGCAATCAGGAATGGATTCCAGTCCAGGATTTTTATGAAAAGACCTGCCACGCTCCAGAGAAAAGCGCAGGCCATCATGGAAAATGCGCCTAGTAAGGGTATGGGGAAATATGGTTTCATGGGAAGTCAAGTGGCCCT
>CAYQMO010000470.1:0-695 GCA_964418315.1 uncultured Geobacter sp. | reverse complement strand
AGAGCAGCCCTAAACAATTAATATAGATCAAACACAGGTGACAGGTGTAATTCTCAACAAAATGGACTTTATCTTATGCTGTTTGAAAGCCCTGCGGTAAATCAGAAGCAACCACGTTTCAACTTCTGATAATATATTTTGAGGCGCAAATACAGCCTACCAAAAGGATTGCTACAGTTGTGATATTATAGCGTTTCATTGATTGTCATGACCTCCCATGGTTACAAACCAATTGTGAATGACGTATTTCACCCGACAACACGCTCTAATACCTTTCGCAGGTAAGCTTCGACTATCAAATAAATTCCCGGACACTTTGACTCTCTTGGGCCAGCAATGTTCAGGGTACAAATGCTATTTTGCTGTATCCATTCAATCACTGCCGTAACATCTGGCTTCTCTTCCATCTGAATAGTCAGGTACGGTCGAGAATGTTTAATTGCAAATTCGACCGTTCTCTTGGTGCCTCCGGATAGTTTTCCCAGATTGAGTACCAGTGTGCTGTCCGAATCAATGACATTCTGCTCCTGTCAAAAGGTGACACAGAAATATATTTTACCATACAGAAGATCGGAATAGATGTTATTTCAAATTTTATACGGCATTTACTACGGCATGAATAAAAAAGCACCTACAACCTAAATTGTAAGTGCTTGTTTTTTTGGAGCCGTTTGTCGGAATCGAACCGACGACCT
>CAYQMO010000469.1:0-1951 GCA_964418315.1 uncultured Geobacter sp. | reverse complement strand
CAGTTGATGATATTATTGACAATAAAGAGCACCGTTATTGTCTGTACCGAAAAATGAAACATCTTGACCATCAGAAACATGGAAAAAACCATGTAGATCTGGCGTCTTGCGCCAGACATGAAGGTTAACAGGTAATAGAGCCAGTAACGCCTCTTCAGAAACATCCGCAATTTCTGCGGAGGAATATCAGCATGTGAAGGATCGCGAAAACAGGCCCAGATCCCTGCCAGAAAAACGGCACCGCCAACCACCATAAACATCGCGGTATAGCCAAGAAAAAATCCCATACACCAGATGATGGCCGCAGAGACGATGCTGGCGATGGCCGCCAGGCTACGAAGCTTTCCCATAACCAATGGGGATTGATGAATCGAGAAGTACTGGAGAGTTAAGGATTGATTGACGGTCTCATAGTAGTGAAAACCGATGCTCATTATCACGGTAGTAACGGCGACACCGCCAAAGGTGGGGAAAAAACCGGTCAGGGCGACTCCAATGCCAAGGAGAGCTACGGAGAGAGCCGCCAGGCGATGTTCCCGAATGACCATCATGACGTAGATCGCCGTAAGCGCGAAAAAGCCGGGGATTTCGCGCACCGACTGGATCAGTCCGATATGTATCCCTTCGAGGTGGATTGTCTCAACCGCGTAGTTGTTGAACAAAATGGAGTAGCCCTGCATTGCCGCCATGGAAGCGGCAGTGAGAACGGCAAGATAGCGGAACATTGCCTGGTTGGCGGGGGTAAATATCATACGTTACTTCCGATGATCGAATTGTGATTTTACGGTAAGAATCTGCTTACACTGACAGATGAGGCCTGATTAAACCATTTTTCCTTGTTCGCATCCGGAGTCAGAGACCGTGGCATGTTTGACATTATGATTATGCGGGAACCTTGGAGACCCTATGTCTTCTTTTGAAGAATCATTCTAGAGTATGCCTTACACCTGAAGATGGAGGACTACAAACATGACGAGGGAGTCGGATGAGTAGAATGCTTGAACCATCTTGTTTTTGACTCTGATTTTCAGCCCCTTTTAGGGGCTTTCCTCAAGACCCCCGCTCTGCGGGTGGTCATGACTTATGCGAAGCGTCTGACGACAATCGAAACAAACGCCTCCAGATCACATATACCATGCGTTGCAATATCATATACCTGATTCAGGTTCAGTTTGGCATATTCATGAACAATAAGATTGCGGAATCCGACGGCACTGATCAATTTTTCCTGTAAATCAACAGAAATTATATTTCGACCGCGCAGCAGATAAAAGAAATCGTTCATGCTGCCGGCCATGCCATATCCTTCATCACTCACAATATGAGCGGCCATGTCAACACATCCCTGAATCGCCTGCATGAGGTTGAACAGGACGATATCCTGGCTGTCTTCGTCAACTATGAACTCATCAATTGACGCAGAACGTTTTTCTTTCACCTTGTTGATACATTTTTCAATAGTGGTCACTTTGGCCACCAGAATATTTCGGTCAACCACGAGCCTCACCTCCATAACGACTGCGCAGCCTGTTCAGGCGCATATCAATATAATAAGAAAACTCCGCAATCAGTGGCAGTTTGTGACGTCGAAAACTCCGTAATTCTTCCGGATTTTTATCATACACAACTACTCCTTTTCCGAACACCTGCCCCAGCACAACTTCACCGGCATCATTCATAATAAGCGGGTGAATATCGAGCCTTGAAACTCTCTCCAAATCAGAATAATAATCCATTTTCAGGTCATAATAGTCTGAAGACGCAATTGCTCTATCCAGAAGCAAGGCAATATCCACATCACTTCCCGGTCGCTCTTTACCTCTCGCACGGGAGCCGAAGAGATAACAGGCAACAATCTCCGGACGGGTTGCGCAGTAGGTTGCGATCGTGTTTTTCAGTTCTTCAGTGGACATGGTGATTTGCATTATGGATAATTTTTTGAAATAAAAGC
>CAYQMO010000468.1:0-1955 GCA_964418315.1 uncultured Geobacter sp. | reverse complement strand
CTGTAATTATAGCATGAAAGGAATTTATTTGGTTCCGGCTCGTCCGGGTTGGGTAAAAAAGGACTCCGTTTGTATTATTAATGAACACTCCACAATTTCGTGTCAGCTTACTAATTTTTCAAAAACTGCATCTGTTCTTCCGTCTTCACCCATGCATCCCCCGGCATCAATGGAGCCAGCGTATGCAGTACATAAAGCGCCGCCGCCCTGTAATCCCATGACGACCCGGTGGTAAGCAGAGGGCCAATATCATCAAGAAATCGTTTGTCATTTAATTTCCCAAACAGGTTCAGCTCAAACTCTGCTCGTGACGCCTGGTGTTCTTGATGTTCCAGGTAGCGCAAGAAGCAGGAGACAATAGCCTCTGGACTGACCTCCAGTGTTTTTGCGGCGTACCATAGATCAAACAGGTCACGACCCTTTTTCCGCTGATAGAGGGCACGCAGTTTAGTGCCAAGTAATTCATCAATGCTGTACGTTGAGATGGTCGATGTTCCGGTATGCCAGCGGGAGACCATCTCGAATTTGAAAGGCTGATACCCCAGCACCGTAAAGTGCTCACGGGAGTTGATCTCTACTTTCAACCGTAGTGGCAACCCTTCTTCAGATTCCACCCGCCACATGAGCGTTACCCGCCCCTCAGACTGCTTCCGCTTGGGAACACCCAGCCAGGGATTCAGCTTTTCCTGAACCGCATCCATTACCGGACCGATGGGACCCGGTTTCATCTGCACCAGGTCAATATCTTCAGAATAACGCGCTGGCTGGAGATGCAGCTTAAACAGTGCTGTCCCTCCACGAAAAGCGAGACTTTCTGCCAGAAGTGGGTGACTATAAATATCCACTAAAGCCCGACAGATAATCAGGTCTTGTTCAACCTGTGACAATTGCGGCCAAGGCGCATGTGTTCGCCAGGCAGTGATGTAGTCGAGTGGGATCATAATTCCGGTTCTACTTTTTCATTTGGAAACAGTCGCCAGCGCATATCCTGACGCACCCCTTTATGAGGTTGTGTCGAAGAGAGGGGAATAGGCACTGCATCCTTGCTGCGCACATATTCGGCTAATCCCTCAGCCAACTCAGCTTCGCCTATTAACTCCAACAGATATCCAAGTCGCTGGGACCACGCTAGCGGGGATAGTTCAGTGATACTTGCCAGCTTCCCGGCATCCATGAACTCTGCCAACTCGCTTAAAACGGTTGCGGCATTGTCCAGTCCACCAGCATGGTGCGGGTATCCGGCTAAATCAAAAGCAGTAACTTCAGGAGTGGAAACCTTAAGGTAACCGCGTGGAGTCTTGAAGTCCTGAGTGGGAATTGCAGCAACATTTTTTCGAGAGATGAAATCAACCCGGACGCCGCCACAGGTTATTCCAGGACGGGATCGCTGTACCACAACCTGAAAAGCTTGAGGGCGATGGTGTGCAGCACCATGATGCTCAGCAGCGGTAAGCAGCCCTGCATAGTAGGGTTCTTCCAGATGAGCCATCAGCGAAGGAATGAACTGGTTGGCAGGCAAACATCCTAGGTTTCTCAGCTCTGGTGGAACTATTACGTAGAAGCCACGGAACGGCATGGCAATCTTGCCTTTGTGCCGCAAGCGTCTCAGTGCCGCACGAGTAGCAATAACGCCTGAACCAAGCGTTTGAGCCGCCTCCACACCACTAAAACAATACTTGCCTTGAGTCAGCAGGTCGTTGATGTAGCGAGAAATCATCATGAGCTTTTAAGTACATCAAGCAAGCACATAAAGCAACTTTTTATGTTGTTATTATAGTTTATAATATTTTTGTCATAGATCAAATGGCAAGGTTTTCAGACTAATACTGCCACGATCTTCCATGAAAAGTGCCTCACATTACTACGGCGGCCTCCAAGTGTCAACGCAACAAAGCACCATTGTCGCGAGTTAATGGTATGTCCGGTCTTGTAGCACATAATCTGTCCGGTTTAGA
>CAYQMO010000467.1:0-1957 GCA_964418315.1 uncultured Geobacter sp. | reverse complement strand
GTACACCGCCAACCACCAAGTTGGGATGAGGATCTTTGCCACCAAAGATGGTATGTAGTTTCACTACTTCACGCGCCCAGCCGAGTGCATCCAGATAATGGGCAACGGCCAGCAGATTGCCCGCTGGCGGTAGTTTGTATTCTGGGTGCCCCCAGTAACCATTGGCAAACAAGCCCAACTGGCCTCTGTCCAGCAGGTTTTTCAGCTTGGCTTTTACGCCATCAAAATCGGTCTTCAGGGTGGCGTTGCTTTTGCTTGCGTAATAAACGGGATTGTTGGCTTTTGCCAGGGCCGCAGTGGCCGCCGAATCCGCGCTCAGCGCCGACACCACGTCCACCCAGTCCAGCGCATGCAGATGATAAAAATGCATGACGTGATCATGGATGTACTGCGCCCCGATCATCAGATTACGGATCAATTCCGCATTTTCCGGTACCTTGATCCCCAAGGCGTCTTCAACTGCACGGACCGATGTTAGCCCATGAACCACTGTGCAGACCCCGCAGATCCGTTGCGAGATGTGGCAGGCGTCGCGAGGATCGCGGCCTTGCATGATGACTTCAATCGCGCGCGCCATCGTGCTGCTGCTGTAGGCTTTGGTTACGGTTTTTCCATCCAGGCCCAGTTCAGCCTCTATGCGCAGGTGTCCCTCAATGCGAGTAACGGGGTCTATTACTATATTTGTAGCCATAAAAAATCTCCTGTTTCCGTCATGTCAAGATGCGGAATTGATAACGCTAGTTAATCGTCAACCATTGACTCATCAAGTGCTTTGTAAAAACCAACCCCTTTGCCTGGAACCGCCATATCCCAGAATCCAGGTTCAGAACATCCAAGACAGCCATGGCCGGCTTCCATAGGAAATCCCGTGCGTTGATTCCACTTCAACTTTGAGCAAGCATTATGAGTGACGGGGCCTTTACACCCCATTTTGAGCAAGCAATAGCCTTTGCGCGCACCTTCATCGTCGAAACTGTTGACAAACAACCCGTCTTCAAAAAACTCTTCCCGATAACATTCATCGTGTACGGTTTCGCCGTAAAACATTTTTGGACGGAAATTTGAATCTAGTTCTGGTGCTTTTTTATTCAAAATCCAATACATGAGGGTGCCTGCAATGACTTCGGCAATCGGCGGGCATCCAGCGACATTGATCACTTTTTTAGTTGCGTAGGTGCCGCCAAAGCTTTTTAGAGCCGCTTTGATCGAAATAGCGCGAGTGGGGCTCAGACCGTTTATGCCTTTGGCGGCAGGTAATCCGCCAAAACTGGCGCACGTGCCTACCGAAACCACTAAGGCAGCATTTGTGGCGGCTTCTTTGAGCAACTGTAGGCCAGTTTTGCCTGACTGGATGAAGAAACCAGCGCCGGCTTTATCGTCGGGTATCGAGCCATCGACTACGAGGACGTAGTTTTTCTTAGCAATGGCTTCCGCGCGTGATTTTTCCGCTTGGGCTCCGGATGGTGCCATTAGCGTTTCTGAGTAATCCAGTGAAAGTGCGGTTAAGATTATATTTTCTATGGAGTCAGTTTTGTATTGCGTCTTGGGAAATACATTGACCAGCGATTCCAGGCAGCCGGTACATTCTTGAAAGGACAAATAGATGACCGAAGTCACTGGTGCCAGCAGAGCAGCTTCGGCAAGCTTTGGCATCATTGCAGCGGGTATCGCCATCATCGCTGACATACCCATACAATATTTCATGAACGATCGTCGACTGACGCCATGGTTGGCCAATCGATCGCCCAATGTTTCCAAAACAGACCCCGCATCAACGGGGGCAAGTTCCGATGATTCAGTTAGCCGTTCTATTCGACTCCTGAGTGCTTTTTTAGATATTTCTGACATGTTAACCCTCCTATCCGGGATTAATTTCCTTGGGTTGGCCTATGACTGATTTAAGACCTTTGCCGTTGTGTTATCTCAGTTGCAAATGAAGTCGAGATGCCTCTGAAAC
>CAYQMO010000466.1:0-1962 GCA_964418315.1 uncultured Geobacter sp. | reverse complement strand
CGGGCGTCTGCCACCGTCATGTACGGGCTGATGTACGGGCTGTGATTTTGGAAAGAGATTTTGAGAAAAAGTGTCTTATTTCATTAAGATAAACTTGCGATTAGCGCAGCGATATTGAGTGAATATCGATTTGGGATGTACGGGGTGGAGAGGGATGACGAGTTTGACTGCCTGACTTTATCGGAGCTGCGACCACAGTAATTAATCGATGTGTCATCTCAAGGCGTTAGAATTAACCTTTTGCAATCTGAGAATTCATGCCTGCATATTTACTTACCTGGAACCCTAAAAACTGGAACTGGGCGGATCTTCCTGAAGTCGTTAATCAACTAGAAAGCGGAGTGCCTGTTGACCATCGTTGGAGTTGCGGCAATTCAAGATCAATTGCAGTTGGATCAAGGGTTTTTTTGCTACGACAAGGGGTAGAACCCAAAGGCATAGTTGCTTCTGGATGGGTAACTCAGTCTCCTTTCGCTGATGAACATTGGGATGAAAATCGTGCGGCTAAAGGGGATAAGGCATTTTTCATAACATTTGCAGCTGATGCATTGCTAAATCCTGACAATAAACCGCCACTCGATTTACGACCTTACGCATCAGGGCCTCTGTCCGAAATCCGTGTAGATGCGCCGGCATCAGGAAACAGTATCTCTGATGCCGCCGCCATAGCCCTTTCAGAGGCATGGGCCGATCACATTGGCATCACATCAATTGAACTAGGGAAAGCTGACCCTGAGCTTGCTTTGCTTGAAGGAAGTAAAAAACGAATTTTTATCACCCACCGTTCTCGTGAGCGAGCGCTCCGTGAGGCAAAAATAAAGCAAGCCATCAATCAAAGCCATGATGGTCGTCTCCGGTGTGAAGTTCCTGAATGCGGATTTGATTTCGAAGCCGTATACGGTTCCTTAGGTGTTGGTTTTGCACATGTTCATCATTTGAAACCGCTTGCAGAAGCGAATGCACCGACCATTACGAGGCTAGAGGATCTTGCAGTTGTTTGTGCAAATTGCCACGCAATGGTCCATGTTGGAGGCGAGTGCCGGGATTTGATTACGCTTATACCAAGGCGAGTTTAACTACCAGGTTGATCTAAAGTTAATCAATTTCCAACTCCGAAATGCGAAACCCATAATGCTTATCTCCGTTATTAGCAATATAGGTTTCCCAGAAGATATTTCCCTTGAACAGATTCTGCATCCTTTCACTTGTTGCCGATTTGCCCTGCGGATTAACAGCATTCAGAATTTCGTGGGCCGGCAACCACCATCGATCATTTAAAGCTTGTTTGAACATGTAAGCGATTGCAGCCGCTTGCTTTTTGCCTTTGATTTTCCAAGGGTTGATCGAACGGGTATTGATGGTCAAAGTCCAAGTATGAGGATCCCACTGTACTGGCAAACATTTTTCCATCTTACTACCGGGTAACTGGGTCAGACACTGATACAGCACCGTTCTATCGATGGCGGGTTCAGGCACTGATTGGACAAGTACATCACCCAGCGATGCCACTCGGTAGTCTCTTGGCGGCTTTACTGCGCCAGACAAGGGCAATCCTGTTGTCAGGACTATCCCTTGCTCGGGTCGAGTAGGTAACGCGAGTTGTTCGAATACTTTCTCCACGTTTAGCGCCAAGCTTCTGGCCAGCCAGATGTCAACATGTGCTGGACCAAGTGAGGCCTTGCCCAAATGCCATAACACATCGTCTATTATTGGTGCCTGAATGCCTTTTCGAAACGCCATCGGAATGGCCAACAAGTCAGCAATGCCATGCAGAAATCTTCCCGGATTGACCGCGTGAACGGCCACCTCACTCGCAGGAATAAGTTTCATTCGGAAAGTTTCCGGGCAACGATACTGATAACTATCGGGCGCATCAGTTTCCTGCAAATCAACCTCAACCCGATTGTCGCCACGGTCCACCAGGATTTGACCGGCGTAGCCAATGCAGTCAAGCCAAGGTTG
>CAYQMO010000465.1:1274-1974 GCA_964418315.1 uncultured Geobacter sp. | reverse complement strand
ACCTGACAATGTTATGTTCCATAACGGTCGATACGTATTAGTTGACTTTGGAATCGCCTCATACATCAATAAGCCAGACCCAGGAGATTCTGGGGGAGGCACTCATGGTTACATCGCACCGGAACAATTCCGTGGTGACACCAGTGACAACGAAGGTCACGTAGATGTTTACAGCATCGGTGCCACACTTATCTTCGCCGGAACTGGTGCTGGGCCTTGGGAACATGTGTTGTCTACGGTTGGAAATGTCAGTCGCAAAGAGGCAATGCAAAAACTCTTTGATGCAATGGCTGGGATGCAACCTGCATTAGATGGTCTTGCCAAACAGCAGATCGACCTAGTCACCAAGATGATGCGCTTTAATTACCACGAGCGTCCTGATTCAAAGTACTTTTTGGAACGAGTTGTTCGGTTAATGGCACCAACTAATGTGAGAAAAAAGAATTACATTGCTTTGCATGGTTTGCCTGATGGTAAAGCGCATAAGGCCAAGCCTGCTGCAGCTGGAGCAAAGCGGCCACAGTCTGGTCCTAGGGTTGCTAAACAACCTAGCCCAAGTGCAAAGCCAGTCAAGGCTTCCAACATTGCATATTTTGAGCCACTACCAACTGGTCCATGGTGGATCGTTACAAACTTCATTACTTTTGGTGTTGCATATTTTGTCGTTAGAAATCTCCACTCCAATCAAACTTATGCAAAT
>CAYQMO010000465.1:0-1264 GCA_964418315.1 uncultured Geobacter sp. | reverse complement strand
GTGGCTTACCTCGCCCCGAGGTTCGGTAGTGTTCGGATGCTTTATCTATCTGTACTTGCATTCATCAGCTTTGGTATTGGCTATGCGAATACGCAAGCATACTTCAGCATATTGGGTATTATCTGGACGATTTTCGGACTCAATACTGCAGCCAAGTTAGAGTCCTCTGGCGACTACGTTGATTGGAACGTAGCACTTAAGGCCAAATTCAAACGAAGCTCAGATGGCAAAAAACCTAAGCCTTCAAAAGAACCTAAGAAAAAGGAAAAAAGTAGAGCAAAGGAAGCCAAGGTAGAGGCACCTGTTATTGCGCATAAACCTGTCGAAGATAGAGCATTTGCAGAAGATGAAAATGGGCAACCGGTATTTCCTTTAACTTGGGGTGATATCTCCGCAGAGATCTATGGCGTTTTGATTTCGGCTAAAAAAGACCGATTCTCTTTTGATGTAGTGTCGCCAAACATTGATGGCCTCTATTTCCAGGGTTACCTAGAATCTGATGGTTCTGCCACAATCGAGTGCGCTGCTGATTTGTCGGTGCGACCAAAGATTACGGTTTCTCAAAAAGATGCTTTAGTAAAGCTTGGTTGGGAACCACCAACCAGCAAGAATCCAAATTTCCTAAAGCTTATGGATTTGGAAGATAGTGATGCCGGAGAACTTGCTCAATTCATGTCTGTAACTATTCGCTCTGGTTATCAAGTACCAATCGAAGGCATGCGAATCTCTTAAACTTGTAAACAACATGGCCCCGAGAATTCGGAGCCATGTTGTTTTTCAATTAGTCTTCATCGTCAGGAATTTCTTCAGGCATCACGAACCCAATGCCTGGTTTGTCATTCTTGCGGTAGGACTTCATGGAGTTATTCATTGATTTGTATGCTCCGCGCTGGCCTTTATCGCTGCGGTTGAATGTGGAGGAGTTCATGCCCATTTCTTTTCCTTGCCAGGCATTCTCGTCGGCACCAATGAACTGAAATGTCCAGTTGTTTTGATCGCGACGATGCTTGATGCTGGCTTTAACAGCTTCTAGAGAGAATTCCTGACTGGCATTTTCTTGTCCGTCGGTGACGACGACGAATAAAACCTTCTCTGGACGCAGCGCATCAGGCAAGGCATCTAGTTCAGCGCCAGTTCGAGCAATCTCTTTACCGACAGCATCAAGCAGTGCTGTGGAGCCGCGAGGGGAGAGCTTGTATTCAAACGGTTTGCCGCTCATACGAACTACGTCAGCGAAGTGATCATCAAAGTCTGACAAAGTAAC
>CAYQMO010000464.1:0-1979 GCA_964418315.1 uncultured Geobacter sp. | reverse complement strand
CCTCGAGGGCGGCCGCATTGGCATCGCTTCCCAGGCGCTGGGAATTGCCCAGGGCGCGTTCGACGTAACCGTTGACTATATGAAGTCCAGAAAACAATTTGGCAAGAAATTATCTCAGATGGAAGCACTCCAGTTCGAAGTTGCAAACATGGCAACCCAAATTGAAGCTGCCAGACTATTGATTTACCAAGCAGCAGACATGAAAGAAAAGCATTTAAATTACGGACCCAAGTCCGCAATGGCGAAACTCTTTGCTGCCGAAACCGCTATGTACGTAACAACCAAGTGTGTACAACTTCACGGTGGCTATGGATATACCAAAGATTATCCGGTGGAACGAATGATGAGAGACGCAAAGATCACCGAAATCTATGAAGGTACATCCGAAGTTCAGAAAATCGTTATTGCAGCCAACGTGTTCGGGAAATAAGGCAGAAGGAGGAGACGAAAATGACATTTAAAATCATTGTTTGTGCAAAACAAGTTCCAGATACCAACGTAATCAAAATCAACCCTAAAACCGGAACCCTTATGCGAGAAGGGGTACCCAGCATCTTGAATCATGATGATGCCAATGCCCTTGAAGAAGCGCTGAAGGTCAAAGATCAGCATCCGGATACCACCATTACCGTAATCACCATGGGACCTCCCCAAGCCAAGGATCTTCTCATCGAATGTCTTGCTATGGGAGCCGATGAAGGTATTTTGGTCAGTGACCGTGCAGTAGGCGGATCAGACACCTGGGCCACCTCTAATGTACTGGCTGCTGCCATTCATAAGGTCGGTAAATATGATTTAATCTTTGCCGGACGCCAGGCCATCGACGGAGATACCGCACAAGTAGGACCCCAGCTGGCAGAAAAATTGGATATTCCACAGGTAACCTATGTGGAAGAATTCAACATTGACGACAACATGAAAGACATCACAGTGAAGCGTGCCATGGAGGACGGTTATGAATTAATCGCACTGCAGACACCCTGTGTTCTTACAGCCATCAAAGAGCTGAATACGCCGAGATACATGTTCATCAGCGGAATTTTCAGTTCGAAAAACAAACCCCTTCACGTCTGGAGTGCCAAAGACATCGAAGTGGATTTGGAGATCGTTGGACTTGAGGCTTCCCCAACCAACGTTTTCCGTTCATTCACACCTGCGCCAAAAGGCAAAGGAATGATGATTGAAGGCGACTCCCAACAGGAAGTCGTTCAGAAGCTACTCATTGGCCTCAAGGGCAAACATGTCGTTTAAGAAGGAGGACACATTAAAATGGCTATTCAAGTAATCAATGATAAATGCAGAGGATGCAAGCTATGTATTAAATCTTGCCCCTTTGAAGCAATCACAATGGAAGGCAAACTTGCCGTCATCAACGAAAAGTGTACAGCCTGTAATCAGTGTATTCCGGCTTGCCCGTTTGATGCCATCATCAAAACTGAAGACAATGAAGTCGTCGACCTTTCTGCCTACAAAAATGTCTGGGTTTTTGCTGAACAAAGAGAAGGCAAACTGCTCAACGTTGCATTGGAACTCATCGGCGAAGGTTATCGTCTGGCAAAAGAAATCAGCAAGGACACATTGGTTTGTGCCGTGCTCATCGGTGATCAGATCGATCATCTTGTTGATGAATGTTATGCCTACGGCGCAGAAAAAGTAATCCTGATTCAGGATCTTCTGCTGAAGAATTACATCACAGATTCGTATACCAAAGTCTTGGTTGATGCAGTCAAAGAAAAGAAACCTGAAATTGTTCTTTACGGCGCAACCCACATCGGTCGCGACCTGGCACCCAGAGTGGCAGCCAGACTAAACACCGGACTGACAGCAGACTGTACCAGACTGGATGTTAAAGTTTCCAGCTATATCAAATATGCCAAAGAAAACACCACACTGGATACTTCCACATTGGACCCCAATGACGAAGATACCGGCATCAAGCAAACCAGACCGGCTTTCGGCGGAAACCTGATGGCTACCAT
>CAYQMO010000463.1:0-1983 GCA_964418315.1 uncultured Geobacter sp. | reverse complement strand
TAGGAAAATTCCGGGCAACAGTAGTTACCGGCGTCTCATCTTTCCCGTTCGTAAATGATTTTTTGGAGAAGCTGGAAGAGAAGAGCGGAGTGGAACTTGTGCCTGTTGCAGTGGAGAATCGACTCTTTGGGGCGTCAGTTACCGTCAGCGGTCTGGTGTGCGGCAACGATATCATCGCAGCGCTGGCGGAACACGAATTAGGCGTAGCTCTGCTTGTGCCTGACGTGATGGTGAAGGAGGGGGAAGGAATCTTTCTGGATGATGTTTCGATTTTGGAACTTGAAGAACGGATCGGCCGCCCGGTCGTACTCTTTGATTCAACTCCCCACGGGTTCCATAAGATGCTGAAATCTTTGTAAGAAGTACGCACGACGTGTAAATCCGGACATCATCATCTTTGAGCTGTCGGCACGCAGCGGCAACGGCTTGGAGGCCCGGTATCAATGGCTGACTGATGGGTTGGGTAAAGGGTAGAATATATTTTCTTGTGTTGATATAGAAATTCTTATACAACCGCTCCATGAAAAAAATACTGTTATCCTGGATAGGCAGAACAGACCTTCGCGCAGTTTCAGAAGGTGACATTGTAGGACTCGGCCCGATTGCGCAAGCGATTCGGGCTGTTTCTTTTGATCAGGTACTCTTATTGAACAACTTCCCGGAAGCGGAGGTAAAGCCGTACCTCCACTGGCTACTGGGTATAAAAAAACTTCCGGTATCATACCGCCAGGTTGCTCTCACCAGCCCCACCAATTTCGCTGAAATCTATGAAGCGGCAACAGAGATCGTGCAAAAGTGCTGTGACGAATATGGTTCTGACATCGACGTGACCTTTCACCTCAGCCCCGGCACTCCTGCAATGGCGGCTGTCTGGATTTTGATTGCCGCCGGACGTTATCCGGCGCAGTTGATTGAATCCACCCGTGAGCAGGGGATCAAGACGGTTACCATTCCGTTCGAGATTGCCGCCGAATACCTGCCGCGTCTCAGCGAAAACCGGGATCTGCGGATTTTGGAACGCTGTGCCGCCCTCCCACCCAACCTGCCCGCTTTTGAGGAGATCATCCACCAGAGCGACACCATGAAACGGCTAGTGGAACGCGCCAGACGTGTCGCGCCCCGTAATCTGCCGGTATTAATTGAAGGCGAGTCCGGCACCGGCAAGGAGTTGCTGGCACGCGCCATTCATGTCGGCGGCCTTACTTCCGAAGGCTCCTTTGTCGCGGTCAACTGTGGAGCAATCCCGGAAAACCTGATGGAGTCGGAATTCTTTGGTCATAAGAAAGGCTCTTTCACTGGTGCGGCAGCCGAGCGCAAGGGGCACTTTGTTGTGGCTGATGGTGGTACGCTTTTTCTGGATGAAATCGGCGAACTGCCGATTGCCATGCAGGCGCGACTTTTGCGGGCGCTGCAGCAGGGAGAAGTAACTCCGGTGGGCGCATCAATACCTGTGCCGTTCAAAACCCGCATCATCGCCGCCACTAATCGCACTCTGATAGATGAAGTAGCGGCTGGCCGTTTCCGGGAAGACCTCTTCTATCGTCTGGCGGTGGCAACTCTCAGGCTGCCGCCGCTGCGGGAGCGTCAGGGTGATGTGGGGCTCTTGATTGATAAGCTGCTTTCGCAGGTAAATAGCGAACTTGCAACCGGCGGCACAAAACCGCTAACACTCTCCCCCGGTGCCCGCGCCCTGCTGTTGGCGCACAACTGGCCGGGTAATGTGCGCGAACTGCTTAATACTCTGCACCGTGTCGCCGCCTGGTGCGAAGCTGCTACCATTTCAGCCGCTGAGATGCGCGAGGCAATTCTGCCCGCGCGGACGCTTAATGCTGTGCATGGTGACGAAACCGCCCTTACGGAGAGTTTTAGCTTGCCGGACGTTCTGGCCGATGTTGCCAGAAAGTATCTGGAAAGGGCAATGAAGCAGGCGTAAAGATTCGGGGAAACCCATAGGTGCCCCCTCACCACATATTTTTTCGAAAG
>CAYQMO010000462.1:880-1992 GCA_964418315.1 uncultured Geobacter sp. | reverse complement strand
GACTTGACTTAGAAACAGCCATTGATCTGGATAGCGACTGAAATCTGAGTCAATGAAACATGAATTTCCAGTCTGAGCTATCTGTCCTTGTAATGGCAGAGCGATCAAATTTCCTAGGCCGTCCTTGGCGAGCGTATCTTGGGCAGGGAATAACCTATCATATGACTTGAAACTGACTTCATGCCGACGTTGCATAATTGCAGTAATAAGTACAGATCCGAATTTTCGAGCTTTGGCAGCAAGAATCGGTTCACAGAAAAAATACCATACATGTCCACCATTGCCTGAACGGGATCTTTCAATCGCAACTGAAATATCAATCTCATCAAAGAATTGACGAAGTGCCCGAACATCATCTTGCCAATTAGCTTCGTCAAAATCGATTGCCAGAAACCAACAGTGATTGTCTTGCAGAAGCGGATAAATGCCAATGACAGTTTTACCACGCAAATGTGCTTCGATTACTTGCTCATCCACAGCAAGAAAGCTTTTATGACTGCAGTCCTGACATTTTATTTTAGGTTTTTGGCATACACCAGGTTTCCATTCATTCTGACAAGCTGGTGCATATCCTGATTTGCCAGACTTTTTATTCTCAAATCGCCGGGCATATACATCCTCACGACCTTTAAAAAGTCCTTTGAACAATGTTAGTTTCTGTGTCAGGCTGCTCTCTATGGTGATTATCTCCAGCGGGGATTCACGTAGACTTAAAACAGTGGTATCCGAATCTATCATTTGCTCAGAATATGATAAGGAAACGGCATCGGTAACAGGACTATCTGCTTTGGATTTTATGCTGCTTGATGTTATTGATTCAAGCTTTTGTTGATTGTCATTCGATAACTCGGATATGATTTGGTTCAATCGGCCAATTTGTTGCTTGAGCTTTTCATTTTCTGCCTGAAGGCGTTGACACTCCAGACAAATTTGCTGTGTCTTAACACGCTTATCTGACGGCATAATCATTCACCAGAAGACTGCGAACGCGTTATTTCCAATACATATGTCCGATTGCGCTTCTCACCACGGACTTCAAGCAGATTTTGCTCGACCATTTCGTGAAGAATTTGTCTTGTCTGAGAGGCCTTCAAACCAAGAATACCCATGGC
>CAYQMO010000462.1:397-870 GCA_964418315.1 uncultured Geobacter sp. | reverse complement strand
AAATAACCAATGATTTTACGATAATACTCATTGCTTATCACCGGTTTATCGCCGGTTGTCGCCGGTTTATCGCCGGTTGTCGCCGGTTTATCGCCTAATATATCCTGACTTTGTTGCTGTTGAGGCAGCTCATTCCGCTCGACAACCGAAACTAGAAACGGAAAAATCACCCGCAAGAAGTTAGTTGTGAAATTAAAAATGGATCGGTCATATTTCTTCAAAATCCGCGGAATACCAGAGCCAATATGCTCAACCAACTGGACATCCTTGAAAACACGCATCAGTTCCCGGTTTCTTGGTGTTGAAAAGCCCTGATAGAATTCCTCTACAGTCATATCAACCGGAAGACCACCGGCGGAAGTGACAACAATTTTATCCGAATAAATTTCAAAAACAGGAGGCACTTCGCGAGTAAAATCATTATGCACAATTGCATTGATAATGGCCTCACGTAACGCCACCGGATCAACTGG
>CAYQMO010000462.1:0-322 GCA_964418315.1 uncultured Geobacter sp. | reverse complement strand
CGATTTTAATTGAAATATTGTTTTTGTCTGCCAGAAGGAAAGCAAAATAGTTATATCGACTATCGTCCGTCAGCAAGTCAAGGTTTTTCGCAAATTGGTCAGTCAGCATTATGCCATTTTCTTCGTAGTAAATTTTCAACTGCGCAAATGACAGATCCTGGTGGGGAGACGGAATGTTTTTGAGCGAAGTACGAATTCGCTTGGAAAATGCAGACTCAATCATCTCTGTGGACATTGGCTGCGTTGAACTTCCGACGCGGATATAAGCGCCTTCAGGCGACATGCCTTTGGCACGTATATAATAGGGTTTTTCCGGACCACT
>CAYQMO010000461.1:0-1997 GCA_964418315.1 uncultured Geobacter sp. | reverse complement strand
AATGGCTTTGTAGGAGCGCCTTTCAGGCGCGAAAATCGCGGCAACATGCCGCTCCTACAGAAATATGACCGGCTGTCTGCCATAAAGTTACGGCAGAACCACCAGTAGCACTCCTCCGACCAGCACGGTCAGATTACAGACAGCCGAAACACCATGAAGCTTTGAGAACTCTTTTCTCAGCGGGTGATCCTTGGCTGTAGTCTCAAAAGATCCGATTTGCCTTTTAAGATCAGCCGCGCGTGGTTCCACATAGAACGCCTGAAAGGAGGTCAGAGCCAGCATTATAACCAGCAGAATCGGCGCTAGTTTGAGATTAAGCCCATGAACTGCCAACCGGCAGATAATCGCGATTAATCCGCAAACCAGACTCCAGCGGAAATAGCCTGGAAAGAGGTTGCCCACGATGCGTCCTGCTATGTCGCGGCTCTCCGTTTTGAAAAGGATCGGTGTCAGCATCAAAGTAAATATTGCGTTACCACCGGCCCAGAGACTGATTGCCAGTCGGTATAGCATGTCGAGATAATGCATGTTGCCTCCAATCAAATTTGCCGCTTGGGTCATGTTGAATCAAAGTGCTGATAACGTTTCTAAAAATTAAAACTCTCCCGAACGCGCGGGCCTAACATCAAAGTAACTGCCGTTGATCACGTATCTACCATTCATAATCCGAATTGTGCCATCTGATTTTCGACCCCCTATTTAATCTGCCAAACCTTTCTGATCTCTTCCTCAAGTTCTTTCATGCTGTACGGTTTACTTATTAAGCCGGCAGGGGGATGGCCGCTTACACGCTTGTCTATTTCCTCTTTGTTGAAACCGCTGGCCAGGATGATCTTTGTGTTCGGCCGGATATGGTAGATATTTTCAGAGGCGGTTATTCCGTCCATGTGGGGCATGGTCAGATCCATAAGAACCAGATCAATTTCATCGGCCCGTTCCTGAAATTTTGCGATTGCATCAACACCGTTGATGGCGGTTATCACCTCAAGGCCGCAGAGCCTGACCATCTTGGCACAGGTTCTAAGAACGGATTTTTCATCGTCAACCACCAGAACCAGCCCAGAAATCGGCTTTAACGTGACAGTCTGTTCTTCCTGTCTGGGCGAAACATATTCATGGACATCTACCTGCCGGGCAGACTCTGAAACGTGGAATAGCGCTCTAAAAGTTGTCCCTTTCCCAGATTCGCTTTCCAAAATCAAGGCACCAGAGTATGTCTTCATTATCCCCATGACGGCTGACATTCCCAATCCTCGCCCGGTGGACTTGGTTGTAAAGAAGGGATCGAACAGCCTGCTGATGATGCTTTCGCTCATACCGCATCCGTTGTCGCATACCTCCAGAAACACATAACGTCCCGGCTCAGGATTCGTTTTCAGCAGGCTGGCTGAAAGGTATTGCTGATCGCAATATTGTACCCCTGTGGTGATTCTCACAAAACCGGGCTGTTTCTCAATCGATTCAGCTGCATTGGTGATCAGATTCATTACCAGTTGTTGAATGTGTGCTTCATCTGCAATTATGGCCTGAATTTCTGATGAGAGAGACATTTCAATCGATACAGAAGCGGAGGCGGCGCTCCTGAATATTTCAGCATTATCTCTGACTATCTCGTTGAGATTCAGCTCCTTTTTCTCGATAAAACCCCTGCCGATATATGCCAGCAACAAACTGGTAAGGTGAGTCGCCTGCCTTCCAGAGATCAAGGCGCTGGAGATGTGCATTTGCAGCTCAGTATCACGAATCAGATCCTTCTCGGCAATTTCCAGATTGCCAAGTATCGACTGCAGCAGGTTATTGAAATCATGGGCTATACCGCCCGCCATAACGCCAAGACTCTCAAGTTTCTGGGTGTGAAGTAGTTGGCGTTCATACTGGAGCTTTTCCTCTTCTGCTCTCTTGCGATCTTCAATGCACCTTGAAACGGCGACAATTCCGTTAATTAATCACCGATTTTCGCGCAACTTTTAACCGTCAAAAAAAATAACATTTGGTTT
>CAYQMO010000460.1:0-2004 GCA_964418315.1 uncultured Geobacter sp. | reverse complement strand
CAAACGTACTTTTGCATATTTTTATCCTATATTGCACAAGTCCCAAAATTGTCTTCGCTGATAGACTGTATTGAACGGGGCTCTTCTTTAATGCCCCTAAATTCCAATCTTAATTCAATTCTACGACTTTCTTCCAGCGTATCTTTTTGTGAGTTGGATGAATAGCCACCGACTAGAAATAGCTGACGAATGTCTGTGCGTTGTTGCTGTGATAGTGCCGATTCACCTATGTCTGGCTTGGCTAACAGAACGCATAACACCCGTTGGCTGCGTTGCATACTCAGATTAAGATTGAGTAAGTAACTCCCGCGTTTATCGGCAAACCCTTCCACTACAACGCGCTTAAGCCAATCGTTACCCAATTCACTATTGGCAATTTCAAGTACATGTGGAATAAAGGCGCGTAACAAGCGTGCCTGATCTTTATTAAGCTGGTGACTGGCGGTATCAAAGCGGGCGCGATCACCAAAATCAACTGTTTGTCGATCACGGTTAACATGAATGCCCGAAAACTCAGGGTTATCGTTCGCAGCCTTCTCGACTTTATCAAGCAGTTGTTCAATGGCATCCTTACGCTTATCAGCAGCGCGCTGTTCTTCAGAAACCGTTTTTGTCACTGCCAACAGAGCTACACTCATCACCAGTAAGAACATGACCATTAGGGCGGTCATCAAATCAGCAAAAGAAATCCAGAATGGCTTTTCAGCTTCATCCTTGAGTTTTTTACCGAAAGTGATTCGGGAGCCGAACATGGTTATCTTCGTGCAGGGATGGTTTCGACTACGTCACCCAATTCTTGGATGGCTGTCTTCAAAATATCCACTGCACCTCTAAGTTCCTTTTGGTAAGCGGTATTACTGGATGCAAGTCCTTTAACTACATTGCTGGCGAATTCTTCGTGGGCATGTGCCAACTCATCACAGACTTCTTTAAATATGCTGTCTATGGAGGTTTGTGCCTGCAACAGATGTTCGGCAGATTTTTTGATCTGGTTGACCAACGATTGCGATACGGAAGCCTCATTTTTTGCTGTTTCGACAGTGGTTTTTAAATCTTCAACCATTTGTGACATAAGTTGGCTGGCTTGGGCGTAGCCACTTAATGCTGTTTGCACCGTACTGGCAATATTGTTCAAGGTTATCGAAGTGGTAGCCATTTTATCGCTCACAATGCCGGTTTCTTGCATCACTCCTGAGATGCCGTTTCCTGCTTGTGCAAAATTGTCTGCAGCCAAGGCGAGTGTGCCAGCACTACTTTCCATGCGATGGATGTTGTCTTTGGTAACATCATGTATGGAAATTACCGCTGATTGCATGCCGGATATAGCGTGATTGGTTAACTCAATCATAGATTGAACTTGATTCGTTAATTCAGTTGTTAATGTTGAAGCAACCTGAGTCAATTGTTCCTGCTGAATTTTATGTGTATTAGCTGCGCTATTAGCCTGTTGCTCAAGTTGTACTCCCATAGTGTTTATTTTTTCTGATAGCATTTCTAGCGTTTGCTTTAGCTGATCATTTGTTTCGGATTGCGACGTTTTCACCATGTCCCTTAACTGGCTAACAAACTCAGTCATAGTGTTGTTTAGCATCAATTGCCGCGCCTCCATGCTCTCCAGAGCTGCACTTAATCGCTCACCCATGGCATCGGCGGCATTTTTTCCAGCATCATCCAAATTGTTCGCCAATTGATCGAACCGGGCAACGGTAGATTGCATGGCAGCAGTCGTCTGTAGTAATAGTTGGTTGATACCGCCTATTTGTCCGCCAAACAAATCTTCCAATTTTGCTGAAAACGTCACCAAGGCTTCGTTTAATGCTTTAGTCACGACTTGGCCATTGGTGTCGGAAGTTGTGTCAACGGCCGCGGCGATTTTTTGAAGTGGTTCGCTCAAACTATCAGTGATAGCGCTAGCGATTCTGTCACCGCTTTGAACGGTTGTTTGAACCTGAGCATGAGAGCTGGCCGCGAAACTGGCCGCTATAGAGTCTGTTTGCTGTTTAA
>CAYQMO010000459.1:0-2007 GCA_964418315.1 uncultured Geobacter sp. | reverse complement strand
CGACAGGATCAATATACTCGTTGGAACATCTCTGCTCAAGAAACTGGGGTTTGGCCAGAAATTCCCGCTTAAATACTGTTAATTACATTATCATTTGATTACCCACATATTTTGTCGTTTTCCTCTGCTTATACTATGGGAACTGAACTTCTTTGTGGCTTTTACCAAGAGCACTGCGTACCTTGGTGCTCCTCCGAGCCATGTTGCGGCAGTTTCCTCCAGACTGCGGACGCACCTGTACTATACGATTTAAAGTAGATTCTAAAATCGTTTAGTAATCGGAATGTGTGGATGTGGTAGTTAACTCTGTGGTTTATTCATCATAAATGATGTCCGGTCGCGCCTGCCGGAAACCGTTTACAATAACGGTATAGAGCATAGCCATAGAGTCTAGAGCAAAACAGTGGAATAGATTGCGTTGCTGATCCCATAGAGCCCTTTTGCTTCCAGCTTTCTGCAATGCGGCTTGAAACAACGGAGAGCAGAGTTGCTGTACCTGGTCGACTAGAAAGGCCAGCATCATCAACATAACAAAGACCTCACTCAGGTGTTCTTTCCCGAGACCGAAGTTGTGTTCGAAATGGTACCCCTGATTTTTCAGAGTGTTGAAGGTTTCGTTCTCTATCTTCCAACGACAACGGCCACCACGCATCAGTTTATATGCGTTATCACTGGTAATAGGGAAGTCGGTAATCCAAGAGAAGTTTTTAACCTCCCCGGTCTTGGTATTTCGCTCTTCGTAGAGCAAGAAATTTACTTTCAGGTCGAGGTTGACATGATTAATTGGTGTATCGTTGAGGAAGCTGAAGGTGTGAATGATCTCCGGTCTTTTACGATCGTGACGGCTGAAAGTAGTGGCTGTTCCCTGTTCTAACGCCTCGGCAAAGTTTTGGAACAACAGTGGATGGTCGCCCGGCTTGGCTCCCAGAATGAAATGCATATTATTTTTTAGCAACTCCCTGACGTGTGGGCCATTGGAGCTTATGCCATCCTCAATGACAATCACCGGCAACCGAGGATAGTCTGATCGGAACTGGGACAGGAACCGCTTGCTTGCATTGCGTTCGCAATCATTTTTGGTCGTACCGTCCTGAGTGATTATCATCTCTGGAGCTAAAGGAATGACCACCCGATGGTCGGGATGAACCAGTGCGGCTCCCAGCACCTGCTGATAATACGACTTGGTGCCGTTTCGGTGATTTTTAACCAGGCAGGAAGGCGAAGTGACTTTCTTGGATTCATATGATCCGCTTCCGTCTAAACTGAGCAGGTAGCATCCCTTATAGAAGGCAAACTGTTGAAGTACCTTGCCCCGCTGAAGTTGAGCCGTAACCGACCGAAAATTTGGCCGCAACAGTTTTGGGTCGATGCGATCAAGCACGGTTCGCATTTGAGTGTCGCATGCGACCTGAGTGATTCCGTAGATTCGCCCCAGATTTGCTGCATCCAGGCTGCGGCGGTCATCAAAGGCCAGCAGCGAAGGATCCTTGAGGTCAAATACTGCAAACCCTGACATCACGATGTCAGCCAGAGGAATTTTGGTAGCTCCGGGCCTGTGTTCGGGAATAAGGTCAAAGCCGCAGTGAAGCGTTCTCAGTTGGGCATCCTTGCAGAGGCAACTCTTGATGGTCTTTTTCGTAGGGATCTTAAATCGCGCTGGGATTGTACGAGCTTTTGGCATTTTTCATCTCCTCAAATATTGTATTGAGCTAATGAAAAAAATCGCCGCACCCTAATTGCAGGTTGTCAAGTAAAAAATCGCCTCCATAAATTATTTTTTAAATATTGTCAGCTAGTTACACATAAAAACGTCAAAAATTTTGGGTGGTATGGCCAAATGTGCAACAACCAAGCAAAAAACCAAGAAATTGTGTATTATTAGAAGAATATTACGAAACAAGATTGCTAAAAATATATGTTTTCAGGCATTTACAATGCCTACGGGAATTGCTGCTGATGGGCCAGAAGATAATGGGATAGTAGTTGGAAAAGGGTGGTTACTGAGGC
>CAYQMO010000458.1:0-2017 GCA_964418315.1 uncultured Geobacter sp. | reverse complement strand
CGGTGTCCTGGGCCGGGCTAGACGATGGGGACGCATGATGGTGAGCCGCGTTGGGGTCGAACCAACGACCACCTGATTAAAAGTCAGGTGCTCTACCGACTGAGCTAGCGGCTCCAAAGAAGTGACTAAATACCTTATTATAGAACTAATGTCAATGCCTATTTTTGGCGTAAATGTCGGTATTTTACACCTGTGGACGCCGCGAACGGTACTCTATCACCGGCTCGTGCCGAACTGCCGGAGTCCTACGTGGAGCGCTTCCAAGCGGTTTGGTCGATTTACTCCACGGCTTTGCCTTGCCATCACGAGCTTCGACCGGTTTGCCGAAGCGTCCTACCGGTTTTCTGATTGAGGTTGACGGTTCATGCCCGGCAATCTGAAGCTCCGGCAGTTTTTTGCCGATGAAACGCTCAATGCGCTCCAGATAGTTGCGTTCACCCGCAGAAGCGAAGGAGATGGCAATCCCGGCAGCTCCGGCACGACCGGTACGGCCGATGCGGTGAACATAATCTTCGGCAAAGCGCGGCAGGTCAAAATTGATAACGTGGCTTATACCGTTAACATCGAGACCGCGAGCGGCAACGTCAGTAGCGACCAGCAGTCGGATGCCGCCGCGACGCATACGATCTATGGTCTTGTTGCGAGCCATCTGGGTCATATCGCCATGCAGGGCGGCAGCAGGGTAGCCGTTGCGGGAAAGTTCGCGGGATAATTCATCGGCATCGCGCTTGGTCGCAGAGAAAATGATGGCACGGGTCAGTTCAGCATCGCTGACCAGATGATTGAGGAGCTCTTTTTTGTGGTTAAGGTTATCGGTAACATGCAGACGCTGTTCGATCAGAGGGATTGTTGAGGTGCTGACAGCCAGTTGAACCCGCTTTGGCTGACGCATCATCTTTTCGGCCAGCCGTGCGACGTCACCTTCCATGGTGGCGGTGAACATCAAAGTCTGGCGATCTGAAGGAGTACGCTCAATAATCTTGTTGATGTCTTCGCTGAAACCCATGTCCAGCATACGGTCGGCCTCATCAAGAACCAGCATTTCCAGACGATCGAGACGGATGCTGCCACGCTCAATGTGGTCTACGAGACGGCCTGGAGTAGCAACGATAATGTCAACCGGAGCGGAGAGCAGGCGGAGTTGTTCACGGTACGGCATGCCGCCTAACAGAGTGCCGCAGCGGGGACGGATTCCGCGACCGTAGTTGCGGGCTGATTCCATAACCTGGCCAGCCAATTCGCGGGTCGGTGCCAAAACCAGAATACGCGGCCCCTTGCCTGGTCGTGTCGATTTCTTTGTCAGGAGCTCCAGGGCTGGCAGCACGAAAGCGGCAGTTTTTCCTGTGCCGGTTTGTGCTGTGGCGATTACATCGTTCCCGGCTAATACCAGCGGGATTGACTGTTCCTGAATGGGGGTTGGGGTTTTGTAACCACAGGCGGTAATCGCCGATAAGATGGCCGGATTAAGGCCCAGTTCTTCAAACGTCATGATATTTCCTTTTTGGGAGCGGTGTAAAGACAAAAGCGCACACGAACCGGGGAATCAAACAGATGATTCCAGGAAAGTTAACTGTCAGATACGTGCGGGCAGACAATAAATCTTCGCCTGCCGGACGGTCTGCTTGTTTCAATCGGGATTGAAGTTACAGTGGGGGCAAATGCGATGATCAAGAGAGAAGTAACGGACACCATACCGCTACGTCGTGTGGTTCAATAGTCGAACACCATAGACGCTTTAATTTACAAAAGCAAGCTTTTTTTCTCATAGTGAGGATCTGTCATCCTCCAATCTCAATTGCCGTCCACCACGCCCCTGCAACCACTACCCCGCTCAATAAGGCCAGGAGAAAATTCAAAAGAGCATCAGGTCGGCCATATTTCGCCACCAGGAGTTCTGTGCCCGCACCAAAAAGCAGACCGGCGCAAAAACCGAACAGATGGGCACCCAGATCGGTATTTTTTCCTTCGGTGCCGAGAATTGCCAGCAGCGCCACTCCGGCGGCAAATGGTACAAACC
>CAYQMO010000457.1:0-2025 GCA_964418315.1 uncultured Geobacter sp. | reverse complement strand
ATAACTAGATGTGCATTTATTTTAATAGGCGAGTGCATTTTTTGGGGTGGTGATGAAACGTTGACAGCATTACGCCATTGTGGCATAAAAAGCCATAATCTAATTGAGAGGCAAATGTGGGAGATGCACAACCGGTCTTGAGTTATCGGCGCGACCTGCCGAATGGCGACATCATACAGGTGGTAGTCTGGCTCTTATTGGAACCGCTATCAGGTTCGTCGCATCCGTACAAATACAGACTGCACTACCAGAAAGCCGATAACTCTGATTACATCCGTTATGACAACGAAAGGGGCAAAGGAGATCATCGGCATGTCAGCGGCAATGAAGAGCCGTATTGTTTTGAGTCGGTAAAGAAATTGGCACAGGATTTTTATGCAGACATCAAGCTGGCCCGCACAAGGGGAGGTATAGAATGAGCAGGGATTTTAAGGTAAAGATTGAGACAGAAGAGGAGTTTTTTACCGACCTGATTTCCCAGGCCGAAAAGATAGATCATGGTATTATTCCGGAGAAAACCGTTGAGCGGTTATCCTTCCCAGATCTGGGAACATTTTACAGGTATTGCACTCCTAAGCGTCTTCAGTTGTTGCAGGAACTGCACAAGGTAGGCGACATCAGTATCAACGCACTCGCCAAGCATCTACACCGGCATTACAAGAATGTTTTCAAGGATGTAAAGACGTTGGAGACTGCCGGTCTGGTGGAAAAGACTGAAGCTGGTAAATACTGCGTACCATGGGATGAATTTACCGCAACTGTGCGGTTAGCAGCATAGACAAGGTATCCTTGCCAGATGTTGTAACACTGATCCTTGGTGGGATTAGTCCGCTTCCGCCGGGGTACATCTCCACTGTTACTAAAGTCGATGTATTTTACCAGTTCCCCAGTCTATTTCAAACGAATCTCCACCCGCCTGTTTTTTTCCTCAGACACCCCTTTGCCTGTAGGCACTAACAGATCACGACTGCCGCGACCCACCGTAGAAATACGACTGGTATCGATTCCTTTGGTTTTAAGTATTTTTTCTATATAAATGGCGCGCTGAAGTGAAAGTTTATCATTCAAAACATCGGTGCCAACCGTATCGGTATGTCCAATTATAATAATTTCGGGAGCCGGATAATCCTTGAGAGTATTCTGCACTACTTGCAGCTGTTTTTCTGACGCTGATGTTAACTGTGTGCCGCTGTTTTCAAAATACAGTTGATATGATTTGGGACGCGCTGGAAGTGCTTTCATCAACTCTTTGTAGCGTTGCCCGACGGTTGCCTCATCAGTTTGCTCCAAGCCTATCTTCTTGTCGCTCACTAAGGCCACTTGATAGGGGCGATCGATTACCGCGACATCGCCAGTCTTTGAGGTAACGGCAATAGCACTTGGCGTGCCATCTGGCTGTGGTAATAAAGTTACACGATCGGGAGATTGAGTTGCACAGCCGACAAGATGCATCATCGCGATGAATAAACTGACGAGAACATAAAATTTATTCGGCATCCGGCACCTCCACGATGAATTCAGTACCTCGAATTCCGATTGTAGTTGATTGCGTCGTTACTTTTACTGCTTTCGGATTTATTCGACCAATCAGACCGGTAACGAAGCGACAAGAACCTTTCAGTACGGATGTTGCTGACTGGCCTTCTCTGGTAACAGAATTGTATGCGTAGGTGTTGATGACTATTGATGAGTTGGGGCCAATGCTAAGCAAGGTCTCATCTTTCATGCTGATACCGGCGCTGCCATACCCTTTAACACTGATCCGGTCTTTTTCCTGGACAGGATCGCCCACTTTCGCATCGAAGTTGCTGCTCCCGCGTTCAATCATAACATGGCCGTAAGTGTTCTTGATTATTCCTGACTCAGAAGCAGATGCGTATCCCGCAAAGCTAAGAATTGCAGCGCAGGAAATAAAAAATATGATTTTGTTACTATTAATAATGTTCATGTTATTTCTCTTTTTCTCGTAGTTAGTCCCTGACAGAAAAAACCAGTTTTCAAAAATTCGTACTTCGTTTTATGACG
>CAYQMO010000456.1:0-2026 GCA_964418315.1 uncultured Geobacter sp. | reverse complement strand
GCTATGGCGGTCAACAAGGTCAACTCTTCCGGCAGAAAAGTCTGTTCCTCAAGATAGCATACCGTCACCTTGCCAACCTCATTACCATCTACAATAATATTTTCGGAAAGCGTCCATGAAGTTTCCCGGAATAGTGCCGTCTTGAAGATTCGTCCGTTAACTTCGATGCATGCTTCTGTTATCTCCGGAAACTGCCAGGCGGGAGGGATAAGCCGGGCTATTCTGTTAAATATCTCTTCAAACGAAAGACCCGGAGCATTGGAGACGGAAATGATGCTGTAAAGACAGTCAAGTTCTCTGGTTCTTGCCTTGAGTGCAAAAAGCGTAGCCTCGGTAAACTCATTCTGTTTTATGAGGGCCAGGTTTGCCTGCACAAGTTTATACGCAACCAGCAGACCTCGCGCGCAGTTCAGCAATGTCGCTGCAAACATGCCGACGTCGACAGGTTTTAGCGCGTAGCCGCTGACACCCAGGTCAATACTCCGCTTGAGGTACTTGGGCTCATCAAAGGCAGACATGATAATTACCGGAATTGCCCGGTCAACGCTGCGGATTTCCTGTACCATGGCCAGGCCGTCCATGAAAGGCATCTGAATATCGGTGACGATAATGTCCGGCTTGTGCTGTCGCCAGGCGTCAAGTCCTTCCGCCCCGTTTTTTGCGGTTACAAGTCTGCCGACAATACGTGACAGAAATTCACTGCACAGCTCGCGTGAGAACTCTTCATCTTCAACAAACAAAACGGTAAGGCGCTTCAGGTGCTCTTGCGTTTCTCTTTCTGAAAAGTCTGTACTCATGAATTAACTCCTTGGACCCGATGCCTTTAATGGGTGAATAACATCATCTCACGATTCGCTCTCTTCTTCCGGAACCTGCTGCATATATTTCATGAGTAACTTGCTGGTCTGACGCAGTCTGCTGGAGAGACATATCGCAACATTCATCAAGAGGTTAGACCAGATTTCGAGAGAAAATGTTTTCAACTCATTGAAGCCGGCACGGGTAATCGCATACACAGTCACATCCGAAGCGGCTACCGCATTGGCCGAGCGCGGCAACTCATCGATAATGGTCATTTCACCCACAGTTTCACCGGCAGTCAGTTTTGAGATCACTTTATTATCGGCTTTAAGAACATTAACGGTGCCCGAAACTATCAGAAACAGAAAGGCTTCCTCATCTCCTTCCGAGTAAATTATAGCCCCTTTTTCAATCCGGTAACTATGAAAATACTTAATAATATCCCTTACCTCAGAGCTGTTCATCCCCCTGCACAGGCTGGATTTGGCGAGAGTAGTCAGTTTGTCATTATCAGTAACCGCTACTTCAGTAAAATTGAATCTTCTCTTCATGTTTTTTCTCCTATCAGGACAGGCTGGAATAAAGATGATTTAAATATCAAGAATTTAACAAAAAATATATTATATTTTTACCGTTATCCGCCGTTATCATTTTTTATCCCTGCCAACTGATTTTCCCGATTGCCTCGACTGTCGTCTCAACTGTTTTTTCCAGTTCGGGCATAAGCGCCTGCACCGTTTTCATATCGCCATCTTCGGCAGCCGTTTCAACCCGTAAACAGACAGCGGACAATGCCAATGCGCTGATATTGGACGCCGCTCCTTTCAAAGTGTGCGCCTGCAAAAAAATGGAATTCATGTCGTCACTGCCGGCCAGTGTAATGCGCAGTTTTTTCAGAATGAGCGGTAAATGTGTCAATGAGAGATCGAGCAGTTCCTTCGCAAAATCAACATCCTCCCCAATCCGTGACAACAAATTAGGCACATCAAGCAGAGAGAGTGATTCCACCGTGGGAATTGCGTCCTCTTCGACATACATCAGGGAGTGTGACTTCAGATTTTCGTTATCCGGAGTGGCAGTATCCATTATGTTTCCTATCCTATAATTTGGTGATGTCACCATTAATATTTGAATAATCAAAATTTTCGATTACTTTCATCTGTTCCTTATAGTACTCCGGACAAATCCCATGACTGAATTGCGCTTCAGAATGTTGACAGATATA
>CAYQMO010000455.1:0-2028 GCA_964418315.1 uncultured Geobacter sp. | reverse complement strand
CTCTCTCGGAAAAATATGTCGGTGAAGCGTTTAATGATATCTTTCCGAAATGCACGGGCCGTATCATTGTAGCCGCGTTCTCCAGCAGCATCCACCGCGTACAGCAGGTCGCCGATGTTGCAGCGCGCTGCGGGCGCAAGATCCTGCTGAATGGCCGTTCGATGCTGAAAAATGTTCAGATCGCCCGGGATCTCGGTTATCTGACTATTGCCGATGAAGATCTGATGGATTTGAGAGCGCTCCCACACTTGCCGCCGGAGCAGGTCTGCATCATCTCCACCGGCAGTCAGGGGGAGCCGATGAGCGCCCTGACCCGAATCGCCATGGACGATCATAAACAGATCAAGCTGGAAAAGGGGGATACCGTCATCCTCTCTTCCCGAGTCATCCCCGGCAATGAGCGAACCATCTCTGAGCTGATCAACCATCTCTATCGGCGCGGTGCTGAAGTCTTTCATGAACGGGTATCCGAGGTACACGTCTCCGGTCATGCCAGTCAGGAAGAGCTGAAATTGATGCTCAACACCGTGCAGCCGCGTTTCTTCATTCCGATTCATGGTGAATACCGTCATCTGGTTAAACATATCCAACTGGCCCGGAAAGTCGGCATCCCGGAGGAGCGCTGCATCCTGGCGACCAATGGCGAGGTGGTTTCCTTCTATTCCGATACCGCCGCGATAGTTGAACATATCGAATCGGGCAGGGTTTTTGTCGATGGCAAAGGGGTGGGAGATGTCGGCAGAATGGTGCTAAGAGATCGCAAGCATCTCTCGGAAGACGGCATGATCGTTGTTATCATCGGGCTGAATATGAGCAGCGGCGCAGTTATTTACGGCCCGGATATTGTCTCGCGCGGTTTTGTTTTTGAGGATGAAAGTCAGGAGTATCTGGAGGATGCCCGCAAGGTGGTGGCTTTTGCTCTGGAAGAAATCAACACCGAAATGCGCTGTGATGCTGAAGAGGTCAAGACCGCTGTACGTCAGGCGCTGCGGCGTTTCTGCAAAAAAACTATCGAGAGACGACCGGTGATACTGCCGGTGATTATGGAGATGTAGTCAGATTTATTTCCCCGGAGGTGAAAAAATGGCCAGCACGAGGCAATTAGGACTCAGGCTTGATGAGGGCGACAACGTCAATCTGAGAAGAATCGCTCGATTGGAAGGGCGCACCGAGCAGGACATTCTCAGAGATTCACTACGTATGTACGTGCGTAATTCCGACGAACAAAGGGAGTTTATCGATTCTGTAGAACGTGGCTGGTATGAGCTTCATTCCGGGCTTGGTGAGATCGTAACGGAGAAGGACACTTTTTTCGCTTCAATCAGAAAAGAGATCCGGAATGAAAAAGCGTCCGCTTAAACGCACCAGTGAATATAAAACAAGGGTCAGAGCGTACGCAATTGGTTTGGCAGAACGCTACCGACCGGAAATAGCTGAAGTATTTCTTACGAACGTTGAAGCGGCAGAGTTACTCTTGTCCGCCAACAATATGGCAGGAACTGAGACGCCATACCTGCTGACAGGTCAAAAAGTAGTATTGAGAGAATTATATTTCACATCCGGACCGGTTGGCTATTGCCTCATTTACGAGGTGACACCTGACTATATAGGGCTGGTATCTCTGTGGCATGGTATAGGTTCCAGAAAAACAGGCACATTGATTCGACTCTGGAGTACCCCGTAAACACTGGGATCTGGCTTGATAAACGAAGGTTAAATTCCAAATTTGTGGATACTGAGCCGCATTTTACGGACAAAAAAATAAAGAGGAGATAAACACCATGAAACGACTAACTTTCACCCTACTTCTTCTTACTGTACTCGCACTTTCACCGTTGACTGCATCTGCAGTCGGTACTACCGACATCACCTGGTACGGCCATTCTGCGTTCAAAGTAACGACACCGACCGGTAAGGTGCTGCTGATCGACCCCTGGCTGGCGAATCCGGCCAACCCCAAGGGGAAGGAGCTGCTGGCCGGTCTCGACAAAGCCGAGCAGATCCTGTTGACCCATGCTCATGGAGACC
>CAYQMO010000454.1:0-2038 GCA_964418315.1 uncultured Geobacter sp. | reverse complement strand
TTGAACAGGGTTGGGAAGTTGAGCGCGGGAAGCCGGTTATTCTAAATCTGGCGGCGATAGCGACGTTTGAAGTGGTTAGTCCGATGATTCATGAGGTGTGCGAAGGTCGGGGCGTGGTGGGCTTTAAAACTTGCACAGGATGCCAATGGACTGGCAGAAAAGCATTGAGCAGCAGAACTATTCAGGAATCGGCAGGGATTGAGCGGATGGCATGGCGGCGACACTTGGAAGGTCGGTATCGGCAGATTGTTAGGGCGGTGGTTGAACTGGATGCTGAGGTGCAGCGGAATATGGGACCGATTCGGCTGGCCGGGTAATAATTAAAAATCTTATTACACCAGTTGACACTGACCCAAAAACCGGTTATAAATTCCCAAAATAGCAAAAGCCTGCCTGGAAACAGTTGGGCTTTTTTTTTGGAATTTTTCGAGGTGCAGCTCTTACGTCATTCTCGGCGGTTTCTGGGGCTGTTTCTTTACCCCTCTTACGTTTACATTTGACGCGTAAACGGTGCAAAACCTTTGTTATTTGTTTTAAAACAATGGTTTAGCGTGTCTTTTTGTTTACATTTTTGGTGTCCTCATGAAAATTGTCACGCCTGATATGACACTGGATGAGTTGCGTGAAATGGTCAGCGACCGTGAATATCAGTTTTGTTTGAATCTGCTGCTGACGGTTAATCAATCCAAAGCGGCGATTGATGCGGGGTTTTCTGAAAAGTCTGCACGGCAACAAGCTACGCGCATGATGTCCAGGCCGGAAATCAAGCGAATTGTGGAATTGTTGCGCGGTGAGCGTGAAGAACGGCTGCAGGTGAGACAAGACAATGTTTTACGCCACATTGGCTATATCGCTTTTGCGGATCCACGGAAGGCCTATGACGATAAAGACAAGCTGCTGCCTCCGTCTCAATGGCCGGATGAAATTGCTTTTGCTATATCGGGCATTAAAACCACGGAGATTAGAGACGTTGACGGTAATGTGATCGGTCAAACCCAAGAACTGAAATTCTGGAGCAAGACCGATGCGCAGACGTTAGCCGCGCGGCATTTGGGCATGTTAAACGATAAGGTCACGTTGGATATGACGGATGAACTGGCTGATCGACTGGCACGGGCCCGGCAAAGGCTGAATGGATGACATCATTGCTCTGGCGGCTGAGTGTGACAAGGATCCACAACGGTGGGCACTCGCGGCGTTTGATTGGGGCAACGGCCAACTCAAAGGCCATTCAGGACCGCGTCAATGGCAGGCTGACATCAATGACGTCATCAGCCAGCATTTAAACAATCCTGAGACGCGATTCGAGCCGCTAAAGATTGCGGTGGCGTCTGGTCACGGTATTGGCAAGTCTGCCGAGCTGGGGATGTTAGTCAATTGGGCGTTGTCTACTTGCGAAGATTGCAAGGTGGTCATCACGGCCAATACGGATGCGCAGTTAAAAACCAAAACCAGCCCAGAGATTGGCAAGTGGCAGCGGTTATCGCTGACTTCAAGTTGGTTTGATGCGCAAGCCACCAGCATTGCCAGCACGGACAAAGATCATAGCCGCGAGTGGCGGGCTAACTTTGTCACCTGGTCAAAGAACAACACCGAAGCGTTTGCGGGTTTGCATAACGAAGGCAAGCGGATTCTGCTGATCTTCGATGAGGCATCGGCGATTGATGATGCGGTGTGGGAAGTGGCGGAAGGTGCGTTGACTGACGCGAACACTGAGATTATCTGGATCGTGTTTGGAAACCCAACACGGAACAGCGGTTCTTTCAGGGAATGCTTCCGTAAAAACCGGCATCGCTGGATTACTCGGCAGATTGATAGTCGGGACGTGGAAGGCACCAACAAAGCCCAGCTGGCCAAAATGGTGGAAGACCACGGCGAAGACAGCGACATCGTGAAAGTGCGGGTGCGCGGCATGTTCCCCAGTTTATCCGCCAAGCAGTTTATTGCTACGGATGACGTGGATGAAGCGTTTAAGCGGTATGTGCGGCCTGAGCAATACACGTTTGCGCCGGTTGTTTTGACCTGTGACCCTGCTTGG
>CAYQMO010000453.1:0-2060 GCA_964418315.1 uncultured Geobacter sp. | reverse complement strand
TCTCCTGTTATATCTGGAATATCGAACAGACGCTGAAAATCGTATCTGATATAAAGAAGATAGCACCGAAGACGATGATCGTTCTGGGTGGGCCGGAGGTTTCGTTCAGCATATTCGATCTCATGCATGACAACCTTGTGATTGATTTCGTGATCAAGGGTGAAGGGGAAGAGGCTTTTAGGCGGCTTATTGTAACACTGCTGGAGGAACCGATAACTCTGCGCCAGGAGAGCCTGGCAGAGATAGATAACCTTTTTTTCCGGGATGGTGATGATACGGCAGCAGGACCGTCAAGTCGAAAGCAGCTCAAACTCGACTTGCTCCCCTCACCGTTTGAAGCGGGACTGGTTGAGCTTTCAAAGCCCCTTATATATTATGAAACGTCCCGCGGCTGTCCGTTCTCCTGCGCGTTCTGCCTCTCTTCAGTTGAAGGGGCAGTGCGTTCATTCAGCCTTGAGAGGATAAAAAAGGATCTGCTGTTTTTGATAAACAGCGATGTTGCCAAGATAAAACTGGTAGATCGCACTTTTAATTATGATTCTGAACGTGCGGAGACAATCTGGTCGTTTATACTCGAACATAATCGGAGCAGCCGCTTTCATTTTGAAATCGCCGCCGATCTTCTGACGGATAAAAATCTGCTGACTCTGTCGCGCGTTCCGGAAAACACCTTTCATTTTGAAATCGGCGTCCAATCGTCTTCAGCGGCAACACTTGAACAGGTTGGGCGCACCGCAGATCCGGAACGTATATTCGCGAATGTGCGACGACTCAAGGGTGAGACCCGGATCGAACTGCATCTGGATCTGGTTGCAGGTCTGCCGGGGGAGGATTACAGCCGGTTTTTGGACTCTCTGCAGGCAGTTGCTGATCTGAAGCCTGATATGATCCAGATCGAAGCACTTAAACTGCTCAAAGGGGTTCCCATGCGGACAATTGCCGCCCGTGAAGGATATGCCTTTTCCGAATTCCCCCCCTACACTATTCTGGGCAACCGGTGGCTTTTATTTGAAGATATCTGCCGGATTGAAACGATCGGACGACTACTCGATCTGTTCGGCAGGCATGGTGGCTTTAGAGCAGCGTTTACTGTTTTGGAGCGCCATACCCCGCTCTCCAGGGTTCTTGACCAGATGGCACGTAAGGCCGGCAATGAAAACCTCTCCAGCCTCTCCTGCCGCAGGGTTTTCGAGCTTTTTGCCCGCCTTGCAGAGCCGGTGGCCGATAGGGAGATACTTCACGATGCCCTCTTTTTTGATTACTGTCACGTCGAGATGCCGCTGATGGGGAAGCTCCCATCCTTTATCACTGAACAGCAACTGCGCTGTTCCTGGCCCGGACTCAAGGATCTTCCAAACAACCTTGAATTGCCACTGAATAGCCGGATCAAGTCATTCCGCTATGAATTTATGAGTGATTATCGAACAGGGCAGGAAAGTACAGAACCGACCATTATCACGTTTATCTACGTATCAGGTGCAGGACGAGGCCTCAGAATACTGACGCTTTAGCCCTCATCACCCTTCACCCTTCACCTGATCCCCCGCCACATACTTCCCACCCCAAAAGGCAAAACCGGCGGCAATCACTACCGCCAGCGGCGTAATCAGCAGAGCCCGCGACAACCCCCACCGGTCGGAGAGGAAACCGATGATGGCAGGTGATATGGCATCACCCAGCGCATGGATAACAAAGATGTTGATGGCAAAAGCCATGGCGCGCCGCCCCGGCATCACAACATTAAGCAGCACGGTATTGAGAGGGCCGGTATTCAGGAACAGGAACAGCTCGGCGCCGAAAATGGCTGCCAGGCAGATGGTAAGATCAGGGGTCGTCAGAGCCAGAACCATCAACGGTGCTCCGAGCAGAAAACCGGTCGCCGAAACATACAGGTAGCCGGTGGCGCTGCGCCGCTGAAAATAATCGCCAAGCCAGCCACCGGAGAGAGTGCCAACAATGCCGGCTACGACTGTGATCATGCCGAAGAGGGTGTTGCCGCTGGCAACTTCGAGTCCGAAGGAGCGGTTGAGAAAGGAAGGAGCCCACTGGGCAAGACCGCC
>CAYQMO010000452.1:0-2067 GCA_964418315.1 uncultured Geobacter sp. | reverse complement strand
CGCCTCTTTCCGAAGGGTATGGGTTATACCGCTTCGAAGATCAATTTTGCTTTGCGACTGCTATTCGCCAAGAATCAGGCGAACGTAGTTGCTTGCTTTGGTTTCAGCAATACGCCGTGAATACTCAACTCCAAAGTTGTTACATGGCGCACCACGGAGCATCGGCTCTACTCTCCATCGGTACAGATAACCAGATCTTTCAACCTCTTCAATAGTTACATGTGGCCAGGATATTTCATCGTAGAAGTGGGTCATCGCATTGTTCTCCCTGATGCTGTAAAGATTTCGATTACTTCGACGCAGCTTGTGCAGTTGAAGAGAGCTCTTTCAAACTCATCCCACGACAAAGTGAACTCCCTACCATTGATACGAATTTTTACAGACATGATATTCTCCTCTCACAATTTGATTTGGAAAACCCAAAGGGCTCCCTTCAATCACCGAGCAATTCGGTGACTCAAAGGAGTCCTTTGGGCTGCTGAGAGGAGATAATGGGGTGAGAGAAAACATCTCTTCTCACCCCACTGCTCTATTTTATTGCCTCCGGTTTTTCAACCGATGGCTGCTCACAGTTCTGACAAACGACTTTATCGTTTGTTACGAGGCGACCGACCTTGCCAACCATATTAACAAGCCCCATAGGAGCTGCTATAAAGCCGGAAACTCGTGTCTGTTCCTCGAAATTCACCCAACTGCTGTGAGAACAGCCTGCTATGGTGAAACCAGTAGTTGCAATCCAGAGTATCATGACAATTCGTATCATCTTGTTTCTCCTTTCCAGACACACCCATCCCGTAGGGGTGTGGTAAAAAACATCCCCCTGCGGTAGGGATTGCTCACAAATGAGCGTTACTATCTATTGGAGCGCCAACACTGCTTCCCGAAAGCTTACTTTTTCCGCATCCATCATTGCACTAATTGGGTCCCACGACCGATTACAGACAAAACAGTGAACGTGGTTCTCGTACAACGTCATGGAGGGATTAATGTCCTTGTGAAACGGACAACAGGTAGTTTTTCTCCCTGAGGTAAAAGCAACAATCCGTGTAATGGGATGTTGACGAGCGTGCTCAATCATCTCATCAGTGATCGCATAGTTGGTTTCAGGTTCCTTTTTCCCGTTGATATGTTTCAACAGCAGCGTTGACTCCCGTTTCAAGGGATGCAGCTCACTCTTAACCTCTTTAATTCGAGCAGAGAGTAATGCTCTTTCAAGCGGATCCTCGTTTTGCCCCAATTCCTTGGTGGAAAGCCTTATTTCGCGCTCCTTCTCTTTGATTTGCGGTTGCAGGAATGCCAGACGTCGCATGATCGCGTAGCGTTCAGATATGCCAATTTCCTGTGCCGCTTTTATAGTTGTTTGCAGCGTCATTCGAGACCTCCTTCGAGAAGCCAGGCTCCGTTACCTTCAATTAGCTCATCCAAAGACATCGGACGATCTGACATGAAGTTTTCCATGAAGTATTTCACTTCAGGAAGGTCGGATAGTTTCAGAACCTCCAGGAGCCTTGCAGATGCAGGGGCAAATTCAGGGTTTCCAAAGGCCAGTTCTTCCTGGCATTTCTGAAGAGCTGCAATCCTGTCTGCTGCCTTGATGACATCCTTGTACGCGGGAGGAATCGTAAAAACGGCTCGATATGCCGGCTGCAATTTGTCAGGGAGTGATCCCACCATTTTGTTAATGGCAAGTCCCTCCAACTGATTGACAATGGATTTGACGACTCCACCACCGAAAAACTTGATCGGTGTCGGTATATCACCCGTAAATACCTCTGCAGTGTCATGGTACAAGGCATACACGGCAGCCATATTGGGATCCAATGTGCCACTAAAATAGACGTTACGAATAGTCGCCAACGCATGAGCTAAAACAGCTACGTCAAAGCTGTGCTGTTTTAAATCTTCCTGTTTGATATTTCGCATTAACGACCAGCGAACGATTTGACCCATGCGGGCTATGAATTCAAAAAACTTGTATATTTTCATGTTGTGGTTCTCCATACACGACTCCCCCATCCGGGAGTGTGGTTATTTTCCCGGCGCTATGGCGCACATTATGGTGATGGC
>CAYQMO010000451.1:0-2096 GCA_964418315.1 uncultured Geobacter sp. | reverse complement strand
CTGGCGCAGGTGCTCAAATACAGCAGATTCCTCCCGTGCCGATCTCTCAGAAAGCTACTCCGACAATACCGATAAAACCGGTCAGTATGACGGTTACCCCTGTTTCCGTATAGTGGACCCCATATTTCAGACAATAGTTTAAGGTGGTAGCCTGCGATAAAAAGGAGCAGGCAATGAGCGAAAAGAATCGTAAAAGTTTTACCAGCCAGCACAAGGCAAAAGTCGCGCTTGAAGCAATCCGAGGCACCAAGACGTTGAATGAAATTGCCCAGGAATTCGCTGTGCATCCGAACCAGGTTGGCGAATGGAAAAAGTTGCTGCTTGCTCAGGCGCCGACAATTTTCGGCACCAAGCGCGGTCCTAAGCCTGAAGATCCATCCAACAGTCCCGAGCGGCTTTACTCCGAGATCGGGCGGTTGAAGATGGAATTGGACTGGCTTAAAAAAAAGTCCGGGATCAGCCAATAGATGAGCGCAGGCGCTGGGTAAATCTGCTTGATCCCTTGGCAATATCCAAGCAGTGCGCGTTAGCTGGCGTCAACCGTTCGACCTTTTATGTTCCTCTTCCGAACGTCGTACCGGACGAAGAGGAGTTGCTGATACTTACTTTGGTTGATGCTGAATACACGCGCCACCCGTTCTACGGAAGCCGAAAGATGGTGGTGCATCTACGCATCAGAGGGCTTATCGTCAACCGTAAGCGGGTTCAGCGATTGATGCGAATTTTGGGACTGGCAGGAATGGCCCCGGGGCCAAATACCAGCCTTCCTCACCCTCAGCACAAGATTTATCCATATTTGCTCAGAGGCATTAATGTTACACGACCCAATCAGGTATGGAGTACGGATATCACCTACATCCGCCTGACACGCGGGTTTGTGTATCTGGCAGCAGTGATCGATTGGTATTCGCGCAAAGTACTGGCCTGGCGGTTATCAAACACGCTGGACAGCGGGTTCTGCGTTGACTGCCTTGAGCAGTCACTGCGAACATACGGCACCCCTGAGATATTCAACACCGACCAAGGCTGTCAGTTCACAAGTGATGCCTTTACCGGCGTCCTCAACTTTCATGGCATCGCTATCAGCATGGACGGTCGCGGTCGGGCGCTGGACAACATTTTTGTAGAACGACTCTGGAGAAGCGTCAAGCATGAGGATGTGTATCTGAAAGGGTATGTCAATATGCCGAGCTTACAACTGGGCTTGACAGAATATTTTGATTTCTACAACACCGAAAGGCCCCATCAATCTCTGGGTGACCTTACCCCGATCCAGGTCTACCGAACTGGAAGTGGCGGCGGAGCAAAAATCGTGGACAAATTCAAAGAACGAAAATCGCTTTTAAGGGTAAAACCAAAATCAAAAGCAGATACTACCATCTTAAATTCAACAGATTATTGTCTTGACTAAAGGGTCCACTAAACTTCTTTATAGCGAAGTCAACATTGACAAAGCAAGGAGACAACCATGAATTTCAAGAAACCGAACAGCTCAAGTGTACCAAAACCGGACATTTACGAGATTGTCACAACCAGAATATTGGAAAAACTGGAACAGGGTCATATTCCCTGGCAGAAACCGTGGGATATTAAAACCGGCTCCCCTTGCAACATTGTCACCGGAAAACCGTACAATGGCATTAACGTGATGTTGCTGGGTTGTCAGAGCTACGACAGTAAATACTGGTTGACCTTCAAGCAGTGTTCTGACAAAGGCGGAAATGTTCGCAAAGGTGAAAAAGGGTCCATAGTTGTTTTTTGGAATTTCATAGACAAAGAAACAGGGAAGTCAATTGAGTTGGACACCGACAAATCATCAAGCAAACCCGGTGACGCAATTCCAATGCTCAAATATTACACAGTATTTAATGTGAATCAGTGCGACGGGCTTGATCTCAAGCGTCTCCACGAAGAAGTTGAAGCCCAAAGCCAAGGACAGAAGCATGACGATATACTGTCAGCACAAGCAATAATTGACCAGTATAAAGATTGCCCTGAAATCAAGTATGGCTTCACCAAAGCGTGCTACAAACCCCTGGATGACGTGATCAATATGCCACGGCGCGAGCACTTCAAAACCCCCGAAGCGTTTTTCT
>CAYQMO010000450.1:248-2102 GCA_964418315.1 uncultured Geobacter sp. | reverse complement strand
GTAAACTGTGGAAAATCAGCTGTAATTTAACACAAAACCAGGCATTGTGTCAAATGGCAGCGAGCGGGGGACGGTGTCAACTTGTTCTCGGTCGTACAAGAAAGAAAAAATCCCATTCTGAGCTAAATTGCACACCCGCCATTGATTATCGCTTTGAACAGTCTGTAATTGGGACTGCTCCGGTGGTCTGTGTGCAGGATTCTCGAGTCATTGTAAGCATCCAGAGTCAGAACCTTCTTCAGAGCTTTGGTTTTCCGGATCACAGGCCTGGAGGGTTTCCTCATGTTCTCCGGTGTTATTCGCCCACCATTCAGGACATGCACCCTTAACCGGCTGACGGTCTCCAAGCCATCGTCCCGCCAACCGCAAGGGCGGCTGCTCAAGCGGCTGCTAAGCACATGACTGACCAGACCTTCGGCACAGCTGCCCCCTACACGGTGATTCTCATCATACCAGATCTGAATACCATCCCAGTTGTTTCGGATATATTGCATAAACTCTGCTCCGGTACTTTCCGCGCACACTTCACTGTTCATGCACGCTTCAGTCAAGTGGGCAATATTCAAGCGCTCATCAAGCTCAAACTGGTCCCAAATGTACTGCTTGAGGTCTTCATTATCTCCAACTACGCGATTAAGCTTCTGGCGGACGTGAAACTTGTCCAGAACAAAATGGCTGTTCTTCAGCCACTGTGTTCCACTGCGTATCCAGTTTGCACCGTCACCGTGAATGTAGATCATCAGATCGTCTCGACTGCCGTAGCGGCGATCAATCTCATCCGCCACCCGCAGCCAGAACTCGTCTGTCGGTTCGTTATAACTGCTCATCAGATGCCGCTGTGGCAGTTTCCATCGCTTTGAGCTGACCTTCAGCGCGGGTTCATGAATCGCCACCAGTTTGACAATCGTATCCCTGCGACCGTCCTGCATGGCCACATGGTCCTCATCCGCCTGAATATGGATGGTCCTGACCTCGTCTCGTCGTTCGACCTCGCTACGATCACAACACTGGACTTGCCTCGTCTTGCGCATCACCGTTTGCCGGCTAACTTCGCCGTCGCAGCACAATCGGGAGCTCTTGGCGTAGGAATTGTCGGTCGCTGTTTCGCATAATTTTGCCGCCAGGCCAGCCTCCAACCTTTCGTAACGTTCAATCCCTACCAGGTTATCTACCAGATACCGGTGTTCTCCAGTTTGCTGGTTCAGGTAGTATCGCCGCTCGAATTGCAACAGGCCGTGCTTGCTCAGCAGTTCACGCGGTACGTTTTTATGCTCCACGATCCAGCCACGGCGTAGATTGCTGTTGGCACATAACGCTTCATCTATTTCCTCCAACTTGTGTTCCGCCATCCGGCAAATTGCCTCATCTGCTATCTGCCCCATCTTTTCCAAGCCTTCTGTCAGTCCTTCGCAGACATCTATCGCGACGATTGCGTTGATGAACTTTTCTGCGATCTGTTGTATACTTTCCATTAAAGAAATCCCCCTTGGTTGTCTGTGAGTTTTCGTCGACAAACATTCTACCATATCGGGATTTCTTTTTTTATTTTTCCACCGAGAACAATGTTACACTAACAGGCTTTTCGGCCTACAACGGAAGGTATTCGAACAATACTTGTTTAATGTAGCGTCAAAAGGCGGTCAAGTTATCTTTGTGTGTACTAAAAAGCAGGTAGCGCAAATTGCCAAGGATGAGGCTTTGCGGTGCGGAGCATTTTTTATGAACGAGCGATGGATGGGCGGTACTATAACCAATTACAAGATTATTAAAAAAAGCATTGATAAACTAGTAAGTCTTAAAAAGAAGCGCGACGCGGGGGATCTTGCTATGTACACCAAAAAAGAGCGACTGTTA
>CAYQMO010000450.1:0-238 GCA_964418315.1 uncultured Geobacter sp. | reverse complement strand
GGGAAATTATTAGGCTTGAAAAGTTTTTTGGTGGTGTGGTTGGACTTAAGGGTGAGCCACAGGCGGTGCTAATAGTTGACGCTAAACGCGAGCGCACGGCCATAAATGAATGCAGGATTTTTGATGTGCCTGTGGTGGCGTTGATAGACACTAATTCCGACCCTACAGGAATTTTAAAAGTTATTCCTGGTAATGACGATGCGGCAAAATCGGTGGGGAAAATTCTTAAAGTTTTAGC
>CAYQMO010000449.1:0-2103 GCA_964418315.1 uncultured Geobacter sp. | reverse complement strand
GTGGAAAAATACTACAAGGAGAAAATGTGTCATTAGATAACAGCGGCCCTCATTCTCCTCCTAAATTGCGTTGACACCACCCTGTAAGGGGTGTATTTTTCCGTCACCCAAAAGAGCAAATTCTTATCCCTTTTGAGGCGTATGGTGAGAAGGTAATGTGTTGGAAGAAAACGCTTGGTACGATTTGCTCAACGGTGATCATCGGAGCGGATGGCATAGTTTAATAAGCAGTGGGCAAAAATTGCCAAAGCCGAACAGCACCCGGATGAGGTACTGACATATTTGCGGGACTGATCCCCGCACCAAGGAGGATGTCATGAAACGACTATTAGTATTTATCCTGGCTGCAGCTTTACTGGCTCCGCTTAATGTACTGGCAGCAACTTATACACTTGACACTGCACACACAACCATCGGGTTTAAAGTCAAGCACCTGATGATCGCCAACGTGAAGGGTTCCTTTGAAAAATTTAAGGGCACTGTTATCATTGACGAGAGCGATGTGACCAAATCGAAAGTTACGGTCAGCATTGAGATGGCGTCTATTAACTCCAGCAACGCGAAACGGGATGAGCATCTGCGCAGCGGTGACTTTTTTGATGTTGCCAAATTTCCTGTTATGACTTTTGAATCAACCAAAGTCGAGCGGTCAGGAGCCGAAACACTAAAAGTAACCGGTAATCTGACTATCAAAGGGGTAACAAAGCAGGTGATTTTGACGGTTGACGGCCCTAGTGGTGAGATCAAAAGCCCTCAGGGAGTAGTAAAACGCGGGGCGTCTGCCGTTACAAAGATTAATCGCCAGGATTTTGGTGTAAGCTGGAATAAAAAACTTGATGCCGGTGCCGTTGTTGTTGGAGATGAGGTGCAAATTTCTATTGATGCGGAACTCGATAAAAAGTAGCATATCTCACTGATTTTCTTTGAGTCATGTCTCTGACCCCTTTGGTGCGGAGATATGACCTATATTATTTCAATATGTCTTGGGGGACATTCTATTTTCTCCAATATTTTCCTGATTTATACGAATCTTACATTAGTTTCCTCACATACCCCACAAAAAGACTTTCCTGCCGTCAACAGTTTGTTCCAGCTCCCAGATTCTGTCATCCCACCTCTTTTCACCATCGCGGTCAAAAATAAGAAGGTGCGCTTCGTCCGCGCCGCAGGCGGCTGCGTAGGCTGCGGTTTGTGCCACCCCGCTGGCGATAGTGGCTTCCAGTCCTTTGCGCTGGATCTTCAACTCCAGCACAATCCGCTGCATCGATCCGCGAAAAAGTAAAACAGGGTCAAGAGGCCATTCGAGATAAAGATCCATCCGCTTCATGCCAAGGCCGTATTCGCGGGTAATGCGACCACCACCATTGATAATCCGTTGTAAAAAAGCCTGTAACAACAGTTGCGGCCCCGCCTCCTTGTACTGGAATTTTTCGATCCAGGCATCGGCATTCTCTCTGAAAAACTGCTGAAACGCCCGCAACAGTTTCGGCATGTCAAGACGGTTATCGGCAGTGGTATACCAGGGGAGGTCGTGGACTATGCTTTTCTGGGTAGCCCAGGTCAGTTCGCGTGGAATGACTTCCTGATAAATCGCGTTGCTGATGCGTATCTGCTTGTCAAGAGTTATCAGCCCCATGTCCTGCACATATTGCAGATCATCGAGAGGAGTGTTGATCGCGTCCCCTTCACCGGCCAGAACTGCGGAGATAACACGGTGAACACGAGGTTCCTGTAATTTGTCGACCAGTTGATCCAAGTGAGTGGCCCGGCTCAGTATTAGACGTTCGCGCGCCTCCCTGTACAACTCGACATCAATGACGCGGCTGCGATCTTTCCCTTCCTCCTTGAAACATGCTTCCTGTCCCAGTGCATTAACCAGCCAGGGTTGACCGGCGGTATCTTTCCAGAGCAGGTCGAACACCTCCTCGTCGAAGCGTTGACCGGTTTCAGTCGTGTGTTGTTCGAACAGTTCTCGGACATCGACCGGGCTGAAATTGCCCAGACGTAGTGACTCAGCCTTGACGTTGAATGCCGATCCGCCGGTTATAATTTCGCCGCCACCGGTGTGGATACGATAGTCTCTAACGTCACGAACACCGCAGA
>CAYQMO010000448.1:0-2116 GCA_964418315.1 uncultured Geobacter sp. | reverse complement strand
ACGGGAGACACTCGTGTTCTGGTGGATGTCGGTCTGTCGCTCCGCGAGACGCTGCACCGTATGGAAACGGCAGGTATCGATGCTTCAGGCGCATCAAATCCCGTCATGGCCATATCTCCAACGAGGAATCGCTCGGACTGCTTCACGAGCTTGCCCATGAAGGGCTGGAGATGCTGATAATGGCGCATCTCTCTGAGGTGAACAACCACCCGGAGCATGTGCTGCGCTCTGCGGAGTCGTTTCTGCGAGATCAGAATGTTTGTGCGCCACGGATTGTCATCGGTGATCAGTACCAAGCAAGTTGTCTGATGGAGATTTGAGCCTAAGAATGGAGGCTTACATGGGAAATGCAGCACGAAAAATTGAGCCGTACACTTACCAGGAATATATTGAAAATCATGGCGATGAACGGTTGGAAATTATCGATGGGACGGTCTATGACATGTCGCCGTCACCGTCGGTGAAACATCAAAAAGTAGTCATCGCTTTTGCAGCACTGGTTTATGGACATTTCAAGGGAAAAGGATGCACACCGTTCGTTGCTCCTATGGATGTCGTACTTGATGACATCAACGTAGTGGAGCCGGACGTGTTTGTCGTCTGCGACAAAAACAAGATTACCGATGCCAACATCAAGGGTGCGCCTGATCTGATAATCGAGGTTTTATCACCATCAACCGGTGTGAAAGATCGTCGGGAAAAGAAGCATCTCTATCAGCAGCATGGGGTGCGTGAATATATCATCGTCAACCCGCTCGAAGAATCGGCGGAACGGTTTTTACTTGGCAATAACGAAAGATATGGGGAATCAGACCTCTTTGGCTGGCACGATTCTTTTGCCTCACGAATTTTTCCTGATCTGATATTCCATCTGAGGGTTATCTTTGAAAAGGAAGATGTTGAGTATGTGGCAGATGCCAATGTCCCGGAGTGGCTGGCGGAAAAATTGAAACAATCCGGTGTGTTATAGAATAATGGGATACGTTCATGCGGAAATTGAATTGTCAAATCCGACGCAAAGTACCTTGGGGCGACTAACCACGACGGCACAGGTTGATACCGGCGCTTTGACACTGTGTATACACGAATCATCAGTGCCAGAAGCGCATTACCTGTTGAAAGGAGATGTTATGAAAAAAGAGATTGAATCTCGAGAAATCCGACCGGTTGATTTTTCTGGTGGATTAAGGGGCAAACATTCCGCTGCCTATCGTCGAGGCCATACCGTTAAAGTGCGGCAGGATGATGGTACTATTACAGTGCAAAAGTTTGTTCCCGATACTGATGCTGTTGTGATTGACCGTGATATACGCGCCTATTTTCCTGATGCCGCATCAATTAACAATGCTTTGAGGTCGCTTATCGGAATTATGCCGCACAAGCAGCGCAAAATGCATTCTGCTAATTGAGGGCTTTGCAGCCAAAGGGAAAATAAAGGACACTTCCCGGTTTTATAAAACTTTCAGAGAAAAATTACCCCCAATAAGCTTTATCGTGAGGACCAAGGGCAATAAACTTGATGGTATCGTCAAGGCAGTCAGGACAATCTGCACAAAGGACAATGGCATCATCTCCCTTTTTTCGGCACATTGAGCAGTAAAGGAAAATAATCAGGAAATTGCGTTTGACGGAATAACTGTAGAAACCACGAAAATTTCCTTTGAGCGGTTCGCCCAGCGTCACAGGGTTTTCGCAGATCATATTCACTTTTTTTCGGACAGCTTCTTTTATTGAACTGTGTTTTTTTAGAGAAGCGGCAAAATCATCACTAAAAACAAGATTCATTTAAAGACCTCATCATAACTGAGCCAACTGACTGAACCTGCTTTAACTCGCTCAATTGTGCTTAAAAGCGAATCAGAAAAATCAGGGTCTGCCAATATGATTTCAGTGGGGTCATTCTCTTTAACTCGCTTCAGCTTTAAAGCAAATTGGGTAAAGACTTCGGAAACCGTTGTTCGCTGAGTTTCTGCATATTCCTTGATAAAGTCAATTAAGTCTGCGTCAAGAGTAAGATTGATTCGAGATTTTTGCATAGCGTACCTCCTGAATGTCATATTATGCGCACAATATACGCCTTGTCAAGTTGGTAAATTTCGACAATATGAATATTCAA
>CAYQMO010000447.1:0-2122 GCA_964418315.1 uncultured Geobacter sp. | reverse complement strand
AATATTAGGATAGTTATGGATTTGAAAAATAGAAACGTTGGGACGCTAGTGATCACCGTACGGCATTTTCATTGTCCAGGTCTTTCAGGCATACTTCCTGGTATGCTACTGCCGATGACATTTGGAAATGCCGTATGTCTTCTGCCGACCGGGTGGTGGCGGACTTCAAGAGGTCTATAACTGCGGCTGGATAAACACAATTTAAGACCGTGCTAAGTATATCAGCACAACTAATTCTTGTTATGATACCCGCAATCGCGTGGGAGCCAGCGCAGACTTCGCACCAGCTCCGGCGTCAGTTGAACACAACTCGGATTGATCTCAAAACGTCGCCCATAAATCTTGCAGCGGCGACTATCGATATCTAAAAAGCGGCAGGCAGACTGCATATAGAAGATATTGCCCCGCTGATCTTCTATTTTTTCAAAACAACAGCTCCCACACTGTTTGCAGCGACTATCCCAATCCGTCGCTTCCGGTAAACAATCAGCCATCGCTTATTTTTTACCTCGCTGATTTTTCGGTCGTATCATATCGGCCAGCGTTCCCATAACTTTCGAGGCTTCATCACTCTGACGGCGAAATTCAGACATGGCAGCTTCTTCTTCCGCAGCGGCACGGGCTGGGCCGGCGAGAGCCAGAGAGAGGCGACGATTGGCGAGGTCGATACTCTCAATTTTAACCTCAAGCTGCTCACCCTCTTTAACAACTTCACGCGGGTGGTTAATACGCTTGCCTGACCCCAGCTTGGATATATGCAGCAGACCGTCAACACCATCACATAAGGTTACGAATACACCAAATGTATCCAACCTCACAACGGTACCGGTATGGAACGAACCTTCCGGAAAATTGGCCGGGACCTGATCCCACGGATCGGCAATGGCGTCCTTGACACTGAGTGAAATTCTATCTTTTTCCGTGTCGATTGATTTGATGACAACTTTCAACTGCTGCCCTACGCTCAGTACCTCACGAACATCTTTCACCCGACTCCAGGCAATTTCCGACACAGGAATCAGCCCTTCCAGCCCGCCAATATCGACAAACGCGCCGTAATCCTGCAGTGAAGTTACAGTAGCGTTAACCGTCATTCCGACGGTTATCCCCGCCTGTGCCTCGTCTTTCAGACGGCGCTGTTCATCTTCAAGCAGGGCGCGGCGGGAAACAACGATGTTGCGCCCGTTTTCGGTATATGCGCTGATCAGAAACGTCAACCGGGTACCGATAAGCGCCTCAGGGTTTTCAACACGGCGCAGGGCGATCTGCGAATAAGGGCAAAATGCCCGGGTAGCTCCACCCAGTTTAATTTCATAGCCCCCTTTGATCTCTTTTTCAACAATACCTTCCACCGGTACTCCCGCCTGCCACGCCTGCTCAAGTTGAGCTGTGCCGCCACCGGAAGCTCCACCGCCAATTTTGCTGGTGAAACGCATTTCTCCATTACTGGACGAAAGAAAATATGCGGAGATACAATCTCCCTCCTTGACGGTGACATTGCCGTCGATATCAAGAAATTCCTTCCGCTCAATAACCCCCTCCCCCTTCTGACCGGTATCCATAAAGATCCATTCAGTGCCGATTTTCAGCACCGTTCCGGTCAGCTTCTGTCCAGGCTCAAGCCAGCTCCTACCCTGACTGCCGCTCTTTTCAAATAACTCGGCAAAATCACCACTTTCATCATCTGTTTCCTCAATCATATCGTCGTCATCAATGTCATGTTTACTTTTCACTGGTGTATCGCTCCTCTGGGTAGATTTAAATATCAACCGATTTCATCATCAGGTACATTCGACGCGGAACTATAACACAACCGATTTTATAATCAATTATTGTAACTACTCAGCCCCATAAAAAAGACGATAAACCTTGAAACTGTTACCCGCTTCAGCTATAAATACCACTTACACCATCTGCATCAGCATTCCGATACTTAAATATAACCTGTCGTAATTCCGCTAAACTGTAGGCATTTTGCTGACGGATCATAAACATTAAATTCCTGGAGTCTGTGTGAAAATTTGTTCGTTGGCGAGTGGCAGCAAGGGTAACTGCCTCTATCTTGAAACGGGAGACACTCGTGTTCTGGTGGATGTCGGTCTGTCGCTCCGCGAGACGCTGC
>CAYQMO010000446.1:0-2131 GCA_964418315.1 uncultured Geobacter sp. | reverse complement strand
GCTCTCGTTCCCACGCGCTGCGTGGGAACGCTGTTGTGGCGCGCTGCGCCACGAGTTGAAAGTCTGTGAAGCCTGATTGTATGGTTATCTGCAAATTTTCATTAAATTCTTATCTGTTTACATTCAAAAATAATTTAGCTAGAATCAACTATAATTATTAATGTCTGGAGGTCATTATTATGCAAACGGTAAGTATGTTTCAGGCAAAAACTTCGCTGTCAAAACTGGTTGAAGCTGTTGAAAGCGGCAGGGAAAACGAGATAGTCATCTCCCGTCATGGGATGTCCGTTGCCAAGCTTGTCAGTATAGTTCGTCAACCGGTACAACAGAGGATAGGTGTAGCAAAAGGGTGTTTTGAGGTCTCTGAAAATATCGATGGTACCAATGAAATGATTGCACGGATGTTTGCTGGAGAGAGTTTATGAGACTGCTGCTTGATACTCATCTGGCTTTGTGGGCCATAACAGATAATCCAGCACTTTCGGCAGAGGCCCGCAGATATATACTTGCCCCGACTAACGAGATATTCATAAGTGCAGCGTCGATTTGGGAAATATCCATCAAACACGGTTTAGGCCGGGGAAACATGCCGATATCAGGGAGTGAAGCTGCCGATTATTTTGCACAGGCTGGATATATGGCGCTGGACATCAGCAGTCACCATGCGGCATTTGTAGAGAGTCTCCCAACACATCATGCCGATCCTTTTGACCGCATGCTGGTTGCACAGGCATTGTCCGAGCCTATGCGCTTGTTGACTCATGACAAAATGCTCGCTGCCTACAGCGATATGGTAATTGTGGTATAAGATTTATCCTGTTTAGGAGTCACAACCATGACAAAAACTCCACCCGAATCACCCCTCAAACTACGCCAGCGTACCGAAGAGAAATTTCGTCTGGATGAGGCGGTGGCACCTTTACCTCTCTCATACGGTGAAACTGAGCTACTCCTTCACGATCTGCGTGTGCATCAGATCGAACTGGAGATGCAGAACGAGGAACTGCGACGTTCACAAAAGGATTTGGAAGCTTCCAGGTCAAGATATTTTGAGCTGTATGATCTGGCGCCGATCGGCTATTTGACTATTAACGTGAATGGTCTCATCTGTGATGCCAATCTAACTGCCGCAATCATGCTTGGTCTAACCAAAAATGATCTGCAAAAGAGCCCGATAACTCAATTCATCTTCCACGAAGACCAGAATGAGTCGCTGTCATGGGAGAGGCGTTTGGTGCATGCCAATGGTTCATTCTTGTGGGTGAATCTACGGGCGCTCTTGCTAGACGACGATGAGTGTCGAATCGCATTTGTCGACATCACAGAGCGGAAGCTGGCAGAAGTGTCATTGCAAGAGAGTGAAGCACGGCATCGCCTGCTTGCTGAAACAATGTTGCATGGTTTGGTCTATCAGGATGCAAATGGCACTATCAGTTCAATGAATCCTGCTGCAGAGCGTATTCTCGGCTGGTGCCATGAAGAGTTCCTTGGTAGTAGCTCGGTTAAGGTCGAGCAACAAAACCTCCGTGAAAATGGTGAACCCTTTCCAGGCATGGAACACCCTGCGATGGTAGCGCTAAGAACCGGGCTACCTGTGAGTGCAGTGGTTATGGGAGTGTATAACCAAAAGCTCAACGAATACCGCTGGATCAGTATTGGCGCAGTGCCACTATTTCGTCCAGGCGAGTCAAGTCCATACGAGGTTTTTACCCTGTTTGAAGATATAACCGAACGTAAACAAGCAGAGGATGAGTTAGCTCATTATTCAAAGGAGCTTGAAGAAGCCAATACGGCTTTACATGTATTCTTGGATCGTCGTGAACGCACCCAAAAGTTGCTGGAAGAAAAATTGCAACTAAATGTCGAAGAACTGGTTGTACCTTACCTCAAAAAACTCAGTAATTCGAAATTGGATAGCAAACAAAGTGATTATCTAACTGTATTGGAAACCAATCTGAATAGTATTGTTTCACCATACCTGCACAACCTGTCTACCGCTTACAAGAATCTGACCCCCCAGGAAATTAAGATTGCCAATCTGATCAGACAGGGGAAAAATACCAAGGAAATCGCTAAACTGATCAACACTTCAGAGCATACCGTCGGTACTCATCGCAACAATATCAGAAAA
>CAYQMO010000445.1:0-2155 GCA_964418315.1 uncultured Geobacter sp. | reverse complement strand
GATACAGAATATAGCAATCAATGGTTAATGCTTAATTATCAATAGGTTGTTTTTTTATATAGTTTAGAAGGGCACAATCCGAGCTTATACCGGGATACCAAACCAGTCTAAGTCTGAATAAACCCGAAGTGCAAAGAGTACTGCCTAACATATACAATTGAGAATCGCCGCAAACAACCCTAACCAACCAGTCGTTGTTATTAAAACTGTTCGCCTGGTATTTACTTCATAGCCGACCTTCAGATGACCGATTCGAGAAAGAGACGGCTGGTTGGGGGTAGTTGAAAGCATCTCTCTGAATTTGTTCGAGTCAACATCACTACTAGTGTCTGTATGTGCCCCCATATTCAGTTGTCATACCTGTTACTTTGCTTCTATATCCGAGATTGGTGGAATTCGCGGTTAATCAAAATGACCAAATTTCGGTCACCGTATAGCCCAAATTTCTATATGCAGAAATGTAATATTTCATGGTGCTGTAATTTAAGTATTGTAGATTGTAGTGGGACTTCAGTCTGGCTTAAAGCTGATTTGATCATATTGATCATGCGACGCCAAGCTTAGGATTTCTAATCTATGAAATATGTGGAGGCATTTGCCAGTGCAAGCGGAAAATAGCGTTCTTTCCAGTCGCATGAAGTGGCTGTTGTTATTAACCATATTTGTAGGCCTATCAGCTTGTTCTCTTCCTACTCGGCAACAGGCTGTGCCACAGGACTTGTCGTACAAGGCAGAAGTAGTTGATTTGCCAGGGATGCGCTATGTGGTAAGTGGCGAAATGCCGGAAATCATTCAGGAAGGCATGCAAAGTCTGAACAAAGAATTGGTTTATCTATCCCAAACAGATAGTCAGAATTTGCCGCCTGCTAATTTTCTGGCGCTATCAGGAGGTGGTGACGACGGGGCTTTCGGCGCCGGTCTGTTATGCGGCTGGACTCAATCTGGACAACGCCCAGAATTCAAGTTAGTCACTGGTATTAGTACTGGAGCCCTTCTCGCGCCGTTTGCATTTCTTGGTCCGAAATACGACGATGCTCTCAAGGCCGTCTATACACAGACTACGCCAAATGACATTATGGAATCTCGTGGGGTTTTAGCTGCGTTGTTCGACGATGCCTTGGCTGACAATGCTCCGCTCGGTAAGTTAGTTGAAAAATACGTTACCGCTGATATGCTCAGACAAATCTCGGCGGAGTATGCAAAGGGCCGTTTGTTGTTAATGGCCACCACTAATTTGGATGCGCGTCAAGCCATTATCTGGAACATGACTAAAATCGCGGCAAGTGCCAATCCTCGAGCATTGGAGCTGTTCCATAAGATCATGTTGGCTTCGGCGGCCATTCCTGGAGCCTTTCCTCCGGCAATGATCGATGTTGAAGTCGATGGTCAGCATTATCAGGAAATGCATGTCGACGGAGGCGCGCAAGCTCAGGTCTTTGTGTACCCCCCTGCACTTAAATTATCTGATATTGCCAAACAGCATGACATCGTCCGTGAGCGACATCTTTATGTAATTCGTAATGCTCGACTCGACCCCGACTGGGCGGAAGTGGAAAGGCAGACACTCAGCATTGCCGGTCGAGCTATTTCATCACTGATCCAAGCTCAAGGGGTCGGTGATCTTTACAAGATTTATACAACAGCGCAGCGTGATGGACTGGATTACAACCTTGCCTATATTCCAAAGAGTTTTAATGCGCCGCATAAGGAAGATTTCGATAGCGTATATATGCGGGAGCTGTTTCAGACAGGCTACAAACTTGCCTTGAACGGATACGACTGGGAGAAAGTGCCTCCCGGACTGAAATAGATTACGCTGCTTTTAAGTGGCTATGAACAAGTTGCAGATTGAAAAAGCACCGGCATGGCGCATCTTGACGATGCTTAGCTGTAACGGTTCGCATTTCAAATCGGGTGAACTAGCATTTATCCCCGTTTACAGCTCAAATTAATTGCAACTGAACTCCTGGCTCAAGACACGTGCTGCCATGACCTATTGCGCCACCCTTTTTTTCATTCACTCCAAACAGTTTAATGACAGCAATATAACTAAAACCTGCCTCTCATGAATACTGTTTTACAGCAACTCGAATGTCGCAAAATGGCCGATCTTGTCTACCAATTGCTAAAAAATTTTGAAATTTGAATGACTGGT
>CAYQMO010000444.1:0-2167 GCA_964418315.1 uncultured Geobacter sp. | reverse complement strand
AAATTCAGGGTAAGGATTAACAAAAAACTCATTTCATGACCGTTTGGAGTATATCAATAAAAAGTGCAATGGTGTGTGTCGGCTCGCCACGTTCGTCTCTAACCGTATTTATTGTAAGCCACTGTGGAACGTCTTCACCGTTCTTCTTCTTGACCCAGAACTCTCCTTGCCATGCCCGGTGGTCATTGAATGCATGCTGGATCATTCTCACGGTAGCTTCATCCTGCCGTGGAGAGCTCAGAAAGTCTGTTTCGTTTCCAATCAATTCGTCAATGCGATAGCCAGTAGTACGGGTAATGGCTGCATTGGTAAGAATCACACGGTTATCACGACCGCAAACAAGAATCCCTTCCGACGATGCCTCGAACACCGATGCCCAAATCTTCAGCCGTGCCTCAAGGCGTTTTAATTCACTGATAGGCGAAAACGTCGTAAGTATCGAATCCTGCCCCTGGTAGTTGAGTCTGCTTGCAGATATCAGCGCCCATGACTCCGGTTTTGTACCGCGCCAACGTGCTTCGAACTCATGGACTCCCCCTTCATCAGCGATGCGCTGGAAGAAGCGCGCCCTGTCACTGCTTGTCAGTCCGACACTCCATGGGTTTTCGTCCTCAGCATTGACCCAATTTGCAGCTGGTGCGTTGGCATGCAGAATCTGGTGATTTGGAATGGCAGTTACCAGCAGTGGAATGGGGATCGCTTCAAGTAGCTCTTGCTGTGCCTTAGCCGCTCCGGCCTGTGCCGCCAGTTGCTGCTGCACCAGACGTTCACAGTCCAACCGGTCGAGCATTGTATTAAAGCCAACGACAAGATGGCCGATTTCATCATCACTTTTCCAGGTTGCCCGCAGAGTGTAATCGTTGTTGGCTTGCACTTCCTTGGCGACATCAGCTAACCTGCGCAGCGGCAGCGAAATTTGCCTGGCGATGTAAACTACCAGAAAGAGTATGACAATCAGCAGTGTCGCCGCCATACCCAGATGCATCCACATGCGTGAGTAGAGTTGCTTGACTCGTGCTGATAGAAGCATTTCCATGGATTTTCCGGCATCCTGCCAGGCCAGGCGTGTTGCTTCGATTGCCTGCTGCCGCAAATTTGGAGCCACTTTTTGATTATATCGGAGATCATCAAGGAGCGAGTGGAGTACTTGTAACAGAAGCGATTGATTCGGCTGCAATCGTGCGGAGAGAGTTTGATCCGGGTTACCGGCAAAAGCCGATTTGTAGTCTGATTCGATGTCGGAGAGTAAAGCTACAATCTGCCCCTTAATTATCAGCACATCTTTTTCAGTCTGTTCAATACCAGAATCTGAAAGCTGCAATAACAAATCAATCAGCTCCGGAAAACGGAGGACAACGAGTGACATCGTGTAGTAACTGTCAAGATCCGGATCCAATATCAGGTTTGACTGGTCGCCTATTTTGGAAATAAGTTTACGACCACTGGCGATTACTTTGTGATTGGTAGCGTCATCTGTCCTGGAATTATTTACCAGTGGCTTGATACTATCGTGGAAATCACGAGCAACCGATGAATTCGTCATATCTGTACTGGTACTGTTTTCAATATCCTGTAAATGTTTCGTCACTGCCATAATATTGTTGTTCTGCTTGTCTTCATGACTCCGGACAACCTCGAACAGCACGTCGCGCACAGCGCAAATATAGGCATTGCCGCTCAGTTCCTTGTGCGCAAAATTGATAGCAATGAATTTTTCTTCAATCAGGATAGAGGTAATAAATATTACGGCAGTCAGATCCAGAAGATAGATCAGAATTAGTTTGCGGGAAACCGAGAGGCGTCCAATCAGTTGCGACAATATTTCAATGACAGGCTTCATTCTTGCCCCAAATTGTAGTTTACCTACCGTTCAAGAGACGAGAGGATGTTTCATATCTTGTGCCAAGAGTGAATTTGGAATAATTTAATCGTAATAACGGTAAGTTGGCTGTTATGAATCTACTATTTGTGGATTATGTTGTGCCGAAAACTTATGCAGAGGAGAGTCGGTGCGATTAATTTAAAGGACATGATACAGAAATTAGTGTATAGGTATATTTTTTGTATGACGATTAAGCATATATAATTAGTTAGATATTTTCGTACAATCTGTTATGCACTAAATAAGCAATTTTCTTTAGCGAGGTACTATTTTTATGCGCAACCG
>CAYQMO010000443.1:1943-2168 GCA_964418315.1 uncultured Geobacter sp. | reverse complement strand
TTGAAACAATCTCAAACATGTCTGTGATGGAGGTTGTTGAACTCATCTCTGCAATGGAAGAGAAATTCGGTGTGTCCGCGGCTGCCGCCGTGGCAGTAGCACCTGCCGCAGCAGCGGCAGCGGCTCCTGTGGAAGAGAAAACCGAGTTCGATGTCGTCATGTCCAGCTTCGGTGAAAACAAGGTCAACGTCATCAAGGTAGTCCGTGCTATAACTGGATTGGGGC
>CAYQMO010000443.1:0-1933 GCA_964418315.1 uncultured Geobacter sp. | reverse complement strand
AAGAGGCCAAAGACCTAGTTGAAGGTGTACCCGCTACAGTAAAGGAAGGCGTTAGCAAAGCCGATGCAGAGGAAGTCAAAAAGCAGTTAGTGGAAGCGGGTGCGACCGTAGATATTAAATAATTGCAATCGTACATACCGCTGATACGTCAGCAGCCAAGGCTGGCAGCAAACGCTGCCGGCCTTTTAGCGCTTAGTTTGTTTAACGGGTTCAAAAGCATTATTTTTGTCAGGAAGTAGCTGGTCATTAGGCGGGGCGGGAAAGCCGGCATGATCTGGATAGGCAGGCCAAACGTAGGCATCTATCTGCAAAAAGTAAGATTTTTGAAACCAATTGAAACCGTCAGGTAAGGAATCGACATGGCATATTCTTTCACCGAAAAGAAACGAATTCGCAATAGCTTCGGCAAACGCCGCGATGTACTCGACGTACCATATCTATTGACGACGCAGGTTGAATCCTACAAGAGGTTTCTACAGTCTGGCGTAAGTTTGGTCAATAGGGCCGATGAGGGCTTGCATGCTGCCCTGCGATCCGTATTTCCGATCACAAGTCATTCGGGGCATGCTGTTCTTGAATATGTTGATTACTGGCTAGGTGAGCCTACGTTTGACGTGAAAGAATGCCAGCAGCGTGGTGCAAATTATGCCGCGCCTTTAAGGGTAATGGTGCAATTGATTCTTTATGATAAGGAATCACCCTCTACCGCTAAAGTCATCAAGGAAGTCAAGCGGCAGGAAATTTACATGGGTGAGATTCCTTTGATGACTGATACAGGGACCTTTGTTATTAACGGCACTGAACGAGTAATCGTATCGCAGTTGCACAGGTCTCCAGGAGTCTTCTTTGATCACGACAGGGGAAAAACGCATTCATCGGGCAAATTACTGTTTAATGCTCGAATCATACCATATCGCGGCTCCTGGCTGGACTTTGAATTTGATCATAAAGACTGCGTTTACGTGCGTATTGACCGCAGAAGGAAGCTACCTGCCACAGTTCTGCTCAGGGCGCTCAACTATGATAATGAGCAAATCATTCAGCTATTCTTTGAAATCAACCGCTTTGTCATGCAGGGGGGGCAATATTTCCTCGAATTGATACCTGACAGGCTTAAAGGTGATATAGCCAGCTTTGATATTCTGGTCGAGGGTAAGGTCCTGGTGGAGAAGGGCCATCGAATCACCGCCCGTCATATCAAGCATATTGAAAAAGCTGGACTTACTCTTCTGGAGGTTCCTCAGGATTATCTCGTCGGTAAGATACTGGCCAAAAATATTGTTGCTGAAGATACCGGTGAATTGATTGCAAAAGTTAATGAAGAAGTCACGGAGGATTTGATTGAGCGTCTTAAGGCAGTCGGAATAGATTCTATTAATACGTTGTTCGTGAACGATCTGGACAGGGGTCCATATATTTCCAACGCGATGAGAATTGACTCCACTGAAACCCAGTTGGATGCTCTAGTGGAAATTTACCGTATGATGCGTCCGGGTGAACCGCCCGCCAAGGAGGCGGCGCATGCCCTGTTCGATAACCTGTTCTTTTCCTCGGATCGGTATGATCTGTCGGCGGTTGGCCGGATGAAATTTAATCGTCGGCTCGGTAGGACGGAAGTTATCGGGAGTGGTGTTCTGACTAAAGAAGACATCATTGATGTTCTGCGCGAGTTGATAAATATCCGCAATGGCCATGGAACAGTCGACGATATCGACCATTTGGGAAATCGGCGGGTTCGCTCGGTTGGGGAAATGGTGGAAAATCAGTTCCGTTTGGGTCTTGTGCGTGTTGAACGAGCCGTAAAGGAACGGCTGTCACTGGCCGACGCTGAAAACCTGATGCCACAGGAAATTATCAACGCCAAACCTGTTGCTGCTTCAATCAAGGAATTTTTTGGATCCAGTCAGCTTTCGCAGTTCATGGATCAGAATAA
>CAYQMO010000442.1:0-2192 GCA_964418315.1 uncultured Geobacter sp. | reverse complement strand
CATTTTATAGACCCTAAAGGTTTTGAAAACCTTTAGGGTCTGTCCTGAAATAAGTATCATCTTGATTGCGACTGCGAATTACGAGAGAAAAGATTGTTAGAAAAAGCCCGCCTGCCTATAAAAATCATCGCCACTTGTGACCCTTCCTGCAACAGAAATTTTTCTTGGTAATTGTTCCATCTGATTTCACAAATACTTCTTAAGTTTCTTATCAAAGGTCTCAATTTCGTGACCATCAACCCTGTGATATGCACAGAGTAGCGCATCAACAAAATCAAACCCTTTTTCTGCATAAAGCCCAAGCGCCTCTACAAACACCGCACTGTTATTTGTTGTAATGTTGGGAAGTGTAATGAACAGTCCAAGCGTTGAACTAACCTCCGTACGTGGGACGCCATAGACTCCTTGCATGACATAGACAACTTCAGCTAGAACCTCAAAGGGAGCATGAACAGTTCCCCGCTCCAGTATCCGAGTTGCTTGAGCGGTAAGCTGCTGGTCATCGTCCAGCAGATAACGCAGTATGATGTTGGCGTCAACGATGCGCATGTTTCTCTTTCATTGCCTTGGCAAAAGCATCGCCTTCATTGACTCTTTGAGCAGGATTTGCATAGAGCCCAAGTGAGCCTCGAAGGGTACTCACAGATCGCGCAGACGACAAAACTGACACGGTCGTCTTGTTGCCAAGCAAAGAGTTTTTGAGATGTTTTACTAACCTCTCCAGAAGCTTTAATTGATCTGACTGTGGAAGTGTTTCAATGGTATGCGCTATCTCTCTAATAGTCGTTGTTTTTGCCATTTTAAACTCCAGAAGCTACCACTTTCGAGGCTATCTAAGTGGAATAACGAATTGATTTTGCTGGTGGCGACAATAACACCCAGTATGAACATCTGTCAATTCAATTAGGGGATTTTGATAACACTCGAAGCGACTCCTTGAACCGGCAATGAAACAATCACACTTGTCCCTTTTCCGAACTCTGAATCAATGGTCAGCACACCGCCATGATTTCGGATGATCTGATCTGCAACGGTCAGGCCAAGCCCCATGCAGCCATGCTCAGGCCAGGTGCTGAAAAATGGTTCAAGTATTTCCGGAAAGATATCCGGAGATATGCCGCTTCCTTTGTCGCGCACGCACATTTGAACAGAACCGGCGGCACTATTGAAAACGGCAGAAAGGACAATAGCAGAGGATCGGTCTGGTAGGGAGAGCAGCGCATTCATCAAGAGGCTGAGGATAACCTGCAGCATCTGCTCGGCGTTGCCTGGCAAAACGGGCAGGTCTGGTTCGAGATCAAGGCTGAAGCTGTTTGTGTAAACTGAAATCTGATGCTGAGCCATAGAGGTGCAATGCGAAACCAGCCAATTCAGATCTATGCCGTACAAACCCGCAATAGCGCCCCTACCGGAGAATTCAGACAGCCACGAGCTACAATGTTTAAGCCTGGTGACAGAGTCACTAATGCCCTGTGTCAGCATCGGGATGTTTGAAAGTACGCGGCAACATTCTTGCTGAAAACCGGCTGGCAAGCGTTCCGGCTCTTCGTTAAGTTCATCAAGGAGGGTGTTGATATCTTGAGTATAATTATTAAGAAGATCACTGGCCAACTGGATCGAATTAAGTGGATTGTTAAAGGTATGACTGAATCCGCTGAGGAAGAAGGCCGAATTATTGACCCGGTTGAGTCTCAAGAGCTGTTCAAAGGAGTGGGTTCGGGCTATATTCATCTTACTTGTACCTCCGCATCTGATTTGTTGCCGCACAAATGTTCGATCTGACTGTAGAGATCTTCCAGGTCTATCGGCTTCGTCACATAACCGTTGATTCCGGTCGCCATGTAACGCTCACGGTCTTCAGCAAAAGCGTGTGCTGTCATAGCTATAATTGGTATATCCGGATCGATGCCGACACGCTCTCCGGAACGAATAATTCTCGCGACTGTAGTGCCGTCCATAACCGGCATGGATATGTCGGTCAGAACAATTTCAAACTTATCTTTCTGTAACGCATCCAGCAGTTCAGCGCCATTTTGAACCGCTGTGACCTTATACCCTTTGCGCTCAAGAAGTTTTTGTGCGACTGTCCTGCCAAATTCCTCATCATCGGCAAGAAGAATGTTACGCGAGGGTGCCTGTGCCTGTGCCTGTGCCTGTGCCTGTGCCTGTGCCTGTGCCTGTGCCTGTGCCTG
>CAYQMO010000441.1:0-2198 GCA_964418315.1 uncultured Geobacter sp. | reverse complement strand
TTGCAACCAAGTATCTGGAAAATTATCTCGGGTGGCGAAGATGGCTGGAGCGGTGGGGCGAATTTAATTCACCACAGATTGCCCTGCAAGCGATTCTTGGGTGTGAAAATCATTTTCAACTATTAATGCAGACATAGCCTTTTATTTGGTGGAGACAAAGTAGAATAAAAGGATATGTTGCTTCGTATTGCTTAAATGCTTAGCCCTCGAATCCAAGGAGTTTCCTCACATTTATACAAACCCTGCGCAGCACATTATTAAATGTGCACCCTAGTGTGCCCAGCATGGGCTAAAACTTGTTATCTGAAAGGAGATAACCGGAAGTAGTAACGACAACCGTAGCGAAACGCAAGGGTGTAAACCGCGAGGCTAACCTGAAAGAAGCGCGTAGCAAAAGCACGACCGTAGGAACACGAACAAGCAGTGAGGCCGGGTGTGGGCGATGAGTGTGCTAGGGAACACAAAATCCAACTGTTACCGAAAGACATATCAGGTAGAGCTTGACGGCACGGGCGAATAGTTTTAGCACCTTACCTGGGGAGATCTCCTGAATGAGAGTTTGGGAGAAGTCAGCAGAAGCCGTAGTAGCGAAGACGTTCTGGAAACAGGATAGAGCGAAGGGCTGAAGAACCAAAAGACAGACCGTTTAAACAACTCCAAGAATTGGCGAGCAGTATTCCGAAACAGACGAACGGTGCAACTCAACGGTGGCAGCTATTCGCGCTGGCGACTCAAAGAGATTGGTGGATTCCAATTTGATAACGAGGACGCGGGATACGAGTCAGGCTTGGGCGAAGGAGCAACAGAAGGTGCTGAATGAAGATGTGATGGAAAGAGTCCTAAATCGGGACAACCTGCAACAAGCCTATAAGCGAGTAAAGGCCAACAAAGGATCGGCAGGAGTCGATGGGATGAAGGTAGAAGACTTTGCAGAGCATGCCAGAAAATACTGGTCTGCGATAGCGGAGAAATTGAAATCCGGCACTTATCGACCCGGAGCGATTCGAGGCATAGCAATACCCAAGCCGCAAGGCGGAGAACGAATCCTGGGCATTCCTAATGTTCAAGACAGAGTCATCCAACAAGCGATAAGCCAAGTGCTGAGTCCGATCTTCGAAGCGGAATTCAGTGATCACAGCTACGGGTATAGGCCGCAACGAAGCGCGCACAACGCGGTCAGAGCGGCAAGCCGCTATGTAATGGAAGGTAAAACCTGGGTAGTTGATATAGACATCAGTGCGTTCTTTGACGAAGTCAATCACGACATTCTGATGGCGAAAATTGGCCGAAAAGTAAGAGACAAGCGCGTCTTGAAACTGATAGGCAGCTACCTAAGAGCGTCAATGGAGAGAGAAGGTCAGAAAATCAAGCGAAACCAAGGTACACCGCAAGGTGGCCCGTTGAGCCCTTTGCTGGCTAATATCTACCTGGACGATTTGGACAAAGAATTAGAGCGCCGAGGGCTCAGCTTCTGCCGATACGCCGATGATGTCGTAATTTTCGTCGGCAGCGAAAGAAGCGGCCAAAGAATACTGGCAAGCCTGACAAAATGGATAGCCGAACACTTGAAATTGAGAGTTAATCCAAACAAAAGTGGAACAGGGCGTCCGTGGCACGGAAAATTTCTAGGCTTCAGAATCAATAGTGATGGCAGTATAAAGCTTGCAAATGCCAGTTTGGAGAAATTGAAAGATCAAGTCAGATATTACTGGAACGATCAGAACAGACAGGTATTGGAAGAGCGGATAGCAGCATGGGGACAATATATAAGAGGCTGGACTGCTTATTTTGGAGCCTGCATAAAATATCCGTTAAGCAGAGCGCTGGAAGGTTGGATAAGGCGACACATGCGTAAATACTTTTGGCAGCGCTGGCATAACAAGCGGGGTCGAATGAACGCATTGAAACGACTAAACGCCAAGCCATATCATCTGCGCCAAACCAGTGTATCGGTAGGTGCCTGGAGAATGGCAAGAAGTCCAATGCTTCATACAGTGCTAAATAATGCTAGGTTGAAACGATGGAAATTATGGGTTCCATCAGATTTTGTGACCACATAAAGTCACTGGGTTCAACCGCCGGATGCGGAAAACCGCATGTCCGGTGGTGTGGCAGAGGTGTCGGGCGCAATCCCGTCACCCCGAGCCGATCGGTCCTTGTTGACAATTACTCCTTCATGTACAAAGCACCTGAGCAAT
>CAYQMO010000440.1:0-2213 GCA_964418315.1 uncultured Geobacter sp. | reverse complement strand
GATTTGTCATTGCCAGAATTGCCGGTTCGTCCTCAACCAGCAGAATTGTTTCATGCCCTTTTACTGGTTCCGTTTGAATTTCAATGCTTGCTGCACTAGATTTATCAACGCATCGAGGTAGATAAATTTTAAAGGTTGTGCCGGTACCAGGCTCACTGAAGACATCAATAAAGCCATTGTTCTGTTTGACAGCGCCATAGACTGTCGCTAAACCTAAGCCGGTTCCCTTACCCAGCTCTTTAGTCGTGAAAAAAGGCTCAAAAATATTGGCGAGAATTTCTTTTGACATGCCAAAACCACTGTCACTAACTGCCAACTGAACATATTCGCCAGTTAAGGCATCCATGTGGGTCTTGGCAAACATCTCGTCTATATAAATATTTCTAGTTTCAATAACGATTTGCCCGATGTCAGCAATGGCATCACGGGCATTTACGCATAAATTAGCCAGAATCTGGTCAAGCTGTGAAGTGTCGATTTTGACCTGCCACAGTTCAGGTGCGGGAACCCAATGAATGCTTATTGCTTCACCTATTAACCGTTGAAGCATTTTGAGCAGGCCACTTACAGTTTCATTCAGGTTAATAATTTTTGGAGATACTGTTTGCTTTCGGGCAAAAGCAAGCAATTGTCTGGTAAGGTCGGCAGAACGTTCAGCAGAGTTTTTGATTTCCCGTAAATTGTCGTAGACCCGATGATTGGCGTCACATTGCAACAATCCCAGTTCGGCATGCCCCATGATGATGCTCAACATGTTGTTGAAGTCATGGGCGACACCACCAGCCAAGCGTCCGATAGATTCAATCTTTTGAGCTTGTTGAAGCTGATTTTGCAGAGATAGCCTCTGTTCCTCGGCTTTTTTACGTTCGGTAATAACTTCAGTATATACAATAATGCCGCCTATTGCGCCATTTGCGTCATGCCAAGGACGGCACTCCCAGCGTGTCCACTCCATAGAACCATCAGCCCGTTCATACGAATCCTCTTCGGAGCGGGAAATAACCCCTTCCAATGCCTTTTGGTGAACATCTCTCCATTTCTGCGGCAGGTCAGGAAACACGTCATAATGATGTTTGCCGATAATATCTTTTTCTTCGACTTTATAATTGTGGAGATAGCGTTCACTGACATAAATATAGCGCATGTCCTTATCATGGACTGCCAGGGCACTTTGATTATGCTGAATGATGTAATTCAATAACTCATGAGAATGCTTCCGTTCGAGTTCCGCCAGCTTTTGGTCTGTGATTTCAAAGAAATAAATGAGTTGAGTGCCATAAGCATCATTTTCCAGTACTGACATATTGCAGATAAAATCACGCTTTTTACCGTCCTTGCAGGCAACCGTGATTTCCATCGGCTCAAATGGCTTTCCGGTGCATAGTTTTTCATCAAGACGCTGTAACCACGTGGTAACAACGTGATTGCGGTAGTTTTCATCAGGATATGCAAGTGGGAACCAGTCATTTACCGTGGGAATCTCGTCCAGAGTATAGCCGATTATCTTGCTGTATTCCTTATTGAGGAAGGTAATGTTTCCTTTGTTATCATTCAGGGCAAGTGGAAGTGGTAATGTTTCAATAATGGATCGGAGATGCCCTTCACTTCTGCGCAGTGCGATTTCAGACTGCTTGCGCTCTGTAACATCACGAATGAATGCAACGATCTGACCGCCATCATCCGGCCTGTACTGAACATTTATTTCCACGTCGAAAATAGAGCCATCTTTGCGGCGGTGACGGGCTTCAAAAAGTAATGTTCCAAGCTGCTTTATTTCTTCTACATGAGCAATGGCACTTTCCTGAGTTTCATCAACATCAAGGTCGTACACGTGTAATGTAAGCAGTTCCTGTACGCTGAAGCCACTCATCCGGGCATAAGATTCATTTACTTCCAGAATCTGTCCCTGCATGTCAACCATCCAGACCCCATCCAAGGTTGTCTGTAGAATGCTCCGATGGCGTTCATCACTTTTCCGAAGCTGTTCAGCTGCTTCGAATGCCCTCTTTTGTTGCAATGCTTGTTCAGTTGTCATTACGGCAAGCGTATGAATAAAGGTAAGGTTTTTGTGAAGCTGTTCTTCAGAAAATAAAGGGACCTTTCTCATAGCTACCAGATATTCGGTTTCATCAAATCCATACTGGCGTGCTTGCTCTATAAACTTGCTTTCGTCGGGTGCTTCAAGAAACAATTGACCGGTGAACACATTACCC
>CAYQMO010000439.1:0-2234 GCA_964418315.1 uncultured Geobacter sp. | reverse complement strand
AAACTTGCTTTCGTCGGGTGCTTCAAGAAACAATTGACCGGTGAACACATTACCCAGATGTTTGCCGTCAATAATTATCGGCGATGCTGAATCAACCAGACCCATTGGGCATTTGTAGATGACATGGGGAGTACGTTTCTCAAGCTCGACCACAAAATGTGTATCGCTCTCAATGCACTTCTTTTCAGATTCGGGATTAACTCGGTGAAATTTGGTGCAGATGTCCTGCCATGCATTTGCAATAAGAACATTGCCCTCAATATCAATAATGGCTGAAGGCATACTGTTTATTGCATCAAATGTTTCAAAGACTTCACGCATTTTGGGGATATCTATCAGGTCTTTCAGCTTGTAGTCCATAGCACTACCTCACTCAGTTTCCTATTCACCAAATTGAATCAATAGCGGGGCAATTTCAATCGCTACTTATACGCTAAATCTCAAAATTATGCTATTGACAATTCTCCTCTGGTTTTGATATACCTACCGTTAGGTATAATATTTTGCAAGGATCCCAATGATATCAACCTCACGGCTACAACCACCTACTGAAGCTCGGGAACGTCTGCTTGCTGCAGCGCTGGATCTTTTCACCAAAAGCGGTTATGCCGCCACTTCGGTGCGTGAGATCTGTCTGGCTGCCGGAGTGACCAAGCCGGTGCTGTATTACTATTTCAAAAGCAAGGAGGGCATCTACCTGCAGTTGATGGAAGACGCATATTCCCGCTTTGAGGTCATGCTGGCTGATCTTGGCAGTTTTACCGGCACTGTGCGCGGGCGCGTGCTTCACTTCTGCGAAAATGTTTTCGACGCTTCTATACAGCAACTGCCGCAGGTAAAACTGATCTATTCCATCTACTTCGGCACTCCGCAGGGGGCGCCGCAGTTCAATCTGGAACAGTATTATGACCGGATGTTGCAGGTTATTTCGGCTCTGATGCTTGAGGGAATTGACTCAGGGGAAATAAAGTCGGGCAAGGTGGATGATATGGTCTGGGCGGCTTTGGCGTGCATGAGCATTGCCATCGAGGAACAGCTCTGCCACAGCAATCCGCGGCTTGACCGCGAAGCTATGGTTCGAATGTTGAATATTGTATTTGATGGTCTTGCGGTCAGCAAATCTTAACAACGAGGTACGCAATGAAACAGACAGCAGCATCTCTAGTGGCACTTATCCTTTTTATGAGCATGACCGCCTGCAACAAGGGTGAGACAAAAAAGAGCGCCGAACAGACCGTCAAGCCGCCGGTCGCCGTGGAAGCCGTTTCTGCTGCAGCTACAGAACTGAGTGACGGAATAGAGGTTACCGGCAGTCTGGAACCAAAATTTTCGGTGGATATCAAAACCCAGATACCCGGCTTGATTCAGCAGGTCTATGTTACCGAATGGGTGCGAGTGCGAAAAGGGCAGGCGCTGGCGCGGATTGATGTTGCGGAGACCGAAGCTCTGGTCAAACGGGCCGAAGCTGCTGTGGAATCGGCTAAAGCCAATCTGTCCCAGGCAGGCGTGGCGGCTACCCGCGCCGAACGGGAACGGGAACGCATGCTCAAGCTGAAGGAATCTGGACTGGCGACCCGGCAGGCCGTTGATGATGCCAGTTCTGAGGTGGAAGCCGCCCAGGCGCGGGTTGACGCAGCACGCGCCCAGCTTGGCGTCGCCGGAGGAGAGCTGCGCCAGACAAAGGCAAGGCAGGACAAGGCGCTGGTGACTTCCCCGATGGATGGCGTCATTGCTCTTCGCGACGTCAACGTTGGCGATCTGGCGAGTGATGCCGCCGCCGGTAAGCCGATCTTTCGTATTGTGGACAACCGCCTGCTCAACCTTACCGTTACAGTCTCATCGGCTGACTCCTCCCGGATCAAGCAGGGCCAGCCGGTGGAGTTTTCCGTGGATGCGCTGGCAGGAAAGACTTTTACCGGCACGGTCATGTTCATAAATCCTGAATTGAGCAGCTCTGATCGCTCACTGAAGGTTATTGCCGAGGTCAGGAATGTGCCGGAAATTCTCAAGGGGGGACTTTTCGCCAAAGGGCGCATCATCACTGGCAGGCGCAGCGGGGTTCTGCAGATTCCACGAAGTGCCATCGACCGTTTAGATCTGGTTGCCCGAACCGGCGTAATTTACGTCGTGCAAAACGGCATCGCCCATACTCGCTCTATCACCACCGGCAGCGTAACCGGTGAGCAGGTAGAGGTGCTGACTGGCCTCAAAACAGGCGAACAGTACGTCGTACG
>CAYQMO010000438.1:0-2264 GCA_964418315.1 uncultured Geobacter sp. | reverse complement strand
AAACATTGTTTTTACGTTAGACCTCCGATTCCCTCTCCAGCCTCAAACGTTTTCAAGCGGTTAATTTCAAATAGTACCCTCAGTTCCGACTGCGGGCATTGCTGTTTCCACCCCCCGTGGAAGCTGTCTGCAGCGAGCATGATTCCATTCGGTGCCAGCAGCTCCGCAAGATTGCCTACCGCCAGCTCCAGATCTTCCTTTTCGTGAAGAATAGGGCCGCCTAACAGGCCATTACAGAGGACAATGTCGAATCGGCGAGGCATATTCAAAGGTGTGGCAGCTCGTACTATATCCCTGCAGGTGAATACTGTGCGGCGCATGTAGCCGTTTCCCATGAGGGGTGAAGTAGCTGCTCTCAGCTCTTTTTCTCGTTGCCGATTGTGCGGAAAACTGCGAGTGGCGGCTGCCCAGACTTCCAGTGGCTCGATCGTCCAGCCATCAAAACAAACATTTTCTGCTGAAAGCCCCAATGCAGACAGTATGAGTGCCAGATCGTAGATTCCCTCTCCAGTTCCACAAGCAGCGTCCAGACAGCATAAGGTTTCAATATTTCTATCTGCAAGCCAGCTCCTGATAAACTCCATCTGCTTGGGATAACGTCCCAATCCCTTGTAGAAGCGGGATGGCAGGAATGAGGCAAACAAGAATTCTGTCAAAAGGGCGTGATCGGCACAAAGAGCCTCCAGGAGTCGCGCAGGATTTGCGCTGAACTGCATGTTCGGCGGCAGCGCGACGAAGACGTCGGCCCAGCTTAATGCTTTGTGGAATGGGGTGCTGGACAGAATCGGGGAATAGGTCAGCGCAGAGCGGTATAAACTGTAGAAGGGCGAGGTAACTTCGGCAATCGGGAGATAGCGTTCAGATTGGTTCCGTATCTCCGGAGTGATTATTAATCCGGGAGCTGGTAACGGTACAGGGCAGTTCTCCGCATATATTTTGAACAGGGTGTTGAGCCGCTGCACACTGTTTCGGAAGTGATCCGGTTCAACGGCACGTAGCAGCAACTCCAGGTAGTCAGGTTCGACTGCCGTGCAGCAGAGCCGCATCAGAAAGAGCGAATCGGATGGTAGAGGGTGTCCCGCTCGACTGCGGTTTTTCCGGCTTTTCTGATCAGACGGATGATCCCCTCTTTTGTCTGAGCTTGAGGCGATTTGGCACCTGCATCGTGGCCGATCTTCTCTTCAACGACTGTGCCGTCGAGATCGTTGACGCCGAAGGCCAGTGAGACCTGTGCAATTTTTTCGCCAAGCATGACCCAGTAGGCCTTGATATGGTCGAAATTGTCGAGGAAAATCCGTGAAATTGCCAGCGTCTTCAGGTCATCAAGACCTGATGTTCCCTGTATATTCAGTTTGAGATCAGAGTTTTCGGCCTGGAACGCGAGAGGAATAAACGCCTGGAAGCCGCCGGTTTCATCTTGCAGATTGCGCAGCATCTCCATGTGAGCTACCCGGTCGGAAACGCTCTCTACATGGCCGTAGAGCATGGTGGCATTACTTTTCAAACCGGTGAGGTGTGCCAGGCGAATTATTTCCAGCCACCGGGCCCCGGAAATTTTCTCCGGACAAATTTTCTGACGTACCGCTTCGACCAGAATTTCGGCTCCGCCCCCTGGCATGGAGCCGAGACCGGCGCTGATAAGGCGCTCAAGAACCTGCTCGATCGTCAGGCCGGAAATAAGGGAAAAATATTCGATCTCTACAGCGGTGAAGGCTTTGATATGAAGTTTTGGCGCGGTGTGGCGGATGCCCTTCAGGGTTTCCAGGTAGAATTCGAAGGAAAGATCGGGGTGCAGTCCGCCGACGATATGCACTTCGGTCGCCCCTTCTGCCTCCGCTTCACGAGCCCTCCGACAGATTTCATCCGGCGTCAGCGTGTAGGCGCCATCTTCTCCGGCGGTTCGCGAAAACGCACAGAAGGCGCAGCGATTGACACAAACGTTGGTAGGGTTTATATGACGGTTGACGTTAAAAAAGACGTTCGCACCGTTTTTGCGTTCGTTGACCAGCGCTGCCAACTCACCGATGGTGAGCAGATCGTTTGAATTGAACAGAAACAGCGCTTCGTCAGTTGTAATACGCTGGCCGGAGCGCACTTGTGCGGATATGGTTTCAAAAGATATCATGGGGGGAGTCTACTAAAAACGGGGAGCAAGTGCAAGCTTCTGTCATTTCACGGAGAGGCAACCTTGAGACCAGAGCGTCCTTTTGATAATCATTCATTCCGGTTTCAATATACTCTTTCCTTAAATGGACTGATATGGT
>CAYQMO010000437.1:0-2280 GCA_964418315.1 uncultured Geobacter sp. | reverse complement strand
TTTATGGTTCTCTCGTTCTGATAAGAAGGCATGAAGCAACTAACGCGCCAGAGGGGTTTTGAGGGAGCCGAGAGGACAACTGCTTAATTGTAAAGGATAAAATTGAAGGAACGGTTATGTGGAACGGGAGAGCTGGCAGCGTAATCCGTTATGTGTAACATATCTGTCAAATATGGTGGATTATGCCGTAGGTAGTGATCTTTTACGAACGCTATGGCCATGGATTATCATTTTACCGAATGACTTCAGATAAATTCTGCATCCGCCTGCTCAACGCTTACCTGCTCCGGTGGCCTCCTTTTCGAAACTGGGCAGAATGGCCTTGAAAAATGCGTTCTTGATGAGTTGGCCGACGATCTGCCAGGTGCTGGTCTCCGGATTTCCTACCGGGCCCGAGATATCCGCCTTGGTGGCAACCTCATGCTGCGACCTATTTTGAAGAAGCTTGGCGACCCCGCCGACCAGCATCTCGTACATCTGATGGCCGAAGCCGCGCTCCCTGTCTTTCCGTCTGTCGTAGACTTTCATATCCTTGAAGAACGGTTTGATATAGCCTGATATTCTTCTATTTCTGACGTGCAGTTCCGTGACGAGAGAAAAGATCCCGGCGGATACATCAAAATTCCCGTAGGCGCGCAGGACATTGTTCATGGCAGTTAACTGGGTCTGTCTTATTTTGAGATGGAGATCAAAATCGGAGCCTGCATTTTCCGGCCGAAACGTTGCGGATGCTGTTGTGTTGCCGCTTCCCATGAATTTTGCCTTCAATCGCGCCTGCGCAGGACCCTGGGAAAACTGGTTGGAAAAGTTGCTCAGATGGAAATCGGTATCGGTAAGGAATATGCGGTACGGTTTACGAGCGGCCTTGTTAACAATACCGAGGGTGCAGCCGATCAGGCTCACCTGATCGGCGCGCAGCAAAACGCCGCGCTTGTTGCTGACTTCCCTGGCGGCCTTACCCACCACGGCAGCGCGTTTTTTTTCGGCACCAGCGGTACTTTGCGAATGGATATAGTCCATATTCATCCCCTGGATCGTCAGGTTTTCCAGATGAATATTTTTAACCTTTGGCGAATACTCGGCCTCGCCTGAGGCTCGCAGCTCCCCGCTTGTATTGAGAGGTTCGAGCGGGCTGTCACCGTGCTTAAACGATCTATCGGCACCTTTTCCAGCAGTAAACGCCCCTTTATGCCGGGATACGGCTGGGCGAGGAAATTTGCTGTCCCGTCGACAGTGCCGTGTCCGCTGCCGAAGATAGCCGTATCCAGATGGAACGAGGAGGGATAGACCTGATCAGGAAGGTGGAGGTTGCGGATATTGGCTGCCTGGAGGTTCAGGTGACTCAGAACGAGAGGTTGTTTCGGGTCCTGGTCAATATAGGTGATGCTGGCATCGTTGATTTTCAACGTGTTTATCTTGAGCGGGTAGAGATCCTCCAGCGCCTGTTGCCAGCCGCGCTCCTTGAGCGGGACATTCCTGGCAGTCTCGCTACGCAGTTGCAGGAGGTTGATGTTGATTATCGGCCGGTCCATCATCAATTCGCCGACGAGCCTGCCTACGAGAATCCCGCGCCAGTGGATGCTGGCCTTGACAATGGGGAAATAGGCGACCGGAGGATCAGGATGAGCCTGCTGCTGGACGGTCAGTCCTTTAAAGGTCACGGAGAGGCCGATCAGTCGGACATGTACCGCCTGAAGTCGGACTGAATATCCTTTCAGGTCACGGTTCAGTTTCTTTTCCGTGCTGCTGCGCAGAGGTTCGTCAAGGAAATACGATGCGCCGTAGAGGACAAGAGCCAGAATGACCGGTATGCCGACAACCCAGCGAAGTGCCCTGGAAGCCTGAAGTTTTTTAGCCCAAAGCCTATCTTTCATGCTCTCCACCATGAGTATTTTTCAAGGTTTTGATGTTTATTATTGCAGCTTGAAAACTGTTAACAACATCTAAAAGTGTTCAGTACGAGTTCTCGGCAGGCATTCAGGATAGATTTCTTTGAGAAACGCAACGAGCTTTTCCCTGACCTCGCAGCGCAGATCCCAGGAGGTAGGGGCATCAACGGCACTCATCAGGGCACGAAGTTCAAGCACGTGCTCACTGGAGTTCGTCACCTGCAGACACCACACTTCTTTGTCCCACGTCTTTGAGACCTGCAGAATTTCCAGTAACTTCTGCCGAATTTCACCCACCGGTGCCATATAATCTACGTAGAGAAAAACAGTTCCAAGAATGTTGGTTGAACTGCGGGTCCAGTTCTGAAAGGATTTTTCCAGGAAATAGGTA
>CAYQMO010000436.1:0-2287 GCA_964418315.1 uncultured Geobacter sp. | reverse complement strand
GTCGAGATCAGAATTTCACGGATAATGGCGACTATCACAACTCCGATGAATACCAGAATGCTGAAACGCCCCCCTTTAAGGCTTTTTATCTCGTTGTCCAGCAGCTCAATCATCATCCAGAGAATTAGCAGCGAGCCGAGGGCGGTAAACACCCCCTTTTCCATATTTCCATTGAAAACGTGGAGGATATCCCAGCCGAACATCGTCACGATCGCTATCGACAATGCCGCCAGAGCCAAGAGAAGTATCAGGTTAAGACCGTATGTGAAGCGCTCTGTTGCCTTGATGATAAACGTCTCGATCCTGCGCGACACGAAAACTTTTTTCATCTCTTCTTCGCGGTATGAGGTACTCATGACATCGAGATTCATGTCGAGGATCTTTTCGATCGCTTCACGCAAGAGGCGGCGATGCTCGCGATCGGAGTAATTTACATCGATCAGCCCCAACAGGAAATGGCGGATCTGGTTCATGGCCGCGTTGACGAAGTGAACTCTGAGGCCTACCTTAACGTGGGCATGGCCAATTCGGGTCAGGTGGTTCATGTAGTGATTGTCATATACGCCGGTAAAGAGTGACAGGAACCAGGCGTTGTGCATTTTCCTCAGATGCGTACGGTTGCTTTTGTTGAGGATATCCGTAATTTCCGGGAGACTGTAGAGGTAGTCGTAGAACTCCTGTGAAAAACGCTCCTGATTCTGTTCCGCCAGTAATTGCAGAGATAGTAGCAGTTCGGCATCCTGATCAGTGAAACGGTAATGGTCGCGCAAGTCCTGCATAGTAAGCATTTAGTTGTCTCCTGTATTTGATAGGCGACGGCACAGACGCCTTCGCTGAAAACCAAATCAGACATCTTCTGGTCTATCAAGTGCATTTTGAGCTAAACAATACAGAGAAGCAACTGCAATTTACCTTGGTTTATATAGCAGGTAAATGTTATGGAGTGACGCGACCTGACTCTTCGAGAGGTGTATTGAATGACCGCAGCTACAAAAGGCAATGTCCGGGTCGGCACCACAGCGTTCCGACGAATCAATGTGGCTCTATTCTGCGCCGGGTTTGTCACCTTCGTGACCCTCTACGACATACAGCCGCTCCTCCCGCTATTCGCAGAAGAGTTCAAGATTTCACCTGCAATGGCAAGCCTTCCTCTTTCGTGTTCAACAATGGCACTGGCGTTCGGCATGCTGATTGCCGGTACCGTCTCTGAAACTCTGGGGCGACGTCAGGTTATGACAGTTGCGCTCTTCCTGACCTCACTGCTGGCGATGGCGACATACTTCAGTCACTCGTTTGAATCTCTGCTGATAGTGCGGTTGCTGCAGGGTCTTGTATTGGCGGGGGTGCCTTCCGTAGCAATGGCCTATCTGGGAGAGGAGATGGATGCCCAGGCAATCGGCCACGCCATGGGGCTTTATATCAGCGGCAACGCCGTGGGGGGGATGAGCGGCCGGATCGGTTCGGCGCTGCTCTGCACATACGTTCCGTGGCATAGTGCGATTGCCCTGGTTGGTGGCATCAGCCTGCTGCTCAGCCTGATATTTTTCAAGTGCCTTCCACCGTCCACCAACTTTCACCAGCGACCGTTCAAGCTACGCTACCTCTTCACTTCGCTCTACCAACATCTGCACGACCCTGGTCTTCTCTGCCTCTACGGACTGGCATTCCTTTCGATGGGTGGCTTCATCTCGCTCTACAACTACATCGGCTTTCGCCTGCTGGCGGCGCCGTATAATTTGAACCACTATCAGGTCAGCCTGATATTTCTCGTCTATCTGCTCGGCTCATTCAGTTCGGGGGTTGTCGGCAGCCTGATCGACCGTTTCGGTCGACCATTCATGATCAGGACAGCTCTGGCAACCATGCTGGCCGGAACGTTGATTACGCTGGTTGGCTCATTGCCGTTGATTGTTGCCGGAGTCGGGATTTTTACCTGCGGATTTTTCAGCGCTCATGCCATCGCGTCAAGCTGGGTCGGCAGACGTGCCATGACCGCGAAAGCGCAGGCATCGTCGCTCTATCTGTTTGCCTATTATCTCGGTTCAAGTATTTCCGGCACGGTGGGAGGACTCTTTTGGCAGCATTACGGATGGAACGGGGTGGCGGTGATGATTACCCTGCTCCTGGTGATAGCCTTCGGGGTGGCCACTCTGCTGCTGCGGATGCCGGTGGTAGAGTAGATGGCTAAAGGTCTGTTCGATAGTTTAAAATATACCTGCTCCGTTTACAATTGTTATACTCCAAACGGTCATGAAATGAGTTTTTTGTTAATCCTTACCCTGAATTT
>CAYQMO010000435.1:0-2322 GCA_964418315.1 uncultured Geobacter sp. | reverse complement strand
AACGCTACTAAAATTTGCCAATTGTGTACGGCATGGGTTTAAACGAAGTTATACCAGGAAGGAGAATATTATCAGGTAGGATCAGATGCTCTGAAAAGAACCACGGCACGGATCGTGGCAGTTACCAACAAAAACCTGCCGGAACAGGTTGCGGCGAAGCATTTCAGGATGGATCTATACTACCGGCTTCGCACTCATGAAATCCATATCCCACCACTTCGTGAACGTCATGAGGATATTCCTCTTCTGCTGGATCTTTTTCTCCATGAAGCCGCGCATATATATCACAAAAAAGCTCCCAATATCGCATTTGATGCTCTTTCCAACTTGCTGAGATGGAGTTTTCCCGGAAACATCAGGGAATTGAAAGCGATGGTGCACGATGCCGTGGCACGTAATAACGGAGAAGAGCTGACTGCCCAGTCATTTGCCGGCATCAACTGGAATGATAATATTCCGGCAGATTACGGTTCGGTGGTTGTGAACAGCGAAACAAGTCGTCCAATATACTCTAAATTAGACCGTTTTCCGACCCTCTCTGAAATGGAGGATTATCATATCCAGGAAGCTTTACGCCGGACATCGGGCAATTATAACATGGCTGCAGCAATGCTCGGCATAACCCGCCAGACTATTAACAACCGGAAAAAGAAATTTTCATCTACCGAAGTGCAAAATCCCAAGAGCTGATAAAGAGTGCCGTAAAATATTTTTACATTTCGTAAAATATTTTACCTTGAGTTAATACCATGTTAATTCGAGTGTTTTTCTCATATTTCCCCCCAAATTATGCACTTTAGTAGTAAAATTCTTTACCTGCGCCAGAACTCTCATCATCACTAACCCTCTGATATTCCACAGCTTTTAACCCGACTAGTATTGGCACGTATTCTGTAATCAATTTTGTGATCCCACAGCAGAATGGAGGCACAAATGGCAATTCGTATGGCAGGCAATAACGCCTTTCTGGACGGTGACTGGACGCTTCACGGCACTCCGCACAAAATGGATTCATTGTCGTCGTCTCTGCAACTGATCGAATCCGTTGACAGTGACAATTACATACACATCGATTGTGGGCAAATCAGCAGGATTGATACGGATGGGCTACAGCTTCTCAACGTCTGGCTGGAATGTGTCAGGATAAGGGGTGCGAAGCCAAGGCTTGTCAATGTTCCGGAAAGACTCAAACCCTGGGTTTCGCATCTGGTGCTGCATTGAAAAAACCAGGAAAGGAGATTTTGACATGAAGCCATTTGAAAATGTACTGGTCGCCATCGATTTTTCTGAGAACTCGACATACGCCTTTAAGTACGCCCTGGAGCTGGTAAAGCAGTTCAAAGGGGAACTGACGATAATTCATGTCATCCACGAACCGGATGATACGGCTCAGATTTTGTTTTCGTACATCTCGCGTGAGCTGCTAGAGAAGGCAGTTATGGAAGACGCTACCAAAATGATGGAGAAATTTTGTTCTGAAGAAATGGGTGGCTTTACCAACTACAAGACCGTGATTGCCAGAGGCATTCCATATCAGGAAATTGTAATGGAATCCCAAAAGATTGTGGCGACCCTGGTGGTAATGGGAACCCACGGCTATACCGGCATTGAGCACTTGATATTTGGCAGTACCGCAGAGCGAGTAGTACGCAGTGCATCCTGTCCTGTTCTGACGGTGCGACTGCCTGTTATCACCATACGGCTGCCTGTTGGAGAAGAGCTTCCTGAAGCTGTGCCTGCAGGCTAAAAAAACTAAAAAGGAGACCGAGGAATGAAAATCACAGAAATCAAGGAAATTGCAAAACGTTATGACATCAAAGTTGGCAAGACCAGCAAAAGCGAACTGGTGCGCACCATCCAGCAGGCTGAGGGAAATCAGCCCTGTTTTGCCAGCAACCTTTCTGCAGAGTGTGATCAACACTCCTGCGCCTGGCGTGAAGACTGTGTTTGAGTCACGTCGATCTGCACAAAATATCAGCGGTTTTGAAAGCCTGAAGAGTGCTGGTGAAATAAGGAGCAAAAAACCGCTGAATAAAGCCGACCTGAAGGAATTTGAGAGAATCGAACGTGACGGAAAATGTTTTCTGATCAGGCAGAAATCTGCCCAGTCCTGATACGCCAGCAACAAAAGTACTATCCCCGGCAAAGTGCTGACCCTTGAGCGCCTGTAATCTCAATAGCGGGGTAGAGTTCCGGATATTAACGCGCTGATTCGGGTTATCGCTTTGAAAGAAACCTGCGGAAACGATTAATACAAGAAAAGGAGAAATATCATGTCAGGAAGAATGTTGATACCGTCGATCGAGAATCGCTTGGGTGCGT
>CAYQMO010000434.1:0-2336 GCA_964418315.1 uncultured Geobacter sp. | reverse complement strand
TGTCCATTTTCACCACGACAGCATAAAATGGGATCCCTATTATGCGGACGTCAGAGCACTGACAAAAATATACGAGCAGTCATTGCAGGCACAAGGATGCTACGGATATGTGTTCAAGAGGTTTGGTGAGGATAGATTCGATTACGAGGAGGATGCGGGGGAAAATGCACCGCATGAAGCACCCTGGGAGTCTATTGAGGAAACGAGATGTCTCTATCTGAACATAGCGGAGAATTAGCTGAGAACGTGGCATCTCTGAATGGCATCCTTGTTGAAGCGCCAGAGGATGCATGATAAACCTTGGCACGGTGTTCATTCCATAAACGTTATTCCCAATAATGAGGCTCAGCATGATGACAACCGCAGAAATCCGAGTAAAGACACAACGCCGCACCCAATTTGTCTCAATTACTACCGAGATTGCCAGGGTTATTGCGAGCAACAACTGGCTGGACGGAGTGGTTACGGTCTTTGTACCGCATACCACCGCTGGAATCACCATTAACGAGAACGCCGATCCTGATGTTGCTCGTGATATGGAGTCGTTCAGCGACACACTTGTCCCGCAGAGCAAGAAATTCCGACATAGCGAAGGCAACTCGGATGCACATATCAAGGCCAGTTTTTACGGCTCTTCGGTACAGATAATTGTCAGAAACGGTAAGATGTGGCTTGGTACATGGCAGGGAATATATTTCTGCGAGTGTGACGGGCCGAGAGATCGGAAAGTCTATGTAGCATTCACAAGCTGATGCAGCGAATCACTATGAACAGGAGTTTTTATGGAAGCCAATCCCATAATTGAAAAGATACAAAAGCTGTTGGCACTTGCCAACTCCAGCAATGAACACGAAGCGGCCTTGGCTGCCGCACATGCTCAGAGATTGCTGTCCGAACACAACCTCGCTATGGCCGATGTTGAAGCAAAACAGCAACGTCCTCAGTCAGCGGACAAAGTGGAAACCACGGTAGCGAAAACTTTGCCTAAATGGGTGCGAAACCTGTCAGCAGGTGTATGTACAGCATTTGATTGTCAGGCTATCCATCATCCAGCGCAGGGCAAGATGACCTTTATCGGTGTGGGGGTTGATGTTCAGGTAGCATCATACACCTTTTCCTATCTTGACCGGACAATAAGGAAGCTCTGCTCCAGTTTTATGAAGTACCATGTCAACGATGGCAACCTGTCTAATAGAAACAGAGAACTGATGCGGCAGTCTTATTATCTCGGCGCTGTATCGACCATCAATTCACAGCTGGTGCAACAGAAGGTACAGACACCGATTACACCCGGTGCCCTGGTACCTATCAAAGAAGGACTTATCAAGAAAGCGATGAGTGAGCTTGGAGCCATCCGTACCGTGCGAGGCCGCCGAAGCTATATCAATACTCAAGCTTACAGTCAGGGTCAGACTGATGGCAAAAATGTCAGCATACACAAGGGATTGGCTGGAACAGGAGGGCACAGCTCAAAATCGTTACTCGGTTGATGCCCTACGCTCAAAGAAAAAGACCCGCTTTGTAAGGCGAGTCTCGATTTGTCCAGTCTGCAATTTAACTGAACCAGTATACTCGCTTAAAAATATTAATAACAGACTGTTTTTTTATGTTTGGAGTGTTATAGTACAATCAGGTTGAAGAAGTACATCCCGCACAAAAGGAGGGCTTACTATCTATGGAAGTGAATCCACCTGAGATGTTTCACACATAGGATGAGAATTATCGCCGATTTGCCACGGTGGATCGGATTAAAACCTAAAAGGTAATCAAATATGTGAAGAAAAGTGAAGCCCACCGAATGTTTTTGGTGGGCTTTTTATTTCGCCAGAATATTCAGTAGATTATGATATAGCCGTGCTGCTCGGCAATGCTGCGTACCTCATCTTTGTCCTTAATTCGATAAGTCTTACCCTCCAATACAAAGATGTAAGTGCCGTCACCATCTGGACGTGCATCCGCCAATAACGATTCAAACGTAGCAGTTTTGACCATGATTTGCCTCACTTTATGTACTTTAGTGTTTCACCTTCAAAACTGTCTCGGTCTACATCGGCTCATTCCAGAACTTCACGACGGAACAGCACAGTATACTCGCAGGTTGCATGCAAAGCGGTTGTTTTCGAGCCGTTCATGGGCTCTTGCTGAAAATTGTGGCGTTTGAAATGTCGGTCGATTGCGCTGAATCTTGGCAATTATTCCAATCGCTCAATTGTAGCTGATTTTACTAAAATGTTTTTCAATCACCACTTTATCCTCTTGATACCCACCAGTGGTTACGTTGGTACAGGTAATTATGAAATAGTCCATGTCGCCAAAATCGTACAGCAACCACATCT
>CAYQMO010000433.1:0-2363 GCA_964418315.1 uncultured Geobacter sp. | reverse complement strand
CTGTCCTTTCCCCTTTTCTCCGTTTAACACCGGAGATATGGGACAAGTGGGGGTGGATGTCCAAGTATGACGATCATGACCTTCCACATTTCGGTTATGTCGTCGAGTCGTTGTAAGCCGAGCCAGATGGTTTCCGTACCTGGTTCGCCATCACCCTTTCTGCCCAAAAAACCACCGAGTGTTGCTACCATTCGAGTAGCTTCCCTCAGGGTAGGCGGCTTTTCAGCAGGTATTGGGTTTTTCGTGACAAATGTGAGCAGCGCTTTCCATTCTGATTCTTCAAAGTAAATGGAACAGGGAACATCGGGGGTTTCCCTGCCGAGTTTTGTGAGGTGATGGATCCGCCATGCTACGACCAAATCAATCGCTAGGCACGCTTCAAGGCGATTAGCACTACCCAGTTGTCTGTTTTCTAGAAGGCAGCCGCTTTTGAGGGTGCGGTGGAAAACTTCAATAATCCATCGCTTGGTGTACCAGGCAAGACGCCCGCAAGCGTCTTCAAAGCTTATCGTGGGCGCCGTAGTAAGCAGTACCCATTTGAGAGATTCAACTCCTTCCGGAGCTTGTTTTTCTTCGGCGATAATCGCCCATACGGCCAGAGGTGACGATTCAGCACTACGTTTGGGTGGAGCGAGAGTAACCTCGCTGTAACGAATTGAAAGTTGTGCGGTACGAGCCGGTCGCTTTCCTCTTCTGGGGACGACAATTTCCTGAATACCGGCCTCGGGACAACTATTCAGATGTTCAAGTAGTTGTCCCTGCTCCTTTGCCAGTTTTCGGTCATGCCGGGCGCGTGCCAGCAGGTACGGAGCTTTAGGTGTCTTATCTGCAAGAGCAAACAGTTCATAGATATCGGCTTCGCGGTCTCCTATGCTGACTACGGTTGTGCCGGGACATGATTTTGCCGTTGCAGTTGCTGCCTGGAAACTTTTTAGCCATTTGTAGCTTTCCTTCTCTTCAATTGGCAGGGAATGACGTTTTGCTTTTTTGCCGTAATCTTCAGGATCTCTTGCCCAACATTGGGCATCAATAAGTCCCAAAGGGGTACCTTCTATGTTCACTGCAAGGGTGCCATGCAGTATAAGGCCGACAATTCCGGTAGGGCTACTGCCGATGGGGCCAAGGTTTGCCGTAGCCGGATGGGTACTGTAATTCAGGCTGGTTGTGTCCTGAATCGCCAAAACTATTTTTTCTCCGGCGATTCGCCGGGTAGTTGACTCAATATGGGGTGCCATTAAATTTTGCAAGGTGGCCCTTTCATGATCAAAAAAACGATAAGCTGCTTTGGTCTTGGCCCGACTGCCGCAGGTTTGCGGTATGCTCGCCTGTGGACGGGCGTAACGATCGCGCCCTAATGAGACAAGCCGCTGTACAAGGCGGGCATCGCCAAGGGGGGCGCTGCCCCACTCCTGGTCAGCCCAGTCACCAACTGGAGCTTCGACTATTTTTGTAGAACCGCCAAGCAAATTACGCCAGTTGCGATGGAGTGGATATATGTATATATCCCTCGGTTTCAACGTAGCATCATGACCCTTGTCTTGTCGCCCTCGACCTGTTGTAGAGCCTACGTGAAGCCAGTTTGCCGCCCGGTAGCTCGTGCCGCTGAAAAGACTGGTATCCACAAAGGTCTCGACAAGAAGCGGTTCAGTTCCGTACTTGTTGTGCCAGTCACCCTTAACCTGACGCAAGGTCTTGCCCAGAATATATGAGGCAAGATGGGGTACACGGACTGATGGATGTATGTAAAATCGGCTGTTACCGATAATATGATGTAGATTCTTGCTGCGCGTCTGATCGTCCCATCCGATAAAGCTGTCTCTGCCTGCTATTCGAAAGGCGGCGCTACCAAAGGAAAAGGCTCCCAGGTAGCCATGCTCGGTGCTATGTATAAGATACCGCAATCCGGAATAGAAGGTGCGCTCTCCCAGATAATGACCTGCCATGAGCGATTTCCAGACGTCGGCATGTTCACTACGCGGGTTGTCGATCCGTATCAGATTGACAGGACCAAGTTCAGCCAGCGTACAGGCAACAGCAGAACGGATAAATGGCTTACGTACAGCTCTAACCTGAAAACCGGGAACCGGTGCCGTTTCAGGCAAGCTAACAAGAGTGCGGCGATGTAGCATAGAGACAGCCTTGCGACAAGTTATCTCTTTCAGGCGACCAGTCGCACTACGCCAGTCCAGTAATTCGCACAGGCGTTTCGACAACGAACGGCGGCTGATAGCAGGATTCGAATCAACGGTGCGCTGGATATTTCCAATAGTCTCTTTTGTAAATGGCAGGCCAAAAATTTTCATGCGGCAACATATATACTAAACCTCTCCCGGTGTCCAGCATTATTTGTGGAACATGGATAG
>CAYQMO010000432.1:0-2373 GCA_964418315.1 uncultured Geobacter sp. | reverse complement strand
TAGGCTTTCGATAGCATCCATGCTTTTTTAAGCGCTCATTGACTTCATCGAGCACTTTGAGCTTTTGCGACTTATGGCTGTGAAGTTCTAGGCAGAACTCACCTAACCCGGCCTTATCCAGCCGACTACGCACTACTTCAAGCGCGGCAAGTTTTTTTTTTTTTTTCAGCACTCTTTTTCCTTGCGCCATCGCTGCAGCAATCAGATTGGTAATGGTCTGCGATTTACCGGTTCCTGGTGGTCCCTCAATGACCAAGTTCTTACCATCGACAGCATCAATAAGAGCACTATGCTGGGAACTGTCAGCATCATCGATTAAAGGATAGTTGGCGTGCACCTTATTCATATCATCGATGATGTATTCTTCGCCAAAGCCAAGATCACCTGCAGACTGATCTGGGATATTCGTTTCCTCTCCAAAACCTGACAGAAAACGCGAAACCACCGGGTGATCGACAATATTGGCGTCTTGCGGCCAACGCGCTGGATCTAGATCGAGATACATCAGCAACTTGCTGAAATTTAGCAACGCCAAAGTGATTTGGCGACGTACCTGCCAGCGCGGTTGTTTATCCTTAATAACTGCACGGACCTCGCTGAAGTAATCCTCCGGTACTGTATTTTCATCCAACTCCGGCAGAGCCATAGCGAAATCAACTCGTAATTTTTCACGTAGAGAAAGATTGGGAATTATGTCTTCACCGGAATAACTCAGTGTGTACTCGTAAGCGCGAGTAACCGGATTCAATCGACCTTTTTGGAGCCTCACAGGCACCAAAAAAAGCGGAGCCGTACGCACACTTTCCGAATTATTAGCTTCGTACCATTCCAAAAAGCCGAAAGCCAGATAGAGGATATTCGCCCCCATTTCTTGAATCGCAGACTCCGCTGCTTGTAAAAGATTTTTTAATGTCGCCTCCATCTCGAAAGGGTACAACAGTGTCTGAATTCCAGTATCCGCATGTTTGCTAGAGTCATCATCTGCAGAAACCTCTGGCACCTCGAAACTCGTTGCAAAACCCAAATGTTTGGCCCATTCCTCTGCGGCAGGATCATTTCGCAACTTCACCAACTGTTGAGTTTCTTCATCGAACTTTAGATACCCTGATCTAATGAGCTCTTCTTCGGTAGGTTCGGGAATTGCCTCGAAGCGCATTTCCGTTTCAGCCAGCAGCGTTTCTACCAACTGATTTGGCAATTCATCGATGATACGCAAGCTAGCACTTTTAGTATGGCGAAAGTTAATCAGTCGATTACGCGCGGTTAAATCCAGCAATCGCATGCGGAGATTTTCTAAAGCCTTTTGAGCTAGTAATTGCTTTGTATTATTTCCCTGTTTCATCACTAACCCTTAAATATCTACAAATTGGTTACTTCATAGCCAGGAGCAAGCAGTGCACTGGAAACTCCATATAGCGCTAGATGGTTTCTCAACCAAAGCCTGTATTCTTTCCCTTCCAAGCTATGCGTAGGCGAACAATCGACTATTAGCTGGCGTAAGACGTAACCCGCTATGGCTGCTCTTAACTTAATGTGTAAAACGCCTGCGGTCATCCCATAATCGCCTTCAATAATTTCAGGATGATCTTGATTTGGATGGGGTATTAAATCCAGCTCGACAATTCGATTCCATTGAATATCAGCTGACGGCAGTTCATGTTTCAACAACACACTCCCCGGTATTACAGACACATCTTCCATTCGAGTGAAAACAAAATCACGAAACTCCTTCGTTTTCCGGTCATAGGCTCGAACATGCCAACGAAGACCGTCATTCACTAAAGCAAAGGGTGCTATTTCACGTTGCGTTAATCCACTAGTATGAGATTGGTAGTTTAGGCTAACAATTTTTTGTTGATGGATAGCACGACTGATCGGGGCAAGAACATCTATTGTCGGCCGACTCAGAATAACCGGAAATTCGCACGGCACGAGGCAATCAGATGTGTAAACGCCTCCATAGCCATACCCATGTGCTAAGACAGCGAGTACCTGATCTGGAAAATGTTTAAATGCAGGGGAGAAGGCGTGCCCTAATTCATATGACTTTGTCTTGCCGTTAAAGCTGATATTGCTTGGAAATGCTTCCCGATACTGAGCAAAATCCCTTGTCGCGACTGCCGGGGCAACGCCAAATCTTTGTATTAGTTCCTGTCGCCCTAGTCCGCCAAGAAAAAATAGCCTAAATTCAATAAAAGCTAGGCGTTCCCGCTGCGCTTGGCTCAAATTCTCGATTGCCTCCGCTGGGGAGACTGATAAAAGTTCGATACTCATTAGGATATTTTAAGGCAGCAGCTCAGGAATGCAATCAATTTAGGTTATTGACATAATCAATTTGATTATATAATGTGGGTATTGCGATTTTTATGATCA
>CAYQMO010000431.1:0-2380 GCA_964418315.1 uncultured Geobacter sp. | reverse complement strand
TATGACCGGCCAGGAGCGGGTATTGACTGAGTTCCCGCCACCTGAGGAACTTTGGCAGCGTCTGCAAAGCTCTCATCCATTCTCCCCCGAATCCGCGCAACGCATTCTCTCACCTTACTATCATCACAGTGGAAAGAGTCCCCGCTACTATCAGGAAATCGCCATCAATCGGGTCGTGCAGTCGGTTTTGCAGGACAAAAAGCGAATCCTGCTGACCATGGCCACCGGCACCGGCAAAACCGTAGTCGCCTTCCAGATTTGTTGGAAACTCTGGAGCGCCCGCTGGAATGCCACTGGCGAGCATCGGCGTCCCAAAATTCTGTACCTTGCTGATCGCAATATCCTATAGTTCCGGTCATATGACTTGATACTTTTGGAAAAAACGTGTAGTATAATCGCTCCCGTAATTTTATTTTAAGGAGCGAAAACATGTCAAGCCAAGGGAAATCTCTCACTCTTCAAGAAAAGGAAATTATAGTATCACTAAAAGAATATTTTGACCGAACAAGTAATGACCCGAAAGAGCAAGCGATCTCTAGCGTTCAAAGGGTAGTTAACGCTCTGGGCGTCAGCATTGCTTCAGTTAAGCGGATAATGGCTGACAACAGCCGAGGAGTCGACCTAGTTGACCCAGAACAAATCCTCAGAGGACGTCCACCTCGGGTGCTTGCGGACTCAATGCAGACGATTGTCAGAGAGTATGTTCGAGAAGCGAATAGAGACGGAAGCTATGTCACTCTTGAGATGCTATGTCGGCACCTTGAATCTGTTGATTCTGAACAAGAATTCAGTATTCGTACATTAGGTCGTGCGCTTGATCGCTGGGGATTCACCTTTGGCAAGGGTATCCGATCCCAGCGGTTAAAGGAAAAAGATCATGTGGTTGCGGCGCGACAGCGCTACTTAAGGCAGAAGCGTGCAAACAGGAAAGGTTACGGTGTTATTCGCCCCGAAGTTTACCTGGACGAAACATACGTTAACAAGAATCACAGTAACGACTTTGTGTGGTACTTTGATGACGATGGCCCATGGATACAAAAGCCGACGGGCAAAGGTGAGCGTTTGATTATTATCAATGCAATAACGCAGGACGGATGGGTTCCTGGAGCTACATTAACATTTAAGAGCAGCAAAAAAACAGGTGATTATCATGGGCAGATGAACCAAGAAATATTTACAAAGTGGTTCAAAGATATGCTAATCCCCAATATCCCAAAAGGTTCGCTTATAATCATGGATAATGCTTCTTATCACAATGTGTTGTCAGCTCATTCACCACCGACATGCGCCTGTAGCAAGGATAGAATTGTATCCTGGCTAGAGCGAAATAACTTTCCGCCAAGAGAAGATTGTTTGAAAGTTGAACTGGTTGAAATTCTGAATAAAATTGCACCGTCTCCGATATATGCTCTTGACGAGATTGCTGAGGAATATGGCCACAAAATACTACGAACCCCACCTTATCACCCAGAACTTCAGCCAATAGAAACATGTTGGGCTGTGGTTAAGAATCAAATTGGGCGGAGTTGTGATTTCACCATGTCCAATTTGTTAACCCAGCTCGAAAAAGCATTTGAAATCGTCACAGACAAAACATGTTTAGGCTTAATAAAAAAAGTTCGTGCGGTGGAAGACGAATTTTGGTATGAAGATTTCAAGAAAGACGACTCATCCGAGTATCAAGTCATATGACTTGAACTATAGTACTATTGCAGCAAGGCATAATCCATACGAAGGGGCTCAAGCTTAGAACGGAGATAGATGAAGATATTCCTCATATTTTGTTGGGTGACCAATTAAGGATCAAACAAATACTTCTCAACCTGCTGGGAAATGCTGTTAAGTTTACCAGTCATGGGGAAATTTCTATTTCAGCTCAAGTTCTTGAGCGACATGAAAGCACCGTCACATTGCAGTTGGCTGTCAGAGATAGTGGGATTGGTATTCCGCATGAAGCCCTGGATAAAATATTTATACCATTTGAGCAGGCTGACGGATCAACTACTCGAAAATATGGTGGGACTGGACTTGGTCTGTCCATCAGTTTACGCTTAATAGAACTAATGGGTGGCAGCATTTCCGTTGAAAGCACTCTTGGTGTCGGGAGTTGCTTCACTGTCACTCTTCCACTCAGCTTTATTCATAAAGATGAGTCTGAAGTTGTCATTACCCATCTGGCAGATGCCTTATACTATGAAGGACCTCGGCTACATATTTTGTATGTTGAGGATGATCCGAGAAATATTGTATTCGCCAAGGCACTTATTAAAAAGATAGGGCACGATATTACCATCGCTGAAAATGGCAGGGAATGCCTTGAGGCACTGGAAAGAAACAAATTCGACCTGATTTTAATGGATATTCAGATGCCTGTTATGAG
>CAYQMO010000430.1:0-2386 GCA_964418315.1 uncultured Geobacter sp. | reverse complement strand
GCTCTAACACTCTATCTTCCCATTCCTTCAATAAAGAAGGGCAGCTATACCAATAAAAGGGATGCTGGAATACAATCAGATCGTGATCCAGCAACAACTGTTGTTCATGCTTTACGTCGATTTTAAAATCAGGATACTCACGGTATACATCCCTATAAGTGACATTAGCCAAATCTCGAACACATTCAGATAAAATCTTGTTGCCCCTCGACTTATCAATATCCGGGTGAAACAGGTTCAGTAATATGCGCGGTGTTGACATTTGATCCTCCAAATAAGGTGTTTAGATTAAGGAGATAAGGGAATTACAAGCCGCCCTCCCCTCCCCTTATTATACAAATAACTAAAAGCTATTATACGCACACGGTGTGGTCACTCAAACAGATCAGCATGTGTTCCAGTTCGCACAAACACGATAAAACCATTCCTTAAACTGTCATCAAGCTTGTATGCCAAGAGAAAATCACCACCAATGTGACACTCACGATGCCCCTTCCAGTCGCCACCCAACGGATGATCAAACCACTCAGGTCCAAGAGGAGCATCGTTAGCGATCAGCAGCAACATAACCTCTTTGAGCCGATTCATATCATACCGACCTGATCGAGATAAGCGTTCCCAGTCTTTTATAAAAGACTTTGTATAATCCGCTGAGCGTGGAAGCGGTGCACGCTTACTTGCTGCTGTTTTTTTCGAGGTCATTGAATAGCTCTGAAGCATTATTAAAGCGAATTTTATGTGTGCGTAGAATTTCGTCCGCTTCACCCATCGCAGCAAGAGTCTCAGCGTTCGGCGTTTTCAGTTGGAACGGTATTTGTTTGTCTGCGACCACTCGCATCAAAAACACACGTACTGCGTCAGATACAGACAACCCGATCGCAGCCAACGTTTCTGTAGCCTGTTCCTTTATTTGTTGATCTATACGTACGTGAAGCATTGCAGTAGTAGCCATATTGGACTCCTTTTTTTGAGATACATTGTATCTCAATATTTTACTACGAGCAATGATTATTTTGCCATGAGGGATTACAAGCCGCCCTACCCTACCCTTCTTTGCAGACGCTAAATTGATTGACGGCGCTTCGCTCCAGCCAGGAAGGCTTAGCTCAAAATGGGATATCTCCTGCGTGATAGTGGAGAACAACAGACAGTTTCATTCAGTCGCTCATGCCGGAAAGTGTTTCCAAATCTTATTCTTTCAGCCTTGAATCTACTGAAATCGGGACTACTTCAATAATTTCAAGCTCCAAACATTGCGGGTGAGCCGGATTTAACACCATATTCCATGCCTTGCCGAACGGCAGCATCACCGATGGCACTCGTAAAGCAGCCGCTGTGCCTCTTGTCAACCACTCTCTGCCGATTTCTGTGGAAACTATTGTTGGTGGCTTGGCGTCCCAACCGTCCATTAATCTGCTTTGAGTGATTTCTTCTGTTTTCAGATCATCGGGTGCCTGGATGGTCACTAACACAAGATTTGGAGGCACACAGATATCAGAAAAATGTGGGAGAAATTCCAATAGTGCCTGTGCTGGCGTTTCCGCTGTGTACAGTACGGCCATACCTTTTGGATTCCAGCGCCCACCATATGTTTGAGCCCCTCTTCCACTCAAGTCATGGGCAAACGCTTGAGTAGTAATCCGATAGAGCAACATCAGATAAACACCCCGTGTTCAATTCTTCCCAGTTCATCAAGAACGATCTCCATCCCAGGAATAGTATCTAACAGTGATACCGGGGCAACATTACCGAGTGCGTAATTTTGGGTTTTCAACCAAGAAGAGATCTTTTTGTCATCTCTGAACACATCCCGGCACCGACAGTACACACGAAGAAGCTGCGCAACCCTGTCCGAAAGATCAAGACCAAGTGGAGTATTGGCTTCAATGCTTCTCTGTATTGTCCTGGTTGTGGTATGCAGCCAAGACGCAATATCCTTTTGAGGTACATCAATCTTGCTTGCCAGTGCAGTTAGCGTAGAGCATGGTAAACCGGAGCGTATCTTGTTAACCCAATCTTGATCAGAAAGCCGATTGACTACTTCATTATCAGCTCCGAATATTGCCGCTAAAAAATTGTCATCCGTTGAATCGGAATTTCTCACTGCCCTATGGATTCTCATGGCGATCTCCTTTGAACATTTGTCGCATATAACACGACAAATAGCAATGCCATAAAAAGTGAATTATAAATACCGCTGTCGTCTTCAAGTTGTTGAGGAATTCTGACGGTGAATCCGAAAATTGCTAATCAATAAGCTGAGTGGATTATGCACACAACTCAAGATTAAAGCGGTTTGCCTTAACCATAGGAACCACTTCCCTCGCGGTGTGTTTAACGAGATCAATTATGCCGTAACCGGCCATAGTATGTAAGGTTCTCGACA
>CAYQMO010000429.1:0-2397 GCA_964418315.1 uncultured Geobacter sp. | reverse complement strand
CATCCGGCGCTGTACCAATGGAACAGGATGGCTATACCTCTCGTCGTTGAGAATTGCAATGACTTCAGGTGTGAACTTCAGACGTATGGTCATGGTCAACCTCCTGCGTGCCGTTTGCTAATATATTACTGAAAAATAGGACAAAGTCTAATATAAAAACGCATTTAGGTGCCGTTTAAAGTATAGTCTCCTCCGGATGCTCCATGGCTGCGGTTTCTCTGATTTCCAGCTCCAGCAGTCGCGCATCAATTCCTGTTCTGGCGATAATATCTGCAACCGTGTCCGGCAGATTGCTCTGGCGAAACTGCTTTGCGGACAGATTAACTGTCACTCTGAGTGGAGACATCCCCTCCGCCATCCAGTCTGCCAGTTGACGGCAGGCTGTTTCCACAATCATGGTTCCCATCTGGATTATAAGCCCGGAATCCTCGGCGACCGGAATAAACGTGTCAGGCATGATTAAACCACGCTCAGGATGCTGCCAGCGCACCAGCGCCTCGACACCTACTACCACTCCGGTAGTCGCCTCAACCTGCGGCTGATAGTACAAAATAAATTCATTCCGCTCAATTGCCAGTCGGAGGTCATTTTCCAGCGCAAGCCTTTCAAATGCGTTGGAGTGCATCTCTTTCTTGAAAAACTGGTAGTTGTTTCTTCCTTGCGACTTGGCATGGTACATGGCGGTGTCGGCATTCTTCATAAGCTCTTCCACCGTATCACCGTCATGGGGAAATATGCTGACACCGATACTGGGGCTGTTGAAAAGTTCGTGACCATCTATCAGATAGGGGGTGGAAAGGGTTTGACGTATCTTCTCGGCAAAATGCACCGAGGCTATTCCTGATGGGATATCCGGCAAAACCACAACAAACTCGTCGCCACCGATGCGGCCGACGATATCGGAGCTGCGGACCGAATCTTTAATGCGCGAGGCAACTTCGATCAGCAGCTTGTCACCTACGTCATGCCCAAGCGAGTCGTTGACGTTTTTGAAGCGATCAAGATCCAGAAACAGAACGGCCAGATGATGCCCTGCCCGCTTTGCCTGTTGCAATGCCTGGGAAAGCCGTTCGCTGAGACTGAAACGGTTGGGAAGATTGGTCAGGGAATCGTGATGCGCAAGATGCGCGATTTTTTGCTCCGCCTGTTTGCGCTCGGATATGTCGGAAAACCCGGCAATGTAGTTTAATATTTTTCCCTGTTCGTTTCGTACCACGGCAATTGACAGCCATTTGGGATAATAACTGCCGTCCTTGCGCTTGTCCCAGATCTCTCCCCGCCAGCAATCATTGGCCAACAGCGTTTCCCACATTTCTGTGTAAAACTCTTTCGGTTCTCTGCCGGACTTAAGTATGCTGGGATTCTGGCCAAACGCATCTGCCTGGCTATAACCGGTCAGTTTGGTAAATGAGCTGTTCACCGCTATGATCTTGTTGTCAGAGTTGGTTATTACAAGCCCCTCGGCACTATGTTCAAATACCGTGGCCAATATCTGTTTCTGTTCCAGTGCCTCTTTGATGTGAGTGATATCGGTAAAGGTAATAACTACCCCCTCCACTTGACCGGTTTCGGTTGTAAAGGGCATTACCCGTTTAAGCAACCACTTCCCGTTAGCGGAACACCTTTCCCTCTCAATCGGTTCGCCGCCATCAAGAACTGACTGGATATCGGACAGCATCTCCTCCTGGCTGGAGAGGCGAAATGCGATATGGTCTATGGGGCGCCCAATGTCCTGAGGCAGCAGCTTGAAAGAGATGGAAATGGCGGCGTTGAAGTTGCGGATGCGCATCTCTCTATCCAGGAAGATGGTCCCTATGTCGGTACTTGCCAGCAGATTGTTGTAGTCGGTGGTAAGTTGAATAAGCTCCAGATTCTTACGCTCAAACTCCGAATTTACCGAGTAGAGTTCCTCATTGACGGAGTGAAGCTCTTCGTTAGTGCTCTGCAACTCCTCGTTGCTGGCCATCATCTCCTCATTGGTTGTCTGCAGCTCCTCATTACTGGTCTGTAGTTCCTCAATGGTCGTCTGGAGGTTTTCACTGGAAGAGAGCAGTTCCATCTCCAGGTCTGCGATATGCTGACGGTATTGGGCAATCACATCCTTGTTGCCGGCGTCCAGCTCGACGTGAGGCTGGACCGGTTCACGCTGCCTGATACGCTCAAAGGAGATATGGTAATGGGTTGTGCGGGTCTCGTCATCAAGCAGCGGATCGACGGTTACATCAATCAGGAAATTCTTACCCCCTTTGCTGATGCGAATATTGCGGCTTGCCACGCATTGCCTGCTCTTGTCTACTTTTTGAAGAGCAGTGCTGAGTGCGATATTCAGATTATCCCCGACGAGATGCAGAATATCCTTCTCAACACGTCCATCAGGAATCTTCAGGTATTCCGCCA
>CAYQMO010000428.1:1028-2401 GCA_964418315.1 uncultured Geobacter sp. | reverse complement strand
GGGGCGTAATCCGTCCGCAATTGACCGACATGGCCAAAAACCGGATTGATATGCCATTGAAGCCGGTGTAATTGATGAAATTTTAGACAAAACTGGCTTTATCCGGAAAATCGAATGCAGAATTATTTTAAATTTAGGGTTCGGTTAGAATGGTGGGGTATTTTTTTAGAGATTACTTAAATAGAATCAGAAGTCACCCGGATTCGATGATCGTTCATCAAGCAATATAGTGCAATTAATGTCGTAAATAATCTTGGGCATGCTGGAAAAACCGATTCTGCCCGTACTCTCAGCTATCAACTCGCCACCGCATTCATGCGTAACTCCAATTGGCGAAGGTCCGCGTTTATCAAATCCATCGGGAAGTTCAACAGGTACAACGTTTGTTGACCTGCATTTCATGCACTTTCTGTCAAAATTATTATTTGCAAAGAATTCAATGCAGTCATTTAGACCTGATATATGATCCTTCCATTTGATAATTTGCTGCTCATTAGCACGCTGCCTAAGTAACAATCGCCTCCAACGTTTTCTCTTCTTCTCTTCAGCGACAATTAGTGCATACAGTTCCTTTATGTCAGTTTGCAATGTTTCTGGATGCTGAGGACCACATGCTGTTACTATTTTCTGACAATCTTTGCACCACTCAATAATCAGCAACGGTTGACACAAGGCATGCCGACCTCCTGCAAATTCATACCAAGTACTATAGCTGAATGAACTAGTGTGCTCGCAATTGCTACATGTGATTTTGTAAAAGGGTAGAGACATGTTGGTGATGGATGACAGATCAATCAGTAAATGAAGAAATTCAAGCTAGTTCTAGTTCCAACTTCAGAGCAACCTGATCAATCTATAAAATGCGGACACTTAACGAATTTCCAGGTTTGTAACCGGCATCGAATGCGGTTTTCCCCGCTTCACTGCCAACTAGTCTGTGCTCAAGAGGAGACGGAACCAAAGAGCGAATGTGTGGAAGCAGGATAACTAAAGTGATCAATCAGGATATTCAATATGCGGACACATATGCCATCCAAACGTGCGTCAATTTTCATGACTCATCTAACAGGGTGTTGAATAAGCACCATCATTCCCGCGCAGGCGGAAATCCAGTTCGCTGCACTCAATAAAATCATTTGGTTATGGATTCCCACCTGCGCTGGAATGATGATTAATTGGTTGTTATTACGCTTTTCAACACCCTGCTAAAGGCGATATAAAACCAAAAAATAATCCCGTGGCCGAATAGAAAATGGCAACATCATTTTTCTATTCTCCACTGTTCAGGCCGTTTGTCTATACGCTTGAACGTTTCGAAATGATGTCCCGTCACAACGCCCTGCTGATCAAAATTAACGATAAACCGGTATCCC
>CAYQMO010000428.1:467-1018 GCA_964418315.1 uncultured Geobacter sp. | reverse complement strand
TAGGTCCGCACAATAATAGGAAGAGGGCCCACAATTCTGCCCCTTTTGTTGACTCCGCTTCGTATATGAAAGTATTTTCTTCATCCAATACTATGTCCGGTTCTCCAAGTTTGAGTAACACCTCTTTCCTAGTTGTTTTTCCAATTTCAAGCGAGAGGCCTGTTTGCTCATCGACATTGCGGCTGTAATCGCTGGGAGGGGTGTGTCCAGTTATATATGGAATAGGAATACACCCTGAGAGAACAGTGCAACAGAATCCAATAGCCATGACTGTTGCAAGGTTCGGTACATCATTGCCGACTCTCATCTGACGGTCTTCACAAAGGATTTTTCAAGGAGTGCCCCTTCCCGACTGAACACCAGCACTAGACTGTGGGTGACTCCAGTGCCATGTTGAGTTGGCACAACAATGTAGGTATCGCCATCAACTCGAATGAACCAGGTAAGGATGGTTGCCAACTCAAAATGACGGCTGGGTCGGCCGAATTTAGCTAGTACATCTTTACGCAAGGTATGGCCAGCTTTCAGGGAATCCAGCATCTCAACAGTAT
>CAYQMO010000428.1:0-457 GCA_964418315.1 uncultured Geobacter sp. | reverse complement strand
GAGGCCAACTCAGCAACTGACCTAAATTCCTCCTCAAGTGCATACACTGGATCCTGTTTGCGTCGGAGTGCATTTTGTAATGTCTCTTTTTCTTGCGCCGCACGAAGATTAGCTTCCCTTGATGTTTTTTGTTCCTGCGCTGCCAGAATATGGGAATCATAGGTTGTGTGGAAGTGTTCGTTTGCCTGCGCATATTCCTGAGGAGTAGCTATTGATCGTTGGTATACCGACAACCTGTCAGATTCAATTTCAAATGCACGTTCGCCATACAGGCTATAGGTTCTTTCAAGATGCTCCACGTCAAATGATTTTCTGGCCGCAACTAGAATTTGGGGGTGCTTCCTTACAAGTTCGTTGGCTTCATTACGCAAACTATTATCGCTGGATATCAATGCATCCTCCATCAGTCGATAGGCTGCCTCCCAGTCCTGCCTATTTATCGCAGAATGGGCATAAT
>CAYQMO010000427.1:0-2428 GCA_964418315.1 uncultured Geobacter sp. | reverse complement strand
ACGTTATTCAAGGACGGAGGGCCGTTTAACAGGCGTGTCCTCTGCAGTTAATACGCGAGCAGATAATAGCCCGCAAATATTACGGACAGTTATGCGGAGAGAATAGTGAAACGTGCAGTACTTTTGCAGGTAGCAGCCAGCTAAGATATTGAAATTTCGTTTATCGGCGTAATCGGATCTACTGGCATTGGGTCCTCGACCTTTTCAATCAATAGCGCGCCCTTATGGCTCCGCCTTTGCAAGTTGCATGATTTTTTGAGCAATCTCCTCTGGTGAAAGAATATAATCGATACTTCCAGTCGCGATTGCGCTCTCGGGCATATCAGGGTATTTGGCAGTGTCGAGTTTCTGCGCGATCGTAATTCCTCCCACTTCCTTTATGCCGGAAAGTGCTGCAGCTCCATCACCATCATAGCCGGAAACAATTACCGCAATAAGTTTGCCCTCCCAGTGTTCGGTCAGAGAGCGAAGGAAAACGGTAATAACATCGGGCCACCCTCTGGGCTTTGATATCGGTTTTAGCCGGAACTCCCCATCAAGAACATGCAAATCATGCTGCTCCGGAATAATGAAAACCTGGTTTGGCAGTATATCCAGTCTTTCCGTGATCAATTTTACCGGCATCTTTGTGAAGCTGGGAAGTATTTCATGGAGCCTGGTCGCTACAGTTCTCAGGTGATTTACAATTACGATAGCGACTCCCATATCGTCGGGGAGATGGCTTAGAAGACGGATATACGCGTCAAGACCGCCGGCTGAGCCGCCAATGCAAACTACGGGAAAATTATTAGTGTCTATCTTGTCTATCATTGCAATAACTCCGTTCCTGATCCGCAGGAAAGCGGCTTGGCACATAATTTTCTGGGAGCGCTGACATCCTGTCCGCATTCTGGCAGATTTATGCCCGAAAATACATGCTCTATGCGGCCTTCCTCATAAGCTGGCATACTCCCTGATTATAATTGATTCTGTGCGGTAAAATATCCGGAATAGCTAAAACCCGCCGGAGCGGGTTTCAGCTATTCTGTCATCTACTTTACAAGCAGGTCATTTTTTACTGTTGTAACAGATTTGACATTTCGGGCAACCTCACCAGCTTTTTCGACGCTCTGTGCGGAATCTACAAAGCCGCTTAGTTGGACTGTTCCCTGGTACGTCTTCACATTAATCTGTAATGTTTTTAGTGATGATTCGCTGAATATAGCAGCTTTCACCTTTGTTGTGATGACACTGTCATCGACATACTCGCCCGTGCTTTCGTGCTTTGGCGTTGCAGCGCAACCTGTTAAAGCGCCGATCAGTGCTAAGCTGGCCATGAATCCCATAATCCGACTTGATTTAAGCATAATGCATTCTCCTTTTTTAGACTCGTTGGAATAGTTCATACGCATTAATTGCGTTTGAATCTTGTTTTTATACGTGTGTCGGTTTCTAAATTCTGTCCATCACTAACAGAATGATCAGTACCAGAAAAACCAGGCCAAGTCCGCCACTCGGATAATACCCCCACTGCCGACTGTGCGGCCAGGTGGGCAATGCTCCCAGAAGCATTAAAATAACGATGACGATCAATATTGTTCCTAACATGGCACGTTCTCCTTTTTTGGCTTCATCTGAATCAGCACGAAGCTGATGTCATGACATCAATAGATGGAGCAAATAACGAGCCAGACAGATAGTGAGAAAAAAGTGGGCGTAAGGACATGATTTAAATCATTAAACTGTAATAAGGGGGCTGAAGAGGAGGAATAATCTGTCAGCTAAAATCCACCATATTTAGCAGTAGCGTCAATTGTGGCGGATTTTATTGACTGCATGCATCCCGTTCCGCACCGTTATTTTTTATTTTTCCCTGTGATGGCGGGGTTTTTGCGATCTCGGCGTTACTATTTTTCAGTCTGGCATGTTAGTTGCTCGAAGCAGGTGGTAGAAAAGATACATCACTCAAGAATACAGGAGAAACGTATGAGCCACGGCACTGAGCAGCACAAAGAGCATAAATCCGGCGCAGGATCTTGCAAGGGGCATGCACCTGAAACAGATTATGAGACAGGTAAAGATCATTGCGCAAAATCACACGAAAAACATGAGCATCGTAGGGAGGAGTACAAGGAGCATTGCCAGGAAGATAACAGTAATGGAAGTTCTCATGATGAAGTGGTAGCTGAAAATATTGCAATGCTGACAGATACAGTTTCTTCGCTGGGTGCCACAATCGAACTGCTCGTTCAGAAAGCAGCAAGCATGGCATATCATATAATAGCGACGGAAGAGATAGTCTCTGAACTTGTTGCCAAAAGCGGGCTCGATCTGGCGCAGGTCAATGCGCGCATACGCGCTAAAATTGCCGTCGGTACGGATAACCAGGGCGATTCAAACACGGCTGTTGACCTTGCTGCTTCAATCGCTTCGCTTGTGCCGCGACGCT
>CAYQMO010000426.1:1710-2435 GCA_964418315.1 uncultured Geobacter sp. | reverse complement strand
GCCAGCGATACTGTCCGTCAGAGTTGCGAAGTCTATACTCCATTGAGAATGGCTGGCGATTATCGAAAGCTGTGACGTAGGTTTCAAGACATCGGTCAAAATCATCAGGGTGAACTCCTTCTGCCCAGCCGTTGCCTGCTTCCTGTTCCATTGTCCGACCGGTAAAATCGAGCCAGACTTTGTTGAACCAGGTGCAGAGTTTGTCAGTACCTGAAATCCAGATTAGTACTGGGGCAGAGTTAGCCATGGTTCTAAATCGCTCTTCACTCTTCTTCAGTTGTTCAACGGCCTCATCAAGTTTTTCTTCCAACTGCTTGCGTTCGGTAATATTGCGGACAACGTGTACAGCTCCTGTTACCTTGCCTTTGTTGTCTCTGATGGGACTGAAATGGAGTTCATACCAGTGCCGCTCTAGCTCTTCACTGCCAAACTGCTGTATAATGTTGAAATCCTCACCACTAAGAGCACGACTCCAGAAAGCCATGCCATTAGCAAGGTCTTCTGGATACTGCTCCAGCGCCTCTACCATCGAATCGCCTTTATTTAAATCTTTTCCAAAAATTCTCAAAAACTCATCGTGGAAGGCTTTGTTGAACAACGTATAGCGATACTCATTGTCCATCATGGCAATGACATCAGTGGCACTTTCCAGTACACTGGATAATAAACCGGCGACTTTGCGTAGTTCATCATCATCCTTTTTGCGTTCTGTGATGTCTCGGATG
>CAYQMO010000426.1:0-1700 GCA_964418315.1 uncultured Geobacter sp. | reverse complement strand
CCATTCAACAAGACCGCTGACAGGGACAAATCCACCGCAATCTCCAGACCATCTTTCCGCCTGAAAAATATTTCTATCGTCTTGCCGACGGCGTTATTACAACCTAAGATTAGTAACTCCGAAAAGGCGGCGCGACTGGCGAGATGGTGGCACTCTGGGATCAGTAAATTGTGGAGGTTTCCCCCTAGAGCTTCCTCGGCTCTATAACCAAGCATTTTCTCAGCAGCAGGGTTCCAGTAAAAGATATTTTCATGTGGATCCATCACCAGAATGGCATCATGAGATGAATGAGTAATGGATTGCAGTATTTCAGTAGCTTTCTTCCGCTCTGTAATATCTTCAATGGAAAGCAGAATTATTTTTGATGCAGCACTCTCCCAGATAATCTGTCTGGCACTTAGTAGAAAAGACCTGTGGCCAATCGATGGAAAATCATTCTCTATTTCAAAGTCAACGAAGGAGGTATTATTGGAAAGCATATCTTCAAAAAGCAGTCGCAGTTCAGGAATATTCCATCGCCGGTTGCTAAGATCATAGATAGAATTTCCAATTGTTTCCTCTGACAGCAAATTTAGGGTCTCGTAGAAGCCGGCATTAGCAAAAAGAATCTTCAGGTCCGAATTGAGCACTATCAGTGGCGGGCGTACGTTTTCTACGATCGTTTCTATAAAGTCATGGGCTTGGCGCAGTTTTTTCTCAACCAGCAATCTGCATGCACACTCCAGTAAAGATTCATTAAACTTTAGTATGTCAACTGGTTTGACCACATACCGGTACGCATCAAGATCAATGGATTGCTCCAAGAATTCAACCTGCTCAAAAGCAGTCAGGATTATGGCTGGGACCAACCTGTTGTTGTCAAGAGTGCGAATTTCATGCAGCATTGCCAATCCGTCCATAATCGGCATCTTGATGCCGGTGATAACGATATCCGGATTGTGTTCTCGATAAGCCTTTAATCCTTCCTCGCCATTTGAAGCGGTAATCAGAACTCCAACGAATCGCTTTAGAAGCTCGATTCCAATTTCACGGGTGAGATCTTCATCTTCAACATACAAAACAGTAAGGCTTTTAAGGTGTGCTTGTACCTCAGCATCCGAGGTGTCTATCTTCATGGTATTTCCCAGTGTGTATAAGTGTAAAACTTCGGCGATTTTTTAAAGAAAAAACCGGCACACGGAAAACACCGCAACGCCGGTTTATATGGGCATTAATCAAAATAATTGTTGACAAACGTATTTGTCAGGAGGATTTTTTCTGTCTGTCTGTCTGTCTGTCTGGCGTGGTTTGCATAGAGTTGGCGGTCGGTGAGGGGGTGGCCGGACTGTTCGTTTGAGTGTGGAAATCGTTGTCATCGGTAACCCCTTTTTGGCAAAGAACGAAACCAGTGTACACCGATTTATTCTAATTGTATCAAATATTTCACTATCCCCTCAAGTCCCCTCGGCGTCCAGCCTGGGGGTTTTTTATATTATCCACAACCATCACGCACAGAAAGGAGAACACACCATGATCTGGATCACCGTACTCATACTCATAGCAGGAGCAGCACTAACCCAAATCGGAGCACTGTCGGCACTGGTCGTTGTCATGGCGGTTTAGTCTCTCAGAGTAAATTCCCCGACACTTGTGGCGTAGTTTTAAGGATTTTTGCCTCAAAATAGCGATGTCACGATATCGGATGCTGTCAATATACCCCG
>CAYQMO010000425.1:0-2448 GCA_964418315.1 uncultured Geobacter sp. | reverse complement strand
CGGGGTGGGGCGGCTGCTGTGGCAGCGGGCGAGGAGAGGTTGTTGCGGGGCTGATAGGCGGAGATTCAGATTTTCTTGCAGAGGGTGTAAATCTTGTTGCCGGCGTCTACGTAGTTCGTGGCGAGACTGGTAGTGTTGATTCCACTGCTCTCCTCGCCCGCGAGAACTGAACCGCTACCGGGTTTGCCGTCGTCGAGTTGGTTATCAATCGCCTCGGCAATCTTGCCCGACAGATTTGTAGAGCAGATCACCGGCCCCTTCAACCCCGATGCTCCAAATACCCCATCCTGAACATGGAGAAAACCACCTGAGGAGTTTGAAGGGCTTGCAGCACTTTGCAAATCACCAACAATCAGTCCAGCATTACGAAGCTGCTTCCAGAAAAGGCAGTTTTCTTCGGTTTTATCGGAAAGGCATACTCCGGACAAGACAGAGTCAATTACACGATTGCCGGCAGTAGCGCCGGTAGGAGCAATATTCGTTGTGTTAGTCCAACGTGTCGCAGCGGTATTGTCATCGCCGGGAACCTGACGGTAGCGATCCTGATAACCATAGACGGCGGCAGTGACGCCGTTGAGATCGGTAACGGCATTGCGGATTTTCGCCTGTACGATGAGTTCCTGACCTTTCAACACGCCGCCGAGCAGCAAGCCGATAATAATCAGCACTACAGCAATCTCGACAAGGGTGAATCCAGACGCCTTCTTCATATCCTGTTTCCTTAATGTGTTACCTACTATCAGCATTATGCACGCTTAACTATGCCGTGCCAATACATTCATTGATTAAGCGACAACGGGTTTTCAGTCCTTGAAAGGGTTCCAGTTGGCATCATTGGCAGGCACGGTGGGGCGTACTGACGTTGCCGGCGTCTGACCATCGGATAATACGGTTTGCTGACTAACGTGGCAGCCCAATGCGCTGAGCCTCTTGTTGCAGATTGCCGAGTGTGCTCAACAGCATACCCGTTGCAGTCTGTGCCGCCAGCAGGGCATCGCGAAACAATTCAACCTCGGTCATGTATTCATGCACCAACAGGTTTCGTAATTTCCGCGTGCCGATAAACTCTTCTGCATTGGCTACCCAACCCATTCGTTCGGCGTAGGAGAGCACATCCAGCAAGGACTTGGGCTGTGCGCCCAGCAAGCGGGAGAAGGCAGGCAGCAATTTTTCGCCTAAATGATCTTGTAAGCGACCAAAGCGGCTGACGAATGCGTCAATTTTTTCCGCCAAATCTTCACGGTCACTCAATCGACGTACCCACTCAATGTCGATCTCTTCGTTGAATAGCGTCCCCATCGTATAGCGCAAATGCTTTGCCTCCAGCTCGGCAAGCGCCAATGCAATTTTGGCGGTATCGGCGTATTCGGGTAGAAAGTTCAGGCTCACAGCAAGATACCGCTTTGTTTGGCTACGTTAAAAATAGGTGCATCAGATGTGGTGGCATCTTTTATCAGCGTATCTATTTTTCGATCTCCGAGACGCATCACCAGCGCACCTTCCAATCGACACAATAATGATGCTTTATGAGTAACGGTCTGCTCCGTTTCAATCAACAAATCGATATCACCGCCGCGCTTGGCATCATCTGCCCGAGAACCGAACAACCATACCCGACAGTCTGGGCCAACGATACCGGCAATCGTTTGTTTGATTAGCTGTTGCTGATAATGACTCAGCCTCATGGTCTACTTCCTCGAGTTTTCTTCCACAAAGCTATATCACACTTGATTTTCGTGAAAAGCCAGCCGCTTGCATCAGACTGGCAATTCTGAGCGTCCCCCACCCCCAGGCTACAATGCGGGCGATGCGGGAATCATCTCCGTTTGGCTGCACGATCAGGTCGCCGGGTAAATCCAGAGCTTTTCCTAGCTGAATGTTGCAACGCAGTTCGTTCATGAGTGCATAGAGGGGGCGGAGGTGATGGGTGACGCGGAGGAAGGAAACGAAAACGCCCAATTGTGTCACAAACGCATGATCAAGACGGGGATGTTTTTCCGTTCGCGCAATACAACTGCTTGTTGTCTAAGTGACTTTTGTAATATTTGGGTGGTGCCGGAGTGCTTGGCTGGGCAAGGCCGTGCGGTCCGCATGGATGTGGATGAAGCGATGGCGCTCAGCTGGGGATGGCAGGCGCTATTCGTGATGGTTGATATTTTGACTGCGGTGATGAAGATTCTTTTTTATTATATTGGCATGGTATTTGATTTGCATTGTCAGCTATTGCCGGGTATCGACGATGGTGTGCCTACTCACCAGGAGCAGCCATGACCGCCTTGAGAAACCTCCGGTTTGCCGCCCGACGCCGCGGCGCTCTCATGAACGGCCCCGCCTCGCTTGCCAGGCTGAAAACCCTGGCCCTCGTTGCTCTATTGTCGCTCGGCGCCCTGTGCGGCTTTCCTGCACAGGCGCAGACGTTGCACTACCTCGGTCAGCAGGTCGTGCCGC
>CAYQMO010000424.1:0-2455 GCA_964418315.1 uncultured Geobacter sp. | reverse complement strand
AATCTTAAAAGTGCCGTACTCAAGCATGGTGTAGGAGAGGCGCCGGTGTTTAATCCGAGGTATCTAGATTTTGCCAGGTATCACGGGTTTGGTATCTCTGCCTGCGGTGTCGCCAAGGGCAATGAGAAGGGGCGTGTGGAGAACGGTGTTGGCTATGTGAAGAAGAACTTCCTCGCCGGAGCGGATTTGCCTGACTATGCGGCACTTAATCCTGCCGCCAGAATCTGGCTTGATACGATTGCCAATGTGCGTATCCACGGTGAGACCAGACAAAAACCGCTGGATATGCTCCTTTCTGAGCTGCCGCACCTCCAGCGGCTACCGTTGCATTCATATGACGTTGGGAATGTCTCCGCTGTGCGGGCTTCAAGTCAGTTCAGAGTAGCCCTTGATTCAAATCGCTATTCTGTCCCGGCACGTTATGCAGGGCAACCACTCACCATGAAGGCATACCCCGACCGGCTCTGTTTCTATCACGAAGAGAAACTGATCGCCCGCCACAGCCGTTCCTTTGAACGTAACCGCGATTTCGAGGATCCGGATCATCCCAGGGAGTTGATCGCACAGAGAAAGAAGGCAGGGGATCAAACCCTTCTGCGGCGTTTCCTGGGACTCTGTCACTGTTCTCTCGATTATTACCGGGAGCTCGATAAACGGCAGCTTAATGCGACCATTCAGATCAGAAAGATTGTGGCTCTTGCTGAAATCTACGGAGATGAGGCGGTGGCAGGGGCCATCGATGATGCTATGAGACTGCACGCCATCGGCAGTGACTATATCGCCAATATCCTTGAAAGCAGGGAACGGAAACTTCCGGAACCGGGGGCGCTGCATCTGACACGCAAAACAGATTTACTCGATATAAGCCTGGAGGCAGCGGATCTTTCTATCTACGACAATCAAAGCATAGAGGAGGAAACAGCATGAACGATGACAAAACCACTCAGAAACTTGAAGCAGATCTACGTATGCTTGGACTTAACTTCATGGCGGAACATTACAATCAGAGTGCAGCAACCGCCGCCCGTGACGCCATAACCCATGCCGATTACCTCGCCAGTCTCGCCGAGGGGGAACTGAATCAGCGCCGCGACCGTGCTACTATCCGCCGTATTAAAAACGCCCGATTCCCGGTTGTAAAGACTATCGATCAGTTCTCCTGGAGCTGGCCCAAAAAAATCAATCGTATGGCGGTACAGAACCTCTTCCGCCTTCAGTTTCTGGAGGATAACGCGAATATAATACTGCTCGGGACTGTGGGGCTGGGTAAAACACATCTTGCCACTGCTATTGGCTATGCCGCCTGTCTTGCCGGCAAATCAGTACTCTTTGCAACGGCGATCGATGCCATCAACACACTGGCTGCAGCACAGGCGGCAAGTCGGCTCAAGGCTGAATTGAAAAAGTATCTCTCTCCACAAATACTCATTCTCGACGAACTTGGTTATCTGCCGATTGACAAACATGGTGCCGATCTACTCTTTCAGGTCATCAGTCAGCGCTACGAGCGAGGTTCAACAATCATTACCTCAAACAAAGCCTTCAAAAACTGGCCTGAAATTTTCAACAACGATAGTACCCTTACCTCGGCCCTACTCGATCGGCTCCTGCATCACGCTGAAACACAGGTTATTGAAGGCAAAAGCTACCGCATGAAAGATCAGATAGAAGCCTGAAGAAAACAAGTCCGCCGACCTCGGTAAAAACTGAAGTCGGCGGACTGTTGTCACTGCAATTTTAAAGTGCCATGTTTACTACATTTTCACGGAACCGCTGACAGTGGATGAGGCTATCATCTGAAACAGCCACACTGACCGGCGCATACCCCCAGCTTGCCACAACTCCTGAAATAGACCGGCGGCTCTGGTATTCATCCTACATCCAGACCTGTCTGGAGCGGGATATCCGCTCACTGTATGACATCGGCACGGCGGTTAAAAGTGGCTACGCGGGCATGTCAGGCAGCTTTTTTTAATTTTTCACTGTAACCTTCTGCGGTAAACCGTTCCCACCCAAGACAGGCCAGCCACAGATGGCGTGGTATGGTTTTTTCTCCGTTACGGTAATAAGCCAGCATTCTTCTGCTTATCCCGAGAGCTTCCGCAGCAGCATCAAGGGTCAGCCTGTTTCGATGCATCCATTCCCATATCCGCTCATGAGAAATACCGCCAGTCTGCTCAACTGCTTCAGCACGCAGGTTATCACCGGCAATATCAAGTTCATCCTCAATCCATACGACCCCGGTTCCCCATTGGTTAACATCTGCCTTGAGAAACAGGGAAACGTCCTGCAATGGAGCAAAAACCGCATTTTTCCTGGTAAGCTGCTCCATATCAACATCCATAACTGCATCATCCCCGAATGTAACAGTGAGTTTGCAGGGAGCAACTGCTTTGACCGCCTTCACCTGAAAATGTTTCTGCCTCATGGGTTGTACTCCCTAAACTTTCCAAGC
>CAYQMO010000423.1:0-2457 GCA_964418315.1 uncultured Geobacter sp. | reverse complement strand
GGCGCACCGCCTCCCGCTTCTTTACAGAGGTAAGCGCCAAGGATCAATATGCATACAGACCAAGGTATGTCATCCAAGCCAGCCCGAAACAGCCATTTCTGGCTCATCGTTAATGCCGTTTCGATTTCGACATCCGTCTTGTTGTTGATTGCCCATTCTGCCGTCCGCAATTTTTCTGGCAGCATGCAATTCCTTCCGCTTGTTCCCTGGATTAGTGTCGCTGTCGCGATTTCGTTAAGCACATCTCTGTTTTCGTTAATCGGCAGCGATCACAATCGTCATGAGCGCCGCTCGCACTTTACTTTCGTTGCAGGAATATTGACTTCACTTTGCATTTCGATATTTCTCAATGGTCTAGAAGGTCTTCTCGGATCACTGCATGCCGTAAGGCTGATGCTGACCTCATCCGAGATTTTCGGGCTTGTTCCAGTGCTACTGTCTTGTACGATTGCATATAAACAGTTAGTCGATGCATATTTCCGAGAGAACGCAACGCTACCAACGATCTGGACTGTGCTGTTGGCTGCCCCCCCCTTGCTTCCTCTCTTTACGCTTATCTCTCCCGGAGCTGAACGCGATCTCGCTGGGCTTATGCTTGCCTTCACAACAATACTGGGGTGCTTGGCGCTGCTACTTCAGATTTACCGGAAGCCGGCCTCTACAGCTTTCACACAAGCAGCAGTCCTTGCCGGACTAACCTGCATTTATTTCTTTCCTGTCCATCGAGGCGTCGCTACTTCCGGCGAAGCAGCGGCTTTTCTCTTGGTCTGGACCATTTCTTTTGTGCTCTATCGCTATCGTATTCGTAGCTACAGTTTTATCGCCGACGGAAGTCTGTACAAACCTGCGGGATTAACGGTATTGGGACTAATTACAGGAGTTCTATTACATCACTCGCTAGGCCTGCTTTGGTTAACTGACCACGATTACCTCCCCATCTATGTTCCTATTCTTGGTGGAGTACTCTACCTGTTATTCTCACTTGCTACCCCGCTATTTATTGCGCCGTTGCTTTCCGTAGTTTCAAGCCTGCATCCATCTGAAAACGAATCAACCTCCTGGAACCCTGCACAACGGGCTGTCAAAACGGCTGAAACTGTACCTCATAACAAGTGGTTTGAGCTAAAGACTGATGGGTTTGTACCCAGGCGTAGAGCGCATAGCGGCGCCGTGTTCGATCCGCTAAGAGGTGAAATACTCATGACAGGCTCCGATACCCACGGCTGGGATTGGGACATGTCACTTTACCGATTCGACGTAGCCAATCGAAAATGGCATCGATACGGGAAAGCGGAGCCAAGGTACACCTATCGGAACCTCAATGGAGTGAGGGTTGCAGGCACGATCACACCAACACCTTGGGCAATGCATGTTTACGATCAGCTGGTGCTGGACTCAAGTAAAGATCGACTTTGGATAATTTCGGCCCCTCTCCATAACCATGTACCCATAACAGGTTACGTTCAGGATGTTCCATGGAGTTTTGACCTATCCAAATCGGGATGGACTCCACAAAAGTTTGAGGATAGTGTTCCACCTGTCTTCTTCTCAGCGGTTAGTGTTCTTGATCCTGCTCGCAACACAATTATCGCTACAGCAGCCTCGCAAGCAGGCATCTTTTCAATCGGAATCGGAAAAGAATTTGATTTGAAGCGTGGCGGTCTGTGGGAGCTAGGACCTGATCGGCAGAAATGGCTGCCAGTTAGCGATACCAGCCCCCACGGCCATAACGTGTCAGGTGTGTTTGATGATTCGCTTGGAGCGTTGCTGATATTTGAACGACAATTGGATTTTCGCATTCATGCCTTTCTTCCCGGCGTTCAGCCGGGAATGGCAGGTCAATGGTCAACTGTCTCCATTCCGGACGGCCCTTGCGTGCCAATGAGTGCATACCCGGCAGTTCCATCGGTATATATAACTCATTTACGGAAAACTCTTCTGATAACAACCGGATTGGATGGCAAAAACCGCACATGCATTTACGATGCACATACAAACTCGATGACTGATTTGGACATCGAGATCCCCCCTAAACTGGATATGCATTTTACAATCGCGGAAGATACAGAGAATAAGTCAGTAATGCTTGTTACCGGTAACCCCTACGACAATTCTCCGGCTCAGGTTTGGGTCTTGAAGCTACAGTTCCCGCTGGACTAATCTCAAACCGGACTAATAAATATCATTCAGAAATTCAGCGCGCAGCTATTGGTTGACTTCTTTCGCCTTTCTCAGCCAGCCACCGATCATCTGCTTGCCCATCAGGGCCAAACCGATTATCGACTTTGGGTTGTAAGCAACGATTCCCCGGCGTTCTCGCCAATGGCTCATCCAGCCCTTCTTGTATGGATCAGCTCCAGTCAGAAAATCAACCTCACTAACCCTATCACAATCAATTACATATTTCATCAGATAACTGGTCAGCAAAGTGCCAGGCGAGTAATCCGAGAAATCTTC
>CAYQMO010000422.1:1915-2470 GCA_964418315.1 uncultured Geobacter sp. | reverse complement strand
ATGGAAAGTGGCGAAGGGAACGCTCCAGAGCCAGGCAAAAACCTGCCAACTTATTTAACCGGACTTGATCTTAAAGTAGGTGGCGAAGGACTAAAAACTCTCTACAACCGCACTATTCCCGCTATGTTTAAGAAGTATGGGAAAGAGTCTGGAGGGGAAACCCGGCTGCAACTGGGAGGTAAGTATATTGTTGAAAGAGAAACGCGATTGGGGGATTGGGAAGAAACAGGCTCGTTTGACACCGAAGCGCAGGCTGATGATGCCGCAACAGAGTATATGAATGCCAGGGTGCGACTATCTCTTGCCACAGCTCCCTACATCCCTATAACCGACAAAACACCGGCAAGTTATCCGATGTATTCCTCGACAACTTCTTCCGTGCATGGAGTAAAAACTGCAGATATATCAAACATTGTTGACAAGGCTAACAAGATATCCAACGCAAAGATGTCTGTTGTCCAAAGTGTAAGCGCTTTGCCGAATGATATACAGGCTGATATGGCCGAACGAGGGATCAAGCATCCGGAAGCGGTAACGTATACCGAAAGCGGCGTG
>CAYQMO010000422.1:1291-1905 GCA_964418315.1 uncultured Geobacter sp. | reverse complement strand
GATGCGCCATGAATGGTTCCATGCTGGCGTTGCCGATAAAGAGCTTGATGCGCTGTATAAATATTATTCCGGCAAGCGTGAAGCTGATTTAAAGGATATTGCCGAACGGCGCAAATTTGATCTTGAAACCGCTAATGGTCGGAGACTGGCGGCAGGGGAGCTGGCGGCGCAAGAAGCTGAAAAGGGCAAGATCAATCTGTTTGTGCGACAACTGCTGGCAAAGGTTAAGGCATGGCTGCGCTCGGTTGGCCTTGCGTCTGAATTTGGTGATGCTGAGGTTGCTGATATAATCCGCCAGGCTATTGGCCGGGTTACAGAACAGGCTGATAATGGTGGGTATCTATTAATCGATCCGGTGTATTCGGTTGAAGAGCATAAGGATGTTATAGGTTGGAAGAGGCAGATTCAGCGTTCATTAGATAAAGAAATTGATTACAGACAGCCATTGGTAGTGGGTGCAACACCAAAACTTTTTAAAGATTTAGGATCAAAAGCAAAAATAGTTGCTATGTCGCAACGCGTTCTTGAAAAAATATTAACTGGAAAATGGGAAAATAGAATCCCTGTATCAAGAGAGCAGATTGAAACACTACCAGATCATCTAAACAATCCAA
>CAYQMO010000422.1:0-1281 GCA_964418315.1 uncultured Geobacter sp. | reverse complement strand
AGTCAGAATGAAGGTTCGTACACCGTAGTTACAAATATGACGGATGTGCAAGGGAATAAAGTTATTATTGGATTCAAGCCAGACGTAGCACAGGAAAGATTTATCATTAATTTTGTGACAACAGCTTATGGCAATAATGATTTGTTGATGGAGCTTACAAGACTGGAAAAGATGGGCCTGCGTGAGTTCCCCAAAAAAGCAACACCCTTCAGTGACGTGACTGCCCAGCTATCGTTATCTGGGGGTGAGAGGTCGCTAAAGGGTAATTACATTTTTGATTCAAACGGTGAAGAAGTCAAGATAAATTATTCGGTCCGCGAGCAACTGAACAACATCTCCGAAGCAACCACGCTTGACAACCTGAAGCGCTTTTTAAATCCTCTTGATTACTCCCGCTTCCGCGAAACTGTAATTGACAACAAACCAGGGCTTACAGAATTTGTTGCTGAACACCTGGGTACTCCCTTCTGGAAGAAAGAAAACAATCCGGCTGCAGCACCGTTTTATGATGAGGCGAAAGAGCGGGAAGTTGCACGTATGGATAACAATATCCGGATGTTCGGTGGTCTGGTGGATAAAGAGGGTAAGCGGGTAGGGTGGGATAAGGTTAAGGGACTGTTTGATTGGGAAGATAAGACTACTGCCTGGGGTAAGATCCGTCAGGAGCAGTACGACAAGCTGATGAAAGATGCCGAGGGCCGTGATCCGCTTTTAGGGTGACGCATATAACAAGATATATGAGACGCTGGCCAATGCTCGCAGAAACAGGCGTATCGCGGCAAGCGGTCTTGATGCTGCGACCTTTGACTTCTATCGTGCAGCGCTGGAAGCGGAGCGAGTTGCTTTTGAGGAAAAGGTTAAGATTGCAGCGGAGAATATGGCAGAGGCCGGTATCAGTCCGGAAGAGATCGAGGGGCACATTGCCGAATTCCGCGCTAAGTATGCCAGCATCAAGGGATGGGTGCATCGTGATCATGGCGAAGGTGACTACCAGGTGCGGGTGTACCAGACGGTTGACCGGCTTGATTTTGAAACCGATGTCGTCCAGCACAAGGGAGAGCCGGCGGATCGTCTGCGCCTGGGCACGTTTCCGGGGGCTGAGTTATCCAAAAAGATTGAAGAGATTGTCGAGATAAAGGGTGGTCAGTACAAGCAGTTGCGCAACGGCGCTATCGTGATTCTGTTGCCGGAAGGTCGGGGCGTGGATGTGCTTGAGCAGATTGACGAGATCCCGCTTACCGATGAAAATGGCGATTATAAATACAAGGTGCTGACGTATTC
>CAYQMO010000421.1:0-2479 GCA_964418315.1 uncultured Geobacter sp. | reverse complement strand
GAGTCTCAAAAAGGCTTTTTCAAGAAGATTCTTCTTTGTTTTTACTCCGTTGCTCGGTTGCTCCGTGTTATTTTGTTGAGGTATGCTCATCCTGGAAGTCGATCCTACGTACGTACTACCTTGATGATGGCACTGATATCCTCTTCGCCAAGACCGGCATCAACCGCTGCCTGGTACACCTTACTTGCTGATTCAGCGGCCGGCAGAGTCAGGCCGACCAATCGCGCCGCATTCATAACCATATTAAGTTGGTCGTTGACATATTTAAGAGCAAGACTTCGTGAGAAGTCGCCGCGAGCCATGGCTCGGCCTTTCTGGTGGAATAACGGCGACGCGACTCCTCGGGTGTCAAGAACTTCAAGAATTTTGTCAGCACTGAACCCCATTTTTTCGCCAAACACCAGACCTTCTGCCAGAACCTGTACCAACTCGGCCTGCACAAGATTGACAATAAGCTTCATCTTGGTGGCGTCGCCAATCTGGCCGACATGAATGATATTCAGACCAAAAAAGGAGAACGGTTCGCGGCATTTGCCAACCGAAGCCGGGTCACCGGCAGTAATGATGGTCATCAGCCCGCTGCCAGCGTGATCTTTACTGCCCCAAACCGGCGCATCCAGATAATGAATATCTCTTTTTGCACACTCTTCTGCGAGTTTCATCGTTGTTTCAAGAGAGTGTGAACCCATATCGGCAAGAATGGTGCCACTGTCTATTCCCGCCAAAATTCCCTTTTCGCCAAAAAAGAGCGGACCCAACTCATCACCTTCAGAAACGATAGTGATAACAAGATCACGCCCTTTAGCCGCTTCGAAAGCGGAAGATGAAGCCTTGGCACCTGTAGCGGTCAACTCTTGAACAAGCGCCTCTTCCTGATCAAATACCGTCAGCTCATAGTTTGACTTTGCCAGATTTATGGCCATATATCTTCCAACAGTTCCAAGCCCGATAAAACCTATTTTACTCAACATACAATACCTCCTTTTAGGTAGCGATCATAATGATCTGTTTTCAATCTATTCCAGTATCAGCCTGCTGTGCTCACCATAACCGGTTTAAAGTCAGCTACAAACCGATCTTCATCTTTTGAAAGTGCATTCAAAGCCAAATCATTGGCCTCCTTTTCTATGAAGTACTCTAACAAATGAATAAATTCCCATTTTGTTTTTGCTCTCTTATTCAATTCAATAATGGTTGCTCCGACAAAGATCCCTGCAATAAATAAAAACAATACTTTACTCATAATCGCTCCTAAATCCATAATTGTAGCCTCTTTGTCAGTAATGACCGCAACTAGCGTGCCAGAAGAGAATTACAGATATAACGGGCGTAACAGACCGGTTATACATGGAATATTTTAAAACAGAATAATTTCGAGTTTCGTTAATAGCTAAGTTAAACCCGTCATATATGGCCATTATGCTAAATGTAACAGTTTCTGTAAAGGGCTTCTTCTTCGCCAGTTCTTCCGAATATTATTTTACCTTTTAAAACCAGACTGTTGGAGCGCTGAAATGCTTATAGTGCTATGGCGTGTTAATTGCCTTTACCAATCTATTGAATACTATCTCCGTATATAGCACCGAAAAGAAATATGTCTGTTCAATATAAACCTAAAATAAGCAGTTTCACGAAACGACGCAACGTCGCAATGTATAAAATCATGGACTTAAGTCATTATTCATGTTCACCCGGTTGGTTAATCACTATTTCGCTATAAGTCTTTGTTTTTCGTTGCGTTCGTTGCGGCGTTGCGTGATCAAATGCCGTATTGCAAAGTTGTTTATGGTGCATGCCGGACTCCAAGTGTCGTGCCGCCGCTTCTACCTGTTCATCACTTCAACTTCAAAGTACGTTCAACCATGCCATGCCGGTCTATTCAAATAACCGCGCCAAGAAATTTGCCGACTCCGGCAGTTAGTCCCATTGCGAGTAAGCCCCAGAATACAACACGAATAGCACCTTTACCAATGGGAGCACCACCAGCGTATGCTGCGGTAGCCCCCAAAATGGCTAAAGTAATCAGCGCGGTCGCAAATGAAATCTCAGTAACCAAGGCTTTAGGAGCGAGTAATACAGCTATGATTGGAACGATTGCACCTACAACAAAAGCAATTGCAGACGCAAGTGATGCTTGAAGCGGTCGAGCCCGCAACGTTTCCGTAATACCAAGTTCGTCTCGGGCGTGCGCTCCAAGAGCGTCACCGGACATCAGCTTCTCTGCCACCTGGCGTGCCAAAGGTTGGTCGAGGCCTCGGCTTACATAAATTGAAGTGAGTTCATTTAGTTCGTGTTCCGGTTGAAGTTCAAGTTCACGTTTTTCTCTCGCAATGTCAGCATGTTCTGTATCTGCCTGTGATTGAACCGAGACATACTCGCCTGCAGCCATTGACATTGCTCCAGCTACAAGACCGGCTATACCAGTACCTATTTCCTGGAAAAATCCTTTCAGAACTGGACCCGCAGTTCAACCAACATT
>CAYQMO010000420.1:0-2486 GCA_964418315.1 uncultured Geobacter sp. | reverse complement strand
CCGATTACTGTACTCGGAGACGGTAACAAACTTCGCATGGTTCGAAAAGCTTTGTCTGAGCTTTGGACGTTGCGTCGTGTTTTATCATTGACTGCCACTGAAGATCGGGCGCTCTGTGTTCTTTCATTGACGCCCCTTGTATTATGGTTACTTACCTATTGTAGTTTCTGGCTACGAGCACGTGCTTGCGTTGTACTACACAATGAACTGGAAATGACACTGGATAAAAAAGGTCAATTCCCTTTTTCACGCGGCTGGTTTGTTGCGAATGCAATAAAAACGCTGGCAATCAAACGGACCAACAGTCATTTGCTTATCACGCGCAGGATGTGAACATATTAAGTACTTTTGTCCTCATGCGCCGGTTTCCTATGCTTCACTCCCGTTTATAAATTTAAAAATGCTTGGGGCACCCCACAACAAGAATGACATTAATACGGCTGACTTGATTCCAGACCTACGGTACGACTGGGTGATCGCTGGTACGTTAAGAGATGAGAGGTTGAATGCTTCGTTGCGGGTTTTTGCTGATGCTTTAGACCAGGCTCTGAAATCTTGCGAAGTAATCTCTCGACGACGTCTATTAATTCTGGGCGGGCGCGGTTTGGAATCTGAAACTTTACGCGTTTTGACGTCTGCCAAATCTATTGAAGTTACATTCATGAGACCTGAAGGCTCTGCTTCCTACTTTAACACTTTGACTCGTTGCAGCGCATTGGTGTTTTTGTGCACGCCAGACATGTACCGTGTTAGTGCAAGTAGTGTGTTGGTAGATGGATTGTCGGCTGGGTTGCCAGTTTATTCACTACCCTGTGTCTACGCTGTGGAGCTTTCAGAGGCCTATCCCGGACGAGTGGTTGTTGAGCCTGATCACTGCCGACTGGTGAATCGACTGCTGATTGAAACGTTCGTCACCAAACCAAACCACTTCTTGCAGTCATGCGAAGAGAAGGACATCGGAACCGTGGTTGTCACATCAATAACCAGCAAGGGTACTAGTTCGTGACTATTCGTGTATTTGTGGATTGTCGCTGGTTAGCACAAAAGGGGCAGGGAGTTGTCACATTTTTAAGAGACCTGCATCGTGCTGCCATCGAACTCGAGGCTAGTCGCCCCGATGGTGCTCGTCTCGAGTTTGTTTTTGGCGTTGAGTCAATGAATGATGTGGACGTGACTTGGCTTGGTTGGGGGGCCAAGTGGATCGAGGTTGGTCGCCGTGGTCAGGCATGGCGTTGGTTCCGCTATCCAGGCTGGTTGGTTGAAAATGGTTTCGATATTGCCCACTTTCAATACGTGTGCCCACTATTACAGAGCAAAGTGAAATACGTAGTAGCCATGCATGATGTTTTGTACTTGAGAATTAGTTCATTCTTTTCATGGCGCTACATCATACCTCGTGCCCTTTTTTTTGGAGTTTCGGCTCGCAGAGCTGATCGCTTATTGACCATCAGCGATCAGTCCTCCTCGGACATCGCTCGTTTCTTTCGGCGCCGTCGGGGCGTCGTACAAGTACCTTGTGGGGTTCCAGATTGGAAGGGGTCGCGATCAACAGTAGTCGATTTGCCTGATGAAGTTGAGATAGGCAATTATTTACTGAGCGTAGGTAGGCTTGAGCCAAGAAAAAATTTCGTTCGCCTGGCTCAAGCATTTTTACAGTCGGGTCTTGCAAATGCGGGTGCAAAACTAGTAATTGTAGGTTTTTGCCCTCCCGAAGGCCGTGACATCGCAGAGGTCTTAAAGAGTACGCCTAGTGTAGTTTGGCTTGATCGAGTAGACGACGAACAGTTACGAAGCCTTTACATCAATGCCCGGGCGTTTGTGTTTCCTTCTTTCGGCGAGGGATTTGGTTTGCCTGTGATTGAGGCGATGCACGCAAGGCTACCTGTCGGGATTTCATCGGCGTACCCACTCGATGATATTCGGCAGCAAGCAGATACAATTTTCGATCCAGCTGATGTTGGTCAAATGTGTAATGCCTTGATTCTACTTTGGAATCAATTACAAAAGATTCCAGCTGCTAGTGTTGAGTCGGTGTTAGATAACTATCAATGGAAACACGCAGCACGAATCTACGTGGATATGTTAGTTGGCCTATCGATAACAAGAAATGGCTTGTAAAAAATATGACTATTAAGCAAACGAAAGTTAATCTTAACCACGTGACAGTGATCGGCACAGTAGGGGTGCCATCACGGTACGGCGGATTTGAATCGCTAGTCGAGAACTTGCTTGATAGTCCTGTTCAAAAATATGTAGTCTATTGCTCCTCGCTAGCCTATGAAAATAAAATATCAGAATATAAAGGATCGGTATTGCGTTACATTCACTTGCAAGCAAATGGGCCTAGCAGCATGCTCTATGACGCTATATCTGTACTTGATGCTGCCTGGAGAGGCGATAGGCAACTTTTAATCTTAGGAGTTTCCGGTTCCTTTATATTTCCATTGATACGGTTCCTTAAACCGTCAATGAATTTAGTTATAAAC
>CAYQMO010000419.1:0-2503 GCA_964418315.1 uncultured Geobacter sp. | reverse complement strand
TGGTGTAAGTGAAATGTTCATTTTTAACACCTCCTTTGACCAAAATAATAACAGAGAATAACAAGCTTTGTTATAAAAAAATGAAACAGAAAAAATTGAAACTTATGAACCGAAGTGAAAAACCTTCGAGGGCCATACTTACGCGAGGAGTTCCGGGGACAGCATACTCAACTCAAGTCAGTAGGCCGGATCAAGAGTAGCAGATCCGGCAACACTGTCGGCGCCATGCCGTGTCATCCTGAGGTACGAAGGATCTGCTTTTTGCTGGTGTTACAACCAGAATCCACAGCAGATCCTTCATTTCATTCAGGATGACAGTTGTTTCTATGCAACTACGCAGTTACTTTCGTGCGTCAGTGCTGACGAGAACTAGAAAATTCTGGATTATTACGAACCATAAGTGTATTTATCGACCAATACGCATCATAATCCCAACGACAAGGAGTAAATTATGAGCAAAGGTGAAGACAGCAAGAAAGCCGAAAAGAAGGCACCTGCAAAAACCCCAAAGGAAAAAAAAGCGGATAAGCAGATTAAAAAAGCGGAAAAGAAGAAATAGCGCGTGTAATTAGTGGTGTTCAGTTCAGGGGTAAAAGATACCGTGTTGACTGACCAACCCGAAAAAGATGAAGTGCCTGCGGGGAACTCTGGTGAGAGTTCCCCGTTCTGATTCTGAAACTCCGAAGCTTGAAAATTTTTCCTTCCAGGCAACTTTTGGGGGACGTAGCTGCTTTATTGCTTTAGCCATTTATAAACCTATCAAGGCGCTTGAAGAGGGGGGAGCCCGCTAAGATTATTAATCCCGTACCCAGTGGCAGGTATAGCCACCAGGGTTTTTTACCAGATAATCCTGATGATTCTCCTCAGCGCGCCACCAGGGGCCGGCAAGGGTAATTTCGGTTACAAGCGCTTTCGGCCATTTGCCGCTGGCGTCCACCTCAGCCTTGACCCTGGTTGCGATTCTCTTCTGCTCCTCGTTGTGAAAAAATATGGCGCTGCGATAGCTGCTGCCGATGTCATTGCCCTGACGGTTCAGTGTCGTTGGGTCATGCATCCGGAAAAAGAAGCGGAGCAGCGCCTCGTAACTTGTCTTGGACGGATCGAACTTGATCTGCACCGCCTCGGCATGTCCCTCGTGATTCCGGTATGTTGCGTTGGCAATCTTACCGCCTGTGTAACCGGCCTCGGTGGCAATTACTCCCGGCTGTTTCCTGAGCAGATCCTGCATGCCCCAAAAGCAACCGCCAGCCAGCGTCGCGGTCTCAGTCGCCGCTTCCGGAGTTTTTTTGTCAAAAAGCTTCAGATAACGGCCGTACCCCTCTTTGTCCAGATCGGCGACCGGGATAAAACGTAAGGACGCTGAATTGATACAGTAGCGCAGCCCCCCTTTGTCACGCGGACCGTCATCAAACACGTGCCCCAGATGTGAATTCCCCTCCCCGGAGCGCACTTCAGTGCGGATCATGCCAAGATTCAAATCCTGCCGCTCAACAACTTGAGCGCCTGCAATCGGTCTGGTGAAACTGGGCCAACCGCAGCCGGAATCGAATTTGTCGTTTGATGAGAACAGCACCTCGCCACTCACGATATCGACATAAAGCCCCTCACGTTTTTCATTCCAGTACTGATTTTTAAAAGGGGGTTCCGTACCGGCTTCCTGGGTGACGTGATACTGAAGCGGAGTAAGACGCTTTTTCAACTCTTCCGAACCGGATTTTCTTGTGTCGCTCATAATTATGTTCTCCCTGTTTTTTTGATCGGCCATCTCCGTTGCCGGATGAAGCAGAGGAAGGGCGATTACGGTTACTGCGATTGCCAGCAATATGATGATAACCAGGCGAATACGGACATGCTGCATGACAAGTTGACCCCTTCCAGTCCCAAGCTGACTTTTCTAGTGCGAAAGCATAGCATATATGTTACATTTCTGTAACGTAAAATTAGAGAGGAGGAGGACGCGCGTGCGAACTGATACCGGCCCAATTTATCAATCGATTCTGGAGAGTATGGGTGAAGGGATAATTTTTGCCGATGCTGATGGGATTCTGACTTTTATCAATTCTACCGCTGAAAAAATTCGCGGAATATCGGCCAACGACTTTATTGGCCGAAGCATATTATCTATTCATTCCCCTGCATCTGCAGAACGAATCAGCAAACTGCTCTCCAGTCTTAAGGACGGCTCGATTGTTCAGACACGAAGGGTTATCAAGGTCATGGGTGCGTATTTCGAAAACAGTTACTACCCCATTCGACAACCGGATGGCTCATACCTGGGTACCCTGCTGGTGAGTCGGGACATCACCGAAAGGCAGCGCCTCAAGGAAGAAAACGAGACATTGCGCGAAAATATGAATCTTGGCGCGCTCTTTGATGGTTTCGTAGGTGCCAGCACTGCCATGCTTAAGGTCTTTCGTACCATAAATGTAGCTGCTCCACACAACTCCACCGTTTTGATCACCGGGGAAAGCGGCACAGGAAAGGAGTTGGTTGCCGCAGCGAT
>CAYQMO010000418.1:0-2510 GCA_964418315.1 uncultured Geobacter sp. | reverse complement strand
AAACGATTTTGTCGATCTGATGATTAATCACAATGTAACAACCGCACCAAAGAAAGGTCAAGAAAAAAAGAAAAAAAGGGAGGGCTGCTTGTGAGCAAAAATTTCATGTCAATCGACCAGCATGGCCAAACACAGCACGATTTAGGCGCTCATCCGCGCAAAACTTTGATGGAACGACTCGGTTGTAAACGCGTCGGCAAGATGTACCGTGACAAAATCGATGGCACCGCCGTTCACGTTGGCTACGTAATCGGCCAGCATTGGTGCACGCTTTATGAAGTTAAGCCATTTGAAGGAACACTATGACTGCCTATAAACTCAAACGCCACGCACCAGCACATAAATTACCGGACGCCGTAGATCTTCCACGAATCTCCTCAGCACTGCGTCGGCTGGCGGTTGCTGCAAGCCTGAACTGCGGTTCTGATTGTTATATCCACGCCGCTATCGCCCAAACTATCCTTGATCGACTGGGGGAGAAAGCCAAGATTGTTGCCGGGTATGCAGCTTTTCGGGTTGGCGAGAGTGACTCTGATGTCATCCTTCACGCGCCTGCTCCTGGTATGCCGCATCAACCGGGTGCCGTTGCTTATCACGCGTGGCTCGAAGCATATGGAAATATCATCGACTTCACTACATATTCGCTGAGAACAAAAGCGGATCAGTTAGACGCTCTCGATGGCGGGACTACAAGTGTGACTTGGTGCCCTGATTACCTATTCGTACCGAAAACGTCCGTGTCGCCGATGCGCGACGTGATCCAGTTGCGAGCTGGAATGTTCCATTACCTACGGGTGCCAGCACTCGAAGCAAAAATCATCGCTGCTGCTCATCCACTTGACCAAGATGACGTGGAGACTGCCTGGCTATTGTACCAGAATCCGGATATACAGGTATTTGGACCAAACCACATACGGCTCAGTTGAAATCAATTTCTTCGGCATGCCGAACTGTTTGCTGTAACCACCACATATATAAGTGTTTTATTTTGGAATGTGGTTAAACTATATGATCGGGAAAGGCGTTGAATGCGTTTGTGACTTCAACACCAAATCTCATGCTGTTGAATTTGCACGTGCTCTTGCGGCTCGTACTGGGATTGCGGTTTACGGGAATCTGTGCAGCGTTTAAAGCTCTATGATCTTCCTCTTTGCGGCGTACTTCAGTTTTGCATAATCCTGAAACCCCCTACGGTCAATCTCCGGCTGAACAACCTTCAGACCGTACTTGAATGCTGCAACTTTCTGCATTCGAGGTGCTACGTCCAGGAGCCAGTCTGCAACATCTTTCTTTTTCGCGGCTATTGCTGCTTCAATCGCGCCGGGATCTATTGCGACTGCTAATCTGGATTCAGTCAATAACCATTTCAAAAATTCGAGATTACCTTCTCGTGCTGCCGTGATCTGTGCCAACGAGATATTCGCCTGCGGCAATGCCTCAGCGACCAACCATTTTCCTGCTTCCACGTTACCCCGCTTGAGTACCTCACGCAATTTTTTATCCACACCACTCTGTAAATCAACTACGACACCGAATTTCGTTATTATCCACTTTGCTGCACTGAATGAACCGTCGCTGTCTGCCGTGTCGAACGCATAGCCAACTTCAACATTTGTCAGATTTGTCAGCTTCTCAGCCGAATGCAAATCATCCAGCGTAGCAGTGTCACTGTTCTGACAAGCGCGAATGAATCGTCCCCGTGATGTTATCTCTGTTTCATGCAGCGGGAGCAACAGTGCTGTGTTCGCCATTACTTTCCGTAACGTCACAAATTCATCTATATCTGCGATAGCGAAGCGGTACTTCAGGAATCCGTAACCGGTTTTAGTTACGTCGGATGCTGCCGGTAGGTCACAACAAACGGTTTCCATTGTGCCTACCACCTCAAAAGTAATACTTGATCGTTCTGCCTTTTTGACGACACAAATTCCGTTTTGAACGCTGATCTCTGGCTGGATTTCAGCGTAGGAGTTGTATACTTCCCAGTGTTCTCCACGTCTGAATATCTCGCGCATCTTTTCAAGTGATATCATAGACGGGCTCCTTGGTCGTGTTTTGTCCTCGTTCAAGGTAGTTCGAAAAGCCGTATCGATAATGTACTCGCTGAAAGGCATGATATCCGAGTCATCTGGTAAATTGAGTTTGATTTACATTCTCACTACTGTCCGGCAAACTTCAACTGAACGAGCATAACTAGCTGATTTCAATTGTTCTTTGATATAGATGTTCTTTTTTCGATTTGAATTTGCTTGAATTGACCCATTTCAGCCATTTTTTGGCGTAGGGGGTATCAATGAACTCAGGCAAAACGGTCTTTAGGCAACTGCTCCAATTTCTTCCCCGACATGATTTTAACGTCTGCGTTCGTAGGTATCGGGGAGAGTACCGGGTACAGAAATTTACAACCTTCGACCAGTTCCTTTGTCTGGCATATGCCCAAATGTCCGGTCGAGATAGCCTGAGAGATATTGATACTTGCCTGAACTCTCACAAAGAAAAGCTCTATCATA
>CAYQMO010000417.1:0-2540 GCA_964418315.1 uncultured Geobacter sp. | reverse complement strand
TCCCGCTTGCCAAAGGTATCTCGGTGCTCTCCGAATGTCCGGTCGGTCTGATCGGTGACGATATAAACTCCGTTACCAAGACGGTCTCCAAAGAGCTGGATATTCCGATAATTCCCTGCAACTGTGAAGGTTTTCGCGGTGTTTCCCAGTCGCTTGGCCATCATATCTCCAACGACTCAATTCGCGACTACATCATTGAAACTCGTGAATTTACCGAACCCTCCACCCCTTATGACATTGCGCTTATCGGTGACTACAACATCGGCGGCGATGTCTGGTCGGCCAAGGCTCTGCTCGAAGAGATCGGCCTTAACGTCAAATCTGTCTGGACCGGTGACGGCGAGCTGGAAAAGATAGCCGCCACCCACTCTGTCAAGCTGAACCTGATCCACTGCTACCGATCAATGAATTATATGTGCAAGGTTATGGAAGAGAAATATGGCATCCCCTGGCTGGAGTTCAACTTCTTTGGACCGACCAAAATCAGAGAGAGTCTGCGTGCCATTGCCGAACGTTTTGACGATGTCATCAAGGAAAAGGTCGAGCTGGCGATTGCCAAATACGAACCGATCATGCAGGCAATTATCGACGAATATAAACCGCGTCTGGACAAGAAGAAAGTCATGCTGCTGGTAGGGGGGCTACGTCCCCGCCATACAATCGGCGCGTATGAAGACCTGGGTATGGATTGCGTCGGCTCAGGCTACGAATTTGCTCACGGCGACGACTACGACCGCACCGCCCCGGAAATGCCTGATGCCACGGTAGTTTACGATGATCCATCCGAATATGAATTTGAAAAATTTGCCCACGCTCTGAAACCTGACCTGATCGGATCCGGCATCAAGGAAAAATATGTCTTCCAGAAGATGGGGATCCCTTTTCGTCAGATGCACAGTTGGGATTACTCCGGCCCATACCACGGTTATCAAGGCTTTTAAATCTTCGCCCGTGATGTTGACATGGCGGTGAACAGCCCGACCTGGAAGCTGGTTAAGGCACCGTTTTAAAAGCATTTCAGACAGGTCTGATCAGTCTGACCTGTCTGACCTGTCTGAAAAAATATCGGTTGTGTGACAGATTGGTCGCCAACTCACAAGGAGATACTTCATGTCAAATCTACTAGGATTAGAAGTCAAAAAAGTTACCGAAACCCCGCCGGAAGAGGTGGAGCGCGTTCAGAACTGGATCAATAGCGAAGATTATAAAGAGAAAAACTTTGCCCGTCAGGCGCTGGTCATCAATCCGGCGCACGCCTGTCAGCCGCTCGGCGCTCAACTATGTGCCCACGGTTTTGAAGGGACGCTGCCGTTTGTCCACGGTTCTCAGGGGTGTGCTTCCTACTATCGTTCAACTCTTAACCGCCATTTCCGCGAGCCTGCACCAGCAGTATCAGATGCCATGTCCGAAGATGGCGCCGTATTCGGCGGCCAGAACAACCTGCACGAAGGGCTGGAGAATGCCGTTGCCCTGTACAAGCCGAAAATGATCGCGGTTTTCACCTCGTGCATGCCGGAGGTTATCGGTGACGACCTGACCGCATTCATCAAGAACGCCAAACAGAAAAATCTTTTACCAAAGGATCTGCCGGTCCCTTACGCCAACACCCCCAGCTTTAACGGTACTCATATTCACGGTTATGATTCAATGCTCTACTCCATTTTGCATACCCTGACTGAAGGGAAGCAGATTGAGGGACGCTGCACTGGGAAGCTTAACCTTATTGCCGGCTGTGATTTCAATACCGGTGACTATCGTGAATACAAGCGAATTCTAAAGGAATTCGGCATTCCCTGTACGTTGCTGGCAGATATTGGCGATACTTTTGAATCCCCTTGTGACGGAACTTATAATATCTACGCCGGCGGCACCAATCTGGAAGAGGCTGGCGATTCAATCAACGGCAAGGCCACCATCGCCATCGGTCCATACTCAAGCCCCAAGACATTTGGCTGGATCAAGGAGACCTATTCCGGCAAACATGTCACCATGCCGATGCCGATGGGCATTGAAAAGACCGATGCCTTTATCATGAAGGTTGCCGAGCTGTTCGGCAAGGATGTACCACCATCGCTGAAAAATGAGCGTGGTCGCGCCGTAGATGCCATGACCGATTCTCAGCAGTATATGCATGGTAAAAAATTTGCCGTCTATGGCGACCCTGACTACCTGATGGGGTATGTCTCCTTCCTGTTGGAAATGGGTGCCCGTCCCTACCACATTCTCTGCAGTCGCGGCAGCAAAAAGGCTGAAAAGGAGCTTCAGGGCTTGCTGGACGGTTCAATGTACGGGGCCGGCTGCAAAATCTACATGAACAAAGACCTCTGGCATCTCCGTTCCCTGGTGGTCACCGACCCGGTCGATGCCATCATCGGCGATACCCACGGCAAGTTTGCCGCCCGGGATGCCAAGATACCGCTGTTCCGCTTCGGCTTCCCGGTTTTTGACCGGGTCAACAAGCATCGTTACCCGCTTATCGGCTATCAGGGTGTCATCAATATGGTAACGGAAATTTGTAACAAGTTTATCGACATTAAGGA
>CAYQMO010000416.1:0-2541 GCA_964418315.1 uncultured Geobacter sp. | reverse complement strand
ACCAGGATGGATTGGTGCATATAAGCCATCTGGCTAATCGCTATGTCAAAGATCCTAACGATGCGGTCAAGGCAGGACAGGTGGTAAAAGTAAAAGTCTTATCTGCGGATGCTCAACGCAAACGTATTTCGCTGTCGATCAAAGAAGCGGCGTAGTACTATGGGATTATTGACCACAAGGTATTTGAGATTTTAGGACTTGGCCGAAATGTATGGCGTCGAGGTAAAAAGATTGAATGAGCAGGTCCGCAGAAACCTTAAACGGTTTCCGCCTGATTTTATGTTTGAGCTTACATATCAGGAGTTTATGGACTTGAAGTCGCAAATTGCGACTTCAAGTGTTGCTGATGGTGGTCGTCGTAAAGAACCGCTCGTGTTTACCGAACAGGGTGTTGCCATGCTCTCAGGCATTCTCAATAGTGATCGAGCCATTGAAGTCAATATCTTGATTATGCGGGCATTTGTAAAACTTCGCGAAATGATTTCATCCAACAAGGATCTATCCCGTCGTCTGGACGATTTTGAAAACAAGTATGACAGCCAGTTCAAACTGGTATTTGATGCTATCAGGCAGTTAATGGCACCGGCTGATCCGCCGAAAAAACAGAAGATCGGTTTTGGGAGAGAGGAAGAGGTATGAAGCATAATGACGATTTTTATCGTTTCCACGCTCCGGCGTGGAACGGAGCCATTGGCGCTCCGGCGTCACGTCAAGCGGATGAAAGGGTGATCTGATTTGGCGTTTCATAGAGATTGAAACGTGTTTTGTGGTAGGGATGTGGTGGGAATCGTTTGATGATTTTGTGGGTTGCGTTGAACGGCTTATCCCTTCGACTGCGCTCAGGACAGGCGTGAAACGCAACGTTACGATGCTGGCAATACCGAAATTGTCGCGTTGATGAAGCAAACGCGACCTACCCACTGATTTTAAATTTTTAAATCCTGAAAATTCTGGAAATCCCACGAATTCAGGTTCAGACAAAGGATGACCGGGCTTTGATTGAGGGTGACCGAGAAACAGGCACAATTTATGCTTTCCGGCCATCCCCCCGATTTGTAGTGTTGACCGGTTCACGCGCAAGTGTGCGGGGGGCTAGTCATCCAGTAGTTGGGCAAAGCGGAAAAGACAGGAAATGCGAGAAAACCAATTGCCACTGAAGCGGCAATTTAACGGCCTTTAACGGCATCCGGCATCGAGAGTACAATAAGCTGAAAAGAGAAAGGATGGCCCAATACGGAGTTGGGCATTCTAAAAGGAGGAGCGATGTGCCGGTTCGCAGGAACCACGAAGGAATTCAAACGCTACATCGGCCCACACCTGAGGAACCTTGTCCAGCAGATCACCCGTAAACAAAAGGCAACTATCGGGGCGTGCGAGCACTGCGGTGCGGACGGGGAGCTCGACGCGGCACACGTTCACGGGCGTAATCGAACGGAGATCATCGACTTTCTGCTCGGCATGTCCGATTCGAACGAATCGGTTGACGTCGACCTTAAAAAGTTCGAGCTGGACTTCAAGCGCGAACATGATCCCGTTGAAAAAGCGATTCTGGTTCTTTGCTCGATCTGCCACCGCAAGTACGACGAAGCCACAAAGGATGCGCTCGTCGTCAAAGAGGCTCGCTTGTCAATAAGCGAACGACCCCAGCGGAGCTACTCCAAATATGATGTTCTGCCCATCTCCTTGAATCCTGCTCGCCCGGATGACTTTAAAGCAATGCTGCTGGAACGCCGGAAGGCCGTCGTCGAGGTGCTGTACGTGGACGGTTCGGTAGACCGCAAGCACTGGAACGCTTCGCGTTTCAATGAATCCTCGAATGTGTTCAGCAACCTGAGGTCTCGACCGGAGTTCCGCAAGGGCATCTGGCAGGAGAATGGCATCGTCAAGGTCAACGTTCAGGTCGCTGAGTGATGCCCAACAAGAAAAATAGACGCCGACTGAATATACTTTACGAGGCCTAATATTGAGCTTTTAGTAGGCCGGTTCAAGCGAAGCGGAACCGGCGTTTTCTGCCATCGCCAGCATTGCTGCCGGATGCGCTACGCTTCATCCGGCCTACAACTGCAGATACTCAATTTCATGCCGTGCAAAGTTAATTAGATGTAGTTTTCCAATGCTATATAGTGGGTAACACTGGCTTGAGATGAGAGACGCGATAACTGATATTCATGGTGGGATCAATGAGGGTCATGTCTCAACCGCCTACATTTTAAGGGATTGTATAGAGTAAGTTGCATAGAGGTCTTGCTTGCAAGATTGCAAGTTGCACCGTTATAGAAATCAACACCAATCCGGTGGACTATAAATCCTGCCCACCTCAAAATCACCCACAACCAGGTCTTTGCGGGCGAGCAGGAGCAGGAATCTTCTGGGAAGGTGTGGGGTGGTGACGATGAAAAGTGATTCGGGGCGCTGGTGGGTTGAAATTGCATAGAATTGCTCAAGGTGAAATTGTTTATGTCTGACCTGACGACGTCTGCCATAGAAGATGTTGGCGCAAAAAGCAGCCGCCAAACAGATAAGCAAGGAAGCTGGCATTAT
>CAYQMO010000415.1:0-2547 GCA_964418315.1 uncultured Geobacter sp. | reverse complement strand
CAGGCAGTCCGGAGCTTGTGGCACTTCTGGTCCGGCAGGCAGAGAATTATGACCCATATGCCGGAGCAGGATGCTTTGATATGTCGGTTGGTGCTGACGCGATAGCTGCAACATTGAAAAAGATTGTACCGTGTCATGCTGAAAATCAAAGTGTTCGTGAAGCAATTAGCCATTTATCAGTTGATTGCCTATAGCCGGATGTACTCATGGTCTACCTGGGCGGACGCAGAATCGGGTCACTGTGCTATCGGAACAGCCTGCATGAGTATGATACAACATCCTCAGCGAATTATGGATGGTTCTGTCAACACAGGTGTTTATCAGGAAACTCGGTGCAGGCGGCTGTTGCCATGCAACTGTTGATGCCACGGGTTATCTACCGGAGAACTGGACAGATAACTTCTATGGTTTTAAAACAAGAACACACGCCCGGATTTGATAAGAGGCACGATGCGTTATGATGATTGCCTTGCTTGACTACAAATTTCTCATACCGCTTGTGCTGCTGCTAGGATTTGCACCGTTTTTCCCCCAGCCGCATATTGTCGAGAAGATAAGTATGCTTCTGACCGGAACCCTGAAAAAGCCGATTGATATCTTTGACCTAGTTTGGCATGCATGGCCATTTGTGCTGCTCGTGTACCGGATTCGCCGGAAAATTAATCATTGATAGAAAATAAGTACAGCCAGTTTGTAACCTGAAATGGAGAGAACAGATGAAAATGAAGATTGTTGTTATCGGTGCAAACGCCGCCGGTGCCAAGGCAGCCTCAAAGGCAAAAAGAATCAGCCCCGAAGCGGAGGTAACATTAATTGATCGTGGAAGCTTCATCTCTTATGGAGCGTGCGGTATTCCTTACTACATCTCTGATACGGTCGCTGACGTAAAAGATTTGATGAGCACGCCTGTTGGCGTTGTTCGTGACGCAGGCTTCTTTAAAAAAGTTAAGGGTGTTACGGTTAAGACCGGTACTGAAGTGACTGAAATTGACCGCGATGCAAAAGTTGTCCACCTTTTTGAAACTGGTACAGCCGAGAAAACGTATCTGGAATACGATCGCTTGATCATTGCAACGGGTAGCTCACCATTCATTCCTAAAATAAGTAATGTTGATCTGCAAAACATTCTGACAGTAAAATCTATTGAAGATGCAGTGCTGCTTAAAAGCCTTGCCACTTCGGGCGATACAGCCTGTATTGTCGGTGGCGGACTAATCGGACTGGAAACTGCGGAAGCTCTTCAGCAGAAGGGTATGAAGGTGACGGTCATTGAAATGCAAGAGCAGCTTCTGCCAGGCGTCCTTGATCGGGAGATGGCTTTTATCGTTGAAAAACAACTCAGGCTGCAAGGCGTGATGGTTATGACTGGCTGCAGGGTAACTGGCTTTACTGGCAAGAGTGCGGTAGAAAAGGTGCATATTGGTGAGCAGGAGCTGCCTGCAGATCTGGTTGTGCTTGCCCCTGGTGTTACTCCAAATGTTGAGTTGGTTCGTGCTGCGGGCGTTCATATTGGTATCAGCGGAGCTATTGCGGTTGATGCAAGAATGTGCACCAGTGATCCAAATATCTATGCCTGCGGTGATTGCTGTGAGGCGACCCATCTGATCACCGGAAAGAAGGTTCATATCCCTCTTGGCACCACGGCCAATAAACAGGGACGTGTAGCTGGAATCAACGCAGCTGGCGGTGAAGCGACATTTTACGGCGTTATCGGCACCAGTATCCTCCGGGTGTTTAATATCAATGCCGGTAAAACCGGCTTATCCGAAACGGAAGCGCGAGCCAACGGATTTGACATTGAAACGGTACTGTCTCCAGGGCATGACAAAGCGCACTTTTTCCCCGGCGCAAAGCCGATTGTCCTTAAGCTGATAGCAGAAAAGGCATCCGGCAGACTTCTCGGACTTCAGGCAGTTGGTGAAGGTGCTGTTGACAAGCGACTCGATGCGGCAGCAACTGCCATTACTTTCCATGCAACTGCTGAACAGTTGTCACAGATAGACCTTGCCTATGCGCCGCCGTATTCCGCAGCCATGGACAATCTCATAGTTGCGGCAGATATCCTGAAAAATAAGCTGGCTGGCCACGCAAGAGGCATCTCGCCACACGAAGTGAAGCGTAAATTTGACGAAGAGGAAGATTTTATTCTGCTCGACGTACGTTCTCCGGCGGAACATGCCGAAATAGGTATCCATGGAGCAAAACTGATTCCACTGGGGATGTTTGCGGGAAAAGCTGGAGGAACTGCCACGAGACAAAGAAATAATCGCTTTCTGTAAGGTTAGCCTTCGAGGCTACGAAGCCCAGAAAATTCTTGACGCTGCTGGTTTTAAAAATACGAAGTTCATGGATGGCGGCATTCTTGCCTGGCCATATCCGCTGCGAGGTGCCAATATCAGCCCAGAGGCATAACCATGCATATTGTGCAACGTCCGCTATTTTTTCTTTTGATTCTTTTGTCGGCAACGCCTTGGTGTGGACCTGCTACAGCTTTAACAATCGGCATTTTTTTCAGTTTGCTGGCAGGGAATCCCTGGCCAAAAGAGA
>CAYQMO010000414.1:0-2566 GCA_964418315.1 uncultured Geobacter sp. | reverse complement strand
GCTCCTCATTTCAATCAAAATAAAACGACGAGCATCTCTGCCCGTCGAAAGCCAACCATTATGCCAGATTATTTTAGATATGACAACTATTTAAAAATGGCTATATATTCTTACTCTTTTCCCGCTCCATCAGTCAGCCATTGATACCATCCCTCCATGCCGTCGCCGCTACGTGCCGACAGATCAAAGATGATGATTTCCGGATTTACAAGTCGTGCGTACTCCTTACATTTATCAACGTCAAAATCGAGGTGTGGCAGCAGGTCGATTTTGTTGAGGAGCATGACGGTCGAGTTGCGGAACATCTGGGGATATTTGAGCGGCTTGTCCTCTCCTTCGGTGACGGAGAGAACGGTTACTTTGTGATGTTCTCCAAGATCGAACGCGGCTGGGCAGACCAGATTGCCGACATTTTCAATCAGAAGCAGATCCAGATGGTCCATATCAAAACCATCGGTGCCATGCATGATCATTTGGGCATCCAGATGGCATCCGGCTCCGGTGTTTATCTGCCGCACCGGAACTCCTGTGGCGGCAATGCGCCGGGCGTCATTATCAGTCTGCTGATCACCCTCAATGACGGCACAGCGGAGTTTGTCCGACAGTTCCCGCAAAGTCCTCTCAAGAATGGTTGTCTTGCCGGAGCCTGGCGAACTGACCAGGTTCAACACAAAAATCCCTTTTTCTTTGAACAGGGCGCGATTAAAACCGGCCAGACGGTTGTTCTTGGCGAGAATGTCCTCTTCGATAGCAATGGTCGTCCGTTTAATCTGCTCTTCACCATGATAGTGTGAATGTTTGCCGTCGTGGTGATGGTGCGTGTGACCATGCTCATTGCCATGGTGGTGATGGCCAGGATCATGATTGATCGGGGAACAGCCGCAAGTTGTACACATGGCAGACTCCTGAAACAATTTTGTTTTAACTACAGCCGTGACAAATTCATTTATAAAACAAGAAAAAGCGTGAACATGATACTCAAACAACCCGCCTACACAGCATATCCTACTTGATCCCCTCATACTCTTCGGGCGTATTAACATTCAAAAATGATGCTGATTGACCGCCAATGCTCCGCACTTCGTCATACGTAACCTCACGGATATGGATCTTCTTCAGAATATCGACAACTTTTCTTTCGCCGCTCTTAATTGCGCAGTCGAAAATATCTTTACAGGCCGATGAATAGACCCCATGCAGCGGTTCCTGTCCCCCTTCACTATACGGAACAGTCGCTTCAAACCCTTCTTTTTGCTGCAGATGACACAGATAGCGAATAATCGAGTGGTCAAGAAACGGCATATCACACGCGGTCACAAATGCATGAGCTGTGCTGCTGTGCGTCAGCGCAGAGTGCAGTCCGGCTATCGAACCAAAATTGGCATAAATATCCGGGACTTTGCGGCAGGGGAGAAAATCATAATCGAGCGGAGAATTAGTCACAATAATTACTTCATGAAACATACCGGCCAGAGTCCGGTAGATACGGGCGATAATCGAATTTCCGTCCACTTCCAGAAGTGCTTTGTTACTTCCCATGCGACTTGATGCGCCTCCGGCAAGGATAACCCCGGTAATACCTTCAATTTTCTCACTTCCCGGAAATTCCTCAATAAGTTCAGGATGGCTGTACACCGTAAACGCCCCGCCACGTACATAGCCAATCAGACAGATTCCTGCCTGATCGCAGAGTTTGACCGCCATGTCGGTAGGAGATGTGCGTGAAGCGATGACACTGATCCCCATCAGTGACGCCTTGGCAACCATTTCAGTTGATACCCGCCCTGACGTCACCAGTTCTGCACCAGTCATGTCAATACTTTTAAAAAGAGCTTCACCAGCTATTCGGTCGAAGGTATTATGCCTGCCGAGATCTTCGGCATACAGTAGCAAAGCACCGTTGCGACCGATGGCAGCCGAATGGATGCCTCCGTGTGAACGATACTGATCCGCTTTTTTGGTCAGTTCATGCATAAGGGTAAAAATATGCTGCGGAGAGCAGCGCAGCGGCTGTGATGGACGTGTTACATCGGCACTATTGATTTCAGGGAGCGTGAAGGTGATGCCGGTTCCGCACCCGGAGGTCAAAACCGGCTTCAAGCGCTCCGGCAACTCCCCCTTGATTCTGACATTGGCGGTGCCGAACTCTTCACAGACGCTGAACATCTCAAAATCCTGCAGAGACGAGACAAACCCCTGCAGACGCAAAAAGCCGGCAACAAGAAAGCGGAGATCATGAGGAGAACCGATCAGGGTGGCAATTTCGCGGCTATTGACGATAAGTTGCAGTGGATATTCGCTAACGACCGCTGAAACCGTCGGCTCAAGAAAATCACCACGGCAGATAAAATACGTCTGTTTTCTGGTATCTGGCTTCATAATTTCCGGTTTCCTGGATACAAAAAGGGAGAACAGTACTTAATGTTCTCCCCATAATTTGTTACGCCGATTCCGAAAAAAAATTAACCAGCCAGGCCGAAGGTTTCATGCATTACACGTACGGCCAGTTCGGTGTATTTTTCATCAATAACAACGGATATTTTTATTTCCGAAGTCGAGATCATCT
>CAYQMO010000413.1:0-2584 GCA_964418315.1 uncultured Geobacter sp. | reverse complement strand
ATGTCCGGCACGTTGCGAAATCAATGTTGCAAAAATTCGGTTTTGCGGTTCTGGAAGCGGTGAACGGCAAGGAAGCGCTGGAACTGTATCAGGCCCACACAGCAGGCATTACCCTGGTATTAACCGACATGGGGATGCCGGTGATGGACGGCTATGCGCTGTTCTGTGAGCTTAAAAAGCTTAAACCCGAGCTGCCGATTATCGTCTCCAGCGGCTTTGGTGAGGTCGAAGTGACCTCCCGGATACCCCGCGAACAGATAGCCGGGTTTATCAGCAAGCCGTACCATCCGGATCAACTGCGGGAGGTGTTAAGGGGTGTTATGGATGCATCGTAGGGGTGCGGCGTGCCGTTCCCAAGAGGAAGCACCTCTGCCGCGCGGCCAGGAAACCATCCTGCTGCTGGAGGATGAAGCGGCTGTTTATGTCGGGATATACGGCCGATATCATTGCCCACCACGGCGTGCTTGATGTTGACATGTATTTTGTTCAGAAGCCGTTAACGCTGCCGAATATGGTAGCCAAGATGCGGGAAATATTGGATGGACATTACTAATAAATGATAGCAGGGAGTACTTGCATGAAACTCGAATTGATTACCGGCAGTCGAATCCGTCATTTTTCCAAATGGTTTATGCCGTTACTTGCCCTTGTCTGGGTGACGCTCTGCTGTATCCCGTCAGATGCCGGGGCGAACGACAGTAAAAAGGTGCTGGTACTGCATTCCTACCATCAGGGGTATCTCTGGACTGATATGATTCAGGAGGGATTCTCCAGTATCCTGAAGGGACAGTTTCCCAAGGTCGAGATATTTACTGAATACATGAACACCAAGAGGCAGACAGCAGCAACCATGTCACCGCATCTGGTGGAGATGTATAAGCACCTTTACAAAAACGTAAAATTTGATGTGATCGCCGCCTCAGACAACAACGCTCTCGACTTCCTGCTGCAGTATCGGGAGAACCTCTTCCCCGGAGCTCCGGTAGTTTTTTGCGGCATAAACGCTTATTTCAAACCTCTCCTTGAGCCTGCCCAGAATTATACCGGGGTCCGCGAGGATCTCGATATCTTTTCCACGATAACTGGCGGTCTTAAACTCCATCCAGGGACAAAGAAGGTTGCAATTGTAACCGATGCCACTGAAACCGGCCTGATCAATCTCGGTCTGGTGCGTAAAGTTGTCGACAAATTTCCCGGCATTAAATTTATAGAGCTTCACGAAATGACGGCAGCAAAATTAAGCACCAGCCTGAAGCAACTGGAAGACGACACCATCGTCCTTGCCTTGGCGTTTTTCCGCGATCCGGAGGGGAAAACCTTTTCCGCTCGCGAAAGCATGGAGTTCATTCTCTCGTCTTCCAAAAGGCCGGTCTACACGGTATGGGACTTTTACATGACAAGCGGCACTGTCGGCGGCAAGATGCTCAGCGGACGTCTGCAGGGAGAGAATGCGGCAAAAATGGCCATCAGAATCCTGCAAGGTGAAAAGGGGGGCGCGATTCCTGTGATTGAAAGTCCCACCGCGTACATGTTCGACTATACCGGACTGCAAAAGTTCGGCATCAGTGAGTCGCAGCTTCCCGAAGGGTCATTAGTGACCGGAAGGCCGGATACATTCTACACCCGCTACGCCACATACATCTGGCTTGGCGTTGTTCTCTTCTCGCTTCAGGTGTTTATTATAGCTCTCCTGCTCTGGAATATTGCCCGCCGCCGTCGGGAGGAGACCTCCCGACTAAGTGCAGAAAATTCAATGCGTGAATCCATCACTATGTTCTCCCTGTTTATGCGTCATTCGCCGGTTTATGTCTTTATCAAAGAGGTGACTCAAGCCGGAAGCAGAGTGTTGCAGGCCAGCGAAAACTTTGATCAGATGGTCGGCATAGCCGGTTCTAAGATGATCGGCAAAACCATGGAAGAGCTCTTTCCGCCGGAATTTGCCGCCAAGATCACAGCCGATGACCGGAATGTGATAGCAAAGGGCGATGTGCTGAAAATTGATGAAGAGCTGAACGGGCGCAGTTACACCACCATCAAATTCCCGTTGGTGCAGGGGGACATGACTCTGCTGGCCGGATACACCATTGATATAACCGAGCGCAAGCAGGCTGAAGAAGCGCTCCACCAGAGCGACATCACCTTCAGGAAACTGTTTGAGGAATCCTCCGATGCCATTCTCCTGATTGATAGCAGTGGTGTGTTTGTGAAATGCAACCAGGCGGCGCTTGACCTTCTCAAAATGACCCGTGAGCAGTTTCTGCTCCTGCCGCCTGTCCGGATCTCTCCAGAGTTTCAGCCGAGCGGAAGGCGTTCCGACGAGGCAGCGCAGGACATGATAGCGCAGGCCTACAGCAAGGGGCTGCATCGTTTTGACTGGACTCACGTCAACGCCGAAGGGAGCGAATTCATTGTTGAAATTTCTCTAATGCCCGTCACGATCAGTGGAGAAACCATGCTCCACACTAGCTGGCGGAATATTACCGAGCGCAAGCTTGCCGAGGAGAAGCTGCTGGAAAATTCAGCCCGAATGAACGCTCTTTTTGAGCAGTCACCGATCGGTATCTGGACTCTGGATAGTGACAGC
>CAYQMO010000412.1:0-2589 GCA_964418315.1 uncultured Geobacter sp. | reverse complement strand
CCCGTCCTTTCTCATTGGGGCGGTATGGTGTGCAGGGGTGGATGGCAAAGCTGTATACGGGGGTAATTGTATGAGTGCAGAACGAATTTCGATGCCTGAGTGGGAAAAAATAAATATGGGTGATATGTGTGAAAACGATCTCTATTGGCACCTCCTTTTTTTAGGTGAAACAGGCTCCGGCAAGACGGTGTCCGGTGTGCTGCCGCTTTGCAGGCAGGCTTTCGGTAAAAAACTTCTGTCTGCCAACTTGCCTTCTGCCGGGTTGGTCGTGGATCCAAAAGGAGAACTGGGGGATGCCATTGCCGGCATGCTGGGAGTAGATGCGGAAAAACGGATGATACGCATCAGGAAAGGCATTGAAAGCCCGGTATTGTGGCAGTTCGGCAGCTCTTCACTTGAGGGGCGTGATGGCTCTAGCATTATGGAAGAGGTAATGACGTTCGCCGACAGCTATCAAGGGCAGAAGGACTCAAGTCATGATCGTTTCTGGGTTGATGGTTCAAGTCACCTTATCGCTTCACTTATTGATATTGATCTTGCGCTGTTCCGTCATAGCAATGGTGGCGGTACTGACAATATCCAGATGTTTTGGCGGCAGTTCTATTTTTATATCGAAGCTCTTGGCGGCAATGGCGTTAACTTGGCGCCGCTCTATGAATTACTCAAATCAAGAAGTATCGAATCGGAAACGGTGGAAGAGGCGATTCTGGCAGCAAGCGCATCCCTCGAAAATCCTATTACTTATAAAAAGGAAAACTACCTTTATCATATCAATCATCTGATCGCTTCCAGTACATACTTTGGCTGTGACTTTTTAAAATCGGACGGAGTGCGCGCCATCCTCAAGCTGACCTCTGGCAATGAGATGTATAATCGCTTCTGGGCTTTCTTTGTCGCCTTTGTGGAGTCTTATAAAATCGGCGGAAAGAAAGTTTTTGCACATCAGGGAATCTACTTCAGGCAGTTTGCCCACATGGCAGAAGCAACCTATTCATCATTCCAGGCGGTGTTTAACAGTCTTATCCATGAATTTATGGACAGAGAGTTTTACAGCCGTGTTTCAGTTAATCCGTTTGAGGCACCGGACTGCTGCCTGCCGGTTGATGATGTTATTGAAAAGGGGATGATTGTTGTCTATTAACCGGGTATTGTGACATCCGTTTCCGCCTGTGTCGGCAAAGTGCTTAAATCCTGCTTCTTCAAAAAATTGATTGTACCTGAGCGACTCAACAACATCACCACGAGACCTTTTTTCTATATCTGTGATGAATTCCAGCGCTTTATTACCCACGATGAGGAGAGCGGCGAACAATCATTTCTTGACCGCTGCCGCGCCTATCGGGTTTGCTGCGCCCTGGCGACTCAATCATTGGCATCATTGCGCTACGCGTTCCCGCATGAGAAAGGGAGCCAGGCAATAAACATCCTCATCACCAATACCGGCACGAAGCTGTTTTTCCGTACTACTGACAGTTCTACAGCGGATACCCTGCTAAATCTGATTCCCGAGCCTCACCGGCAGGACAGACCGCATGTCGTCAGGGTTAGACCGCCATCAACGCTGCAACCGGGTGAATGCTATTATGTCCTGGTAAATGGCACATCTGGGCGAGGGCAGGTGATGGTGGGATAAATAGATTCGTGGCTGTTGCTAAGAGCAGTAAAAACTATTCTGATCACATCTGCCCCACTTGTCAGGACCATCTGGAGCAGTATTGTCATAACGGAACATTCACCTATAACTCATCTGAAAAGCGTCACCGCCACTTTTGTTCCCCCCAGAGCAATGTGCGTGTCGGGAGCAATACACACCAAAGGCACACATGCCGACGCTTATTCTGTTGCATCCAATGGTGATTCCATCTATGCCCGTGCTTTGACATTCATTGAGAATAATTTGGTGCTGGATAAAAATATAAGCTTCATGCTGCACGGCGGGTTTTATGACACCAGCTTTGGCCCGCGTAGCGGTTACACAACCACCCAAGCCACCGTCACAACCAAAGGCTCCGGCAGCGTAATTATTGACAGAGTGATCATCAAGTAATAAGCCTCCTCCCTCAAAGCCCCATTGGCCATCCCGATCAGTGGGGATTTTTTTGCCCATAAACCACTACTTAACCCAATTCCCAAACCACATCAATCATCACACAGAAAGGAGAACTCATCATGATCTGGATCGTACTCATCATCGTAGCACTAACTCCATTCGGAATCCTCGCAGCAGCTTTCAAGACCTTCATAGTTATCCGTCGGCAATTGGCATCTTCATGCTCTGGGTCAAAAGTAGGGGGGTAAAATGAACTGGCACACCATGTCTAAAAACGAATTCGTAGAAAAAATGGTCGCTCTCGATGTCCGTTATAAACCCAGATTCTTTCCGAGTGGTGCATGGAGGCAAAACGGCAGCGTACTCAGCGCCTATGACGGGAAAGTCATCGTAGGCCAGTACGACTGTGCAACCGGTACTGGCTGGTATCAGGAAGGAGGTGATGGGTAGTTGTGCCCTTCGGAGTTATTTTTAGGAAATGAGGAAGCTGATATGTCTGTCAGTTGTCAATGAGAAAATAGTGTCCCTCCCCTTGATTT
>CAYQMO010000411.1:0-2607 GCA_964418315.1 uncultured Geobacter sp. | reverse complement strand
AATTGAAATCAGCTAGTTATGGCCGACCTGAAAATCTTTACCGGACAGTAGTGATATCGAATACCAAAAACTGGAAAATGTCGCCCACAGAAAGAGTGGCAGACTTGAATTGTTCTGATAACTTTACTCCTTTTTCAAGCAGTTTAGCATGTTCTTCAATATGTTGGCTTACACCCGGAAAGCCGATAGCCACAAGGATGGTTTCTTCATCCTGAAAGTGTTGACTGACATCATCAAGCAGTTGGTTAATGATTGCGAATATTTCATCAGATGAACGCCCCGCAAGAACCGCTTCAACAAGATTATTGGAAACATTGAAGAGAGACTGGTGCTGTCTGTCTATCAACTCATTGCCGCTGCAAAACGAATCTTCCCAGACCAATTTGACAAAAGTGCCTGTAATTTCCTTTGCCTCAGATGTCAAAGTTATATCGTGTGTAGCAACAAATTCCACTCGATTGCGACCAGTTGATTTGGCCCGGTATAGCAGTGCATCGACCTTGGCAAGTATCTCATCTGCCAGTTCACCTGTGGCACACTGCATGGTAATAACACCCAGACTGGCAGTTACACACTCTGCTGCGCTCGACGCTTTATGGGGAATAGCAAGCGCCTGAATACCCCGCCGGATTTTCTCAGCTATTATAAGCGCACCATTACAATCCGTCTCGGGCAGAATGCAGGCAAACTCTTCACCACCATAACGTGCTGCAAGATCAGCGGGGCGGACAGCACATTCACGTAAAACCTGGCCAATCAGACGTAGACATTCGTCACCTTTTACGTGCCCATAGCTGTCATTAAACGCCTTGAAATGATCAATATCCAGCATGATTAATGACAACTCCGCTCCTGAACGCTCATGTCTGGCTATTTCCTGGGTCAGTACCGTATCAAAATGGCGACGGTTGGCGATACCGGTCAATCCATCGGTAATACTAAGGGCTTCGAGCCTTTGGTTGGCTTCCTGCAGATCCTTTTCCGCCTTCTTGCGTTCTGTGATGTCACGCGTGACCCCCTGAATTTCAACACGTCCAGTCTCCTCGTTGATATAATAATTCGTAATAACCTCAGTCCAGACGGTTGTCCCATCCTTGCAAGGCTGTTCCGCAGTGTTAGTGTAGAAAACGTCTGGAGGGAAGTTACCGGCAGAATTTTCATCTATCTGCTGAGAAATAAGCGATTTTACATAATCTGCAGACTCAGGAGTAAGCGCTGCATCAAGTGGCTCGGCAATGATTTCTTCCGGTGTATAGCCGCGAAGCTTTAGCACAGAAGGGCTGACATAAAGGAATCGCAAGGTTTGGGTGTCTAGCGTCCATACTACATCCTTCATGTTTTCCGTAAGAACGCGGTATTTGGCTTCTCTTACCCTCAAGGCCTCTTCAATTCTCTTCTGCTCTGCCATACTTCGGCTATACGCCGCCGACAACCGGATAAAGCGGATGGCGACCAGAGTTACAATGATGAACAGGCTAACAACAGTGACGAGTGTGCCATAGAGCCATTTAAGATCAGGTGGCGGTGGATTGGGATCATAGAGAAATCCCTTGAGATCAAAATTCTGCTTCATCATGCCGAGTTCGGCATATGTGTCGGCAATATGACGCCAGCGACCTGGGTTCATATGTCCAATTTCTACCAGTGATGCTTGCAGCAGAGGTTCCATCTGGCGGGCTTCAAAACGCAGATGCTCTATGCTGTGTCGCTGGCTATAGCGGGAGTAAATCAGTTGCACCAACTCTTCCTGGTGCTGCATGGCATATTCCCACCCCTTGAGAGTTGCAGCACGGAATGCCTTAACCATTTCCGGTTGAAGCTTGAGCTGACTTTCTGTTGTAAAGAGATTGTCACCGTAAAAATCAATCCCTTCAGAGCGTGGAGAATAGAGTTGGTACTCCTGCCCCGCTTTATTCAATTCAAAAGGTTCATCGGTGACATATACAGACATTGCGTCAACTGTTTCGGCAAGCAGATCTTTTACATGAAAACCGTGAGGAATCAGGGTGAACTTGTCTGAAGAAAGTCCTACCTTCTGCAGGTAGGCGTGGAGTTCGGCTGAACCGGGTTCGATCATAACCTTACGACCGGAAAGGTTATGTATGCTTTGCAGAGCACTCTGCTTGAGGGTCATGAGTGCCAATGGTGAGTGCTGGAAGATTACTGCAAGAGCCACCAACGGCTCACCCTGCTCCCGCAAGAGCAATAGCTCGGTTGAGCCTACGCCAAACTCCGCTTCGCCCTGTAAAACCTTCTGTGCCGGGTCGTCACCAGGCTTGCCAGGGATGATTTCCACATCCAGTCCGACCGCCTGATAATAGCCCTTCTCTTTGGCGGCATAATACCCAGCAAATTGAAACTGGTGTTGCCATTTGAGCTGCAGGCGCACATTATCATTTGCAGCAGCAGAGAGCGGACAGAGCAGTATGAGCAGCAGTGTTAAAAAGCGTAGCAAATTCCTAAAGGGAAGCGCTGTGGCGTTTGATAAGGCAGAACATGACACGAGATACTCCCAATATTCCTGTATCTTGTTTGTAAATAGTTTTTCCAAACTTCTTCACGACGCTGAAAACACTAACCAAACCTTTATCCTAGGGGGGCTTGAGG
>CAYQMO010000410.1:0-2618 GCA_964418315.1 uncultured Geobacter sp. | reverse complement strand
TTGCGGAGGTATGAGCGATTATCTTGGAGCCGCTGCAACCCGCAAACCGGGCTTGAAATAAAATTCATACCAGAATACGCCTGAACATCAATTATACCAGGCGGTAAAGAAATCGTCTGGCGGTAGTGGGCGGCCATAGAAGTATCCCTGGGCTTGACGGCATCCCTCTTTGATCAGAAAATCAGCTTCCGTCTCATTTTCTATGCCTTCTGCAATTGTATTGAGTCCGAGGGCATTGGCCAGGGCGATGATCGCTCGAACTATGGCTTCACGACTTGGATCGGCTGTTACATCTGTAATAAACGAGCGATCGATTTTGAGTTTTTGAATCGGCAATCGACTTAGATAGCTTAGCGAAGAGTATCCGGTGCCGAAGTCGTCAATCGCAAGCTCCACTCCAAGCCCACGCAAATCGTCCAGTAATGACAGCGCCTGATCGTTATTCATGATTGCTGATTCTGTAACCTCCAATTCAAGCCTCAATGAGTGCAGCCCGGTTTCTTGCAGGATACGGCTGACCATTTCTACAATGTTTCCATGCTCCAACTGTTTAACTGAAAGATTTACTGAAATGCATGGGAGCCTTAAACCGCATCGCTCCCACTCTCTGACCTGGTGACAGGCGGTATGCAACACCCATTCACCAAGAGTTGATATGAAGCCGATATCCTCGGCAATTGGAATAAAATATGCCGGAGACACAGCGCCCAATTCAGGGTTGTGCCAGCGCACCAACGCCTCTGCGCCAGTCAGTTGTCCCGTTACAAAATCCACCTGCGGCTGGTAATGAACAGATAACTCACTACGCTCGATGCTTCGGCGAAGCAGTCTCTCAATACGTACACGCTCCTGAACATGCTCGCTCATTTCGTGTGAGAAGAAATGGTATGTGTTACGTCCGTGGCTCTTGGCATGATACATTGCGGTATCTGCATTTTTCACCAGCGTTGTTGAGTCTTGTCCATCAGTTGGAAATATACTGATGCCAATGCTGGCGGATATGTTGGTTTCATAACCGGAAATCGTGAATGAGCGGTTCAGAAGCTCAAGATATTTTTCAGTAATTTCTTTCACATAGCTCAAGCCATCAATTCCGTTTAGTAACAGGATGAATTCATCACCGCCGATCCTCGCCAGCGTATCTGACTCGCGTACATGAACGATGAGATCTTGCGCAACATTTTTCAGTAGCTCATCTCCAAGAACGTGTCCCAGCGTATCGTTGACTTTTTTGAAGTGATCAAGATCAATAAAAATAACAGCCAGTTGCCTGTTATCACGCTCTGCCAGCTCTATGTTTTGTTTCAGGAGATTGTTGAATAGCAGACGGTTCGGCAGATTTGTAAGCATGTCGTGGTGTGCAATGAAATCCAGTGTTTCCTGTGATTTTTTGATATCGCTTATATCACTGAAAACTCCCACAAAATGTCCGATGTTGCCGGTTGAATCCCTGACAACCCCGATTGTCAGCCGCTCAGGATATACTTCACCATTTTTCCGCTTATTCCAAATTTCTCCCACCCACTGACCTGTCTGCGCAAGTGACTCCCATAAATCAGCATAAAACTGAGCTTCATGACGTCCCGACTTTAATATACGGGGATTCAGTTGCCGGACTTCTTCCAATTCATAGCCGGTAATTTGGACAAAAGCTCTGTTAACAGCCAGAATTCTATTTTCCGAGTCGGTGATGATTACACCCTCAACAGTATTTTCAAAAACCTTTGCGGACAGACGCAGCCCTTCTTCAGCGCGTTCACGCTCTGTAATCTCGATCTGCAGTGTACGGTTCAACTCCTGCAACTCAAAAGTTCGCTCGTTTACACGCTGATCCAGTAGCAGGTTATCCTCCTCAATGCGTGCCAGCGAATCCTTCAGTTGAGTTTCCTGGTCACGAATGATGAATTTTGCGCGTCTCACCACAAGATAGAGCAGGCTGTACAGCAGACCCAAAACACAAATCACAGTCAATGCGACAAGCCATTTGGTACGCTTTACTTCAGCCAGAAATGGCGTGATATCGGAATAAAGCTCAAAGACACCCTCAATACGGTTGCTGTTTTCCGGTTTAAACGGAATGTAAGAAGATAAAAGGTCTCGCGACTCGATCTCTCCATCAAAGGCACTGAACTTATTGCGATGGGTCATCTCACTCGCAATTTCCCCTTTTAAAGCTGCGAGCATACCTGCATTATTGCTTTTTTTCTCACCAATCTGCTTGGTTTCAGTTGAGAATACAGTCAGCCCATCCGTATTGTAGACCTTGACCTTAACAACTGAGGTGTCCTTCATCAGGGCAACGACTTCACGGCGCAGGAGCGCTATTTCAGGACTATTCGGATCAATCGGGCGGCTGGTATGATTCTTGGTGAGCAAAGGAGAAAAATGTGGCCAGAGGGCATTGCCGAAAACTTTTGTGAGAGCCGCATTGCGGTCTTCCGCCATCTCTGTGAGAGATTTTATCGATTGGCGATGGTCAATGACACCAAGTATTACAGCGGCTACGATTATGCATAACAGACTGGCTATTGAATAGTAGCGCGTCAGGTTGAACATTTCACTTCTCCTGTAGGGCTTAAATGCTTGCCATTGTAGCATTAATGCTGATAATTATGGAA
>CAYQMO010000409.1:0-2619 GCA_964418315.1 uncultured Geobacter sp. | reverse complement strand
GCGGTCTGCGGTCTGCGGTCTGCGGTCTGCGGTCTGCGGTCTGCGGTCTGCGGTCATTTACTGGCCTTTAGGTGATTTTTTGAAATTTTCTGGAAATTTTTGAAATGTAAAGTGGTTTTAAAAAAAGTGGTTTTACAAAAATCAGGCATGCAGTACAAATTGCTCAATCTGATCAATTTTGACCAGTAATTCAATCGCCGGTTTGTTTCCAGCAATATCCATTTTCAATTCCTCAAGCTGATATTCAAGATCAAGCCGGACTTTCTCATTCAGAAAACTCTGCCTGAATTCGGAATTCTTCAATTGCGTTTTTAGATAATCTTTTGCAACATTCATATCATTCACCTTGTAGTTTGTTGCGAATTGCAACAGCCCGGTGGATTTCGGCTGGTGGCGTTTTTGGGGTCTTCTTTATAAAACCGTGAGAAAATATGATTTTAGATTCTTTCTGATAAAAGTAAAGCGAACGGGCAATCCTGTTTTCAAAACTAACCCGCATCTCGAATATACCATCTGCCAAGTGTTTTGAAAGATTTTCCTTCGGCTGCATTCCTGTATTTTTCAATTCTATCAACTTTTCAATGTATGCGAAAACCTTCGCCCTTTCCCGAATAGTCAGGGAATCGAGAAGATCGATCATCGGCGTCTTGCCATCAACTTGCGCAAAATCGTATGTATAAAGGGCTTTCGCCCGCTTTGTTGCCAATTTTATATATTTTCTCCATTTGATTACAGCAGTACTGCTTATCTGCGGTTTGCAGTCATTGGTAGGCCTTTAGGAATTTTTAGCGACTGTATACAAAGCGCTGCAAAAGTCAAGAGTATTCCTTGCGTGTATACAAAAAAAGTGGATGTATTTCATTAAAGGTAACTATTCAGAATATTTATTTTTTGTTCTTTGAAAATAGTTCTTGACACGGTTTTTAGGTGATTTTGTGAAAATCCGGCACACCTCAAAACTTCGTCTACATTACTTCTCTGAAGTAGCGATTCGCTCTCTGCCGCGATTGGTAGGTCACTCTCATGACCGTCCCAGCACAAAAAATATTTTCGTCTTATACGGCCACCTGGCGCGAAAATTTTCCTCTTAAAAACCTGTGTTATAGTGCCTCATCACAAACATGGGTGGCGGCATGACAATTGAGAGCGTCAACATAGCAGCAAGCATTCAATCTGCAACAAGAGCTAATCGCCAAAGAGAAGAATCTATCTCCGGCACTCAATGCCGCCCTTGATGTTCTGCTCCTTCTGGTCACCATATTGGCAAACCGTCTGGGACTTAACAGCAAGAACAGCAGCAAACCGCCATCAACTGATCCGAATCGAAAAAAGAAGCTCAAAGAACCGGGCGATCGAAAACCAAGTGGTCAGCACGGTCACATTGGAACCACACTCAAGCAGGTTGCTGAGCCTGATGAGATCAAGGACATCAAGTTTGACAGAAGCACATTGCCACCCGGCAGTTACAGAATTACTGGATACGAGACTCGTCAAGTTGTCGATATTGACATCAGCACATTTGTTACTGAATGGCGGGCCGAAGTTATTGAACACCAAAATGGCAAACGCTATGTTGCCCAGTTTCCCGATGACGTGACCAGACCGATTCAATACGGTGTCGGAGTCAAGAGCAACGCTGTTTATATGTCCCAGTATCAACTTATTCCTTACAACCGTGTCGAGGAACAGTTTCAGGATCAGATGGGTATTCCTATCAGTGCAGGCACAATCAACAATTTCAACAAGGTTGCTTTCGAGCGCCTTGAAACGTTTGAATCATGGCTCAAAGAACAACTGATAGCATCGGCGCTGGTTCATTGCGATGAAACCGGCATCAATATTGGCGGCAAAAGACGGTGGCTGCACAACGTTTCCAATGAATGGTTCACCTTCTATTATCCTCACGAAAAACGAGGAAGTGAGGCGAACAACGAGATGGGGATACTGCCAGTTTATGAAGGCATTATCTGTCACGATCATTGGAGACCATATTTTAAATATGGCGGACTACACTCACTCTGCAACGCTCATCATATTCGCGAACTGGAAAGAGCCGCAGAGCAGGATAAGCAAAAGTGGACGGAGCAGATGATCTTGCTTCTCAAGGAAATCAACAAGGTGACCAATGATGCAGGAGGTTGCCTTGAAAAGGCGACATCAGATCATTACCGGAAACGCTACCGTGATTTGCTGCTTGAAGCTGAACGTGAATGTCCGCCACCCGATGAACCGGCAGAAAAGAAGAAAGGCAAGACTGCACGATCAACAGCAAGAAATCTTCTGGAACGCCTGAGAGACTTTGAAGAAGAAACATTACGATTTATGGATGATAAAATCGTACCATTCTCAAACAATCAGGCTGAAAACGATCTGAGGATGACCAAGGTTCAACAAAAGATTTCGGGATGCTTTCGAGCGGTGGAAGGTGCGAAAGTCTTCTGCCGAATCCGGAGCTATCTGTCAACCTGTATGAAACAAGGCGTCACTGCGTCCGATGGATTGCGGTTGCTGTTTCAGGGGAAATTCCCCGCCTTTATGAATGTGAAAAAACAAGGTGCTGAATAGTTAGGCAAACGGCATAAAATAATCATACCAAACATTCTACTAACTCACAGATAC
>CAYQMO010000408.1:0-2631 GCA_964418315.1 uncultured Geobacter sp. | reverse complement strand
TGCCCGCCTCGATCTTTGAAAAATCGAGGATGTCGTTGATAACCCGCAACAGAATGTGCGATGCCCTGTTGCAGTCCTGCACGCATTTCTGCTGTACTCCAGTTAGTTGTGTCGTGCCAAGCAGAGACAGGTTACCCATCACGGCATTCATCGGCGTGCGTATCTCGTGGCTCATGGTGGCCAGAAAGGCGGATTTGGCTCTGTTGGCAGATTCGGCGGCTTCTTTGGCCAACCTCAAATTTTCTTCGGACTGTTTGCGTTCGGTTATGTCCACAAAGGTCCATAATCTTCCGTAGTGTGTGCCGACCGCCGTGATAATTGGGGATGAGTTGCGGGAGAATGTTCTACCATCTTTTAGAGTCAATTCATCGTGGCTTGTCATCAATTTATTATTGTAGTGAAGCCGCACCACATCAAGAAACGGCTCAGGATCTACCAGCATATTTACTACCGATTGGAGAGCACGTTCATCAGATCGTGATTCAAGCACATCTTGTGGTATCGACCACATATCAATGAAATGCTGATTGTATGAGATGATTTTGTTTTGTGGGTCAACGGCGAGTATCCCTTCAAGCATTGTTTCCTGTATAGTTGCAAGGAGAGAGTTGCTATATCGCAGTCCTTCTTCGGCCTGTTTGCGCTCGGTGATATCAACACCCTGCGCAATGGTGGTATGGGGTGTTATGCCATCCGCCTCAAAGACAGTTGCTGAATTCCAGAGCACGCTTCTGACGGAACCATCGACATGCATGATTGGAATTTCGACCGATTCCCATCGTTCACCTAAATAGGTGTTAGAGATAGGGTCAAGGTAATGTTTAATCTGTTCAAATGGAAACAGTTGAGTCAGATTGTTACCGATAATTTGCCTGGAAGTAAGTCCGGTAAGTTTCTCGAAAGCCAGATTGGCACGGGTAATTGTGAAATCGGCATCCCAGATTATTATCGGCGTGTTGGCGTATTTGAACAGAGTTTCAAGCATTTTTATTATCCTTATACCGTGGTCATGCGTGCATAAATCCCGTCCAACTCTTTGCCGATCTTCTTGAATATATCCAGGATATCCGGGGCAAAATGTGACGGATTTATTCTGCCATCCCCTTCGGTAATGATGCGCCAGGCGGTTTCGTGATCAAAGGCGGGCTTGTAGCTGCGCCTGTTTCTCAGGGCGTCATAGACATCGGCTAAGGCAACGATGCGTGCATCCAGCGGAATTGCCGTACCACGCAGGCCATAAGGATAACCGCTGCCATCCCAGTGTTCATGATGGTGCAGCGCTATGACGCGGGCGATCTCAAGCCTTGGATGCATACCGATTATCTGTGCCCCAAAAACCGAATGTTCCCTCATCTGCGCCATCTCTTCATCTGTAAGTCTGCCCGGTTTTTTTAATATCTCGGTCGGAATATGTATTTTGCCCACGTCATGCAGCCGGCTCTGCTGCTCGATGATGTCAGCCATCGTGTCCGAATAGCCGAACTGACGGCTGATGGCGGCGCAGTACTTCCCGACTCTCAGGATATGATTGCCGGTATCCTCGTCGTTGGCCTCGGCCGCCCGTGCCAGAGAGGTGATGGTATACAGGAACGCCTCCTCGGTCTGGTGGCGTTCTGCCGAGATGGTATCCAGAAAACGGGTCTGCACAGCCAGATTTTTGATCACCACCGCATCGCCGGCGATCACCGGAGTAGGGTAGTCCAGGGCGCAGATGATACGGCAGCCGTTGCGATACCAGATCAGATTGCGCGGCTTTTTCCCGTGACGGACAAAATGATCTACGAAAAGCTTGAGGAGCGGGTCGTCGGGGAGCGGTTCATCATCATTGATAAAGAAGAGAGCATGGGATCCGACAGGAGCGTCCAGATTCAGCTTTGGATGATCGAGATAACAGGCCTTTCGCAGCGACCTGTCCTTCTCCAACTCGTACCAGAGCCACTGAGGCTGCCCCGCGAGACCGTGTGTCAAGGTCATGATCAGATTGGCCGGGCTGCGAGGATCTGTCTCCATACCACAGCCCAGAATATTCTCAATCATCTGGTCAAGTTGCCTCTCTACCGCTGAATCAAGGCAGATAGCATTGGTGACATTTTTCTCGCCGAAGGTGAGCAGGGTATTGATCGTCCGGTTGTTTTCACTGATTGCATTCTCGTGTTCCCGGAGTGATCTTGTCTTCTGCACGACCTCGATGCATTGCTTCAGTGAGGCATCGAGCTTGTCTCGATCCAGAGGTTTGAGCAGATAGTGACTGATCCCCAGCTCAATAGCGCCTAAAAGGTATTTGGCATCATTGTAGGCAGATGTGACGATGATAGCAGCTTTGTCATTCTGTTCCAGAATGGCGCGGGTCATCTCCAGGCCATCCATGACCGGCATTTTGATGTCGGTCATGACGATGTCAGGCGCATTGTCGTGATATGCGTCCAGCCCTGTCGCCCCGTTTTCCGACAGAAATACCTTATCAAAGCGGCGATTCAGAAACTCATTCATACCCTCACGGATGACGTCGTCATCTTCGACATACAGGATCGACATATCCTTTGTTTTTGTAATCATAAATGCCTCTTATATCCTGTCAGGAGAGGGAGCCGGATGTTGAAGCGTGCCCCTCCCGGGATGTTTTCAAACCAC
>CAYQMO010000407.1:0-2636 GCA_964418315.1 uncultured Geobacter sp. | reverse complement strand
CTTCGCTGAAGATGATGTCAAATTGCTTGTCACCCTTGAAAGAGGTGAATTCAATGTCAACAAAGCAGAATACTGACGCATTGAGGCGGTAATGAGCCGGGGCTGTGCAAGTAGAGAATGGGATAGAATAGGCTATGGTAAACGGCTGGGCGAGCGTTACTGCCTAGATTTCACTTGGGGAAGAGAAAATGAAGATCAAATTAGCCGGGGGCGTCGAAAGATGCTCCAGTTTTTTGTCAGGGACTGATTATACGTTCCACCGAAAACGGCAACGAAACGGCAACAGTTTAAAAACACAACAAAAAAGCACCTACAGAATCAACTGTAAGTGCTTGAATTGTCTGGTCGGTGAGACTGGAATCGAACCAGCGACCCCCTGCTCCCAAGGCAGGCTATAAGCTTTTTGGCAATGTTTAAAATTGTTAGTGGGCATTAGCTAAATTCCTTAATTTCATTGACTCTATAGCCGTTCTTCCGTAATAATTGTTTCAGTATATTTCGAAGTATTAATTCTATTTCGGAAGCACTTGAGGTTCCATAGAGGTTCCATGAAATTTACTGACCGCTTTCTCCAATCCTTAAAACCGCCTGAAAAGGAATACTGCATCCGTGAGGGGCATGGCTTCACGCTACGAGTTCTTCCTTCAGGCGTCAAGACCTTCCAGTACATCTATACTCTCAACGGTAAACGCCACAGGTTTAATCTCGGTCAGTATCCGGCGGTAACGCTGGCGGAGGCCCGGGAAAAGTTTCGAGAGGCCGCCATCCGTGTTGGGAAGGGACGTAATCCGCAAGAGCAGTCCGTAGTTGTAGAAACGGAGACTATACAAACAGTCCAGGATCTGGTCGATAACTACAAAACTTTCGTTCAGCAACACCTCGCAAAATCTACTGCAAGCGAGACAGAGCGTACCTTAGACAAGTATGTCATCCCGGTCTGGAAGGAACGGAATGCTCAAGATATCCGACGCAAGGACGCAATCAACCTAATTGACCCCATTGCTGCGACAGCACCCGGACAGGCCCGTGGCGTCATGAAAATTGCCAGGGCCATGTTCAACTACGCTCTGGATCGTGAATTGGTGGAAATCAACCCTTTCACTCGGCTGCCAGCTGCCGTCCCATCAATAAAACCGGTTAGCACTTCCAGAACCTTATCCGATGCAGAGATCAAATCTGTCTGGGATACTATCCATTCGGCGACTCCACCTGGATCGGCAGAAACCCGCAGGGCATTGCTTATGATACTGATCACTGCGCAGCGCCCTGGTGAGGTTGCAGGCATGGCCTGGAATGAAATCGATGAAAAGTGGTGGACAATCCCGCCTGAGCGTATCAAGACACGCAATCATCGGCAGGAGAGCCACCGGGTGTTTCTCACGTCATTCGCCCTGCGCATCATCGGTAAGAATCCCAGTTACAGCAACTACGTCTTCCCCGGCCCTGCAGTCATTAATCCGGATACGCTGAAAGCGGTCTTTCCTCCCCTTCAGAGGCAAGCTTTGTCACATATGGTCTGTGATGAACGGGCAGGTGGTCGACCGGCAGGTGAAGGAAACAAGACCACCGCCATGAAGGAATATTTCGGATTACCTCGCTGGACACCCCATGATCTACGGCGGACTGCGGCAACCAAATTATCAGAACTGGGCTGCCCGGATGAAATCATAGATGCAATTCTGAATCATGCCAAGAGAGGTGTCATCGGTATCTACAATCGCAACAAATATGACAAGGAAAAACAGGAATGGCTGATTACGTGGGGTGAGTATCTGGAGCGTCTTGTCGAAACATCAGAGACACCGCAGCAGCAAACAGACGTATAGCTCCTTTATTATACTTTTTGCGTTATATGGTGCAAAAAATGTTATTTTAACTGGCTATAGCTTTAATTATTGCGGTTAATCGGGCATCTAAATGACCATTGGCAACAAAAAATCCTGCCGGAAGTTTTTTTCTTGGAAAGCGACACCGCCCGCAACGTCTCACACATGGTCAAACAGGGACTGCCCGAAAAGTAACAGTCATTGGTTATTTGTAGCTGCTTCCGCACGTCCACAAGTAAGCCAAAGTTCAGGTACAATGTGGAGTAACTGTTTAATGATGGAGTGCATTCTATCTATCTCTTCGTGCTGCTTTGCCTGAAAAGCAAGTTCAGTAACCCATTCACCCACGAACTCGCACCATTTTGGCATTTCGCTATAGGCGGCAGCTGCAACTAAACCTATCCACATCGATTCTTCGATGGACAAAGCTCTACCAGCATCTTGTCTGCACTTTCGAGCTAATATTCGTATCTCATCAGCTAGCTTACCACTCCTAGTTATCGCGGCAACATTTGCTAACCCTCTCAACACTGAGAAAATCAACTCTTTGTTATCGCCCTTTTTTATTTGGTATTTAGCAGAACGCAAGGCTTTGGCAGCAAGCTGTGCATGATTAGAGTCAATTCGAAAAAATAAAGCGGAATTTACAAGTGCTGCAAAAGAAATTGGTTGTAGGATTTCTGCACTCATTTGCTCCTCAATCGACTTCTGAACTTCTGGAGGGATATCATTCTGCGACTCAATCCCTCCTTCCAATGGGCCAGGTAGAAATGAGAACATAATTGGAATTATTGACTTAACATCATCATT
>CAYQMO010000406.1:0-2640 GCA_964418315.1 uncultured Geobacter sp. | reverse complement strand
GATCATCCAGAGATCGGACGTGCGGGAAAAGGCGCTCTTCCATGCCGATCATGAAAACGGCCTTGAACTCAAGCCCCTTGGCGGCGTGCAGCGTCATCAGGGTTACCGATGGCTGGCCTGTCTCCCCCTGTTCAAGATCCGAAACCAATGACACCTGTTCGAGAAATTCGGACAGACCTGCACCGGGGTTCTTCTCGCTGAACTCCCTGATTGCGGCCATAAGCTGTTCAAGGTTCTCCAACCGCTCGGCATCGTCCTTGTCGTGGCTGTTCTCCAGCCGATCCAAATAGCCGCTTCCCTCCATGACCGCCCGTGCCAGCTCCTCAAGGCTGCTGGATGCGGCAACTTTGCGAAAACCATCCAGCAGAGCAATAAAGGCAGCGACCTTGCCACGCGGTGCGGCGCTTAACAGCCCGTCACAGGTGGCACCCTGCAGAGCGTCAAAAAAAGTACCCCCCTGCCGAAAAGCCTGGAGCGATATCTTGTCAACCGTTGTATTGCCAATGCCGCGTGCCGGGACATTGATGATCCGCTTGAGTGAAACCTCGTCAGCCGGATTATCCAGCACTCGCAGATAAGCGAGAATGTCCTTGACCTCCATGCGGGAGTAGAAGCGAACGCCGCCGACAATGTGATAGGGAAGAGCACTCCCTACGAGCGCCTCCTCAATCAGACGTGATTGGGCATTGGTGCGATAGAAGACAGCCACATCATCCAGCGGAATTCCGCAGTTTATCAGTTGACTGATCTCACGGCTGACGAAGCGGGCTTCCTCACGATCCGATTCTGCCTGCACGTAGCGGATTTTCTCACCTGCCGGATTCTCAGTCCAGAGCGTCTTCCGCTTGCGACCGCAGTTATGTTTGACAATCGCACCGGCTGCCGCCAGGATGGTGGAGCTAGAGCGGTAGTTCTGCTCCAGACGGATGATTTTGACACCAGGAAAATCCTTTTCGAATTCAAGGATATTACGGATATCGGCCCCTCGCCAGGAGTATATAGACTGGTCGTCGTCACCGACCACACAGAGGTTATTACGCTCTCCGGCCAGCAGGCGGATCAGGTTATACTGCACCGGGTTGGTATCTTGATATTCGTCCACCAACAGCCATTGAAACCGTTCCTGATAGAAACTGCAGACCTCAGGAAACCGGGTCAGAAGACGCACAACCTGAATCATCATGTCACCGAAGTCGAGGGCGTTACATTTTTTAAGGCGTTCCTGATAGGCAGTATATATTTCTACGACCTTCCGTTTATAGACATCGCCAGGCGAAACGGAACCGATATCCTCCGGAAAGAGCCCCCGGTTTTTGAAGTCGTCGATCCGTCCGGAGATCACATTAACGGCAAAGCGTTTTTCATCCAGATCCATCTCGGCGATAACGTCCTTCAAAAGCCGGTCGCTGTCGCGATCGTCATAAATGGCAAAAGATGATTGAAAGCCGAGATGATGGATATCGCGGCGGAGAATGCGACCGCAGGCGGCGTGAAATGTCGAGATCTGCGGGACATCGCCGCCGCCAAGCAATTTTGCGACACGCTCGGCCATTTCCCTGGCGGCCTTGTTGGTGAAGGTTACCGCAAGGATATTCCAGGGGCGTACACCCCTTTCGCGAATCAGGTAGGCTATCCGGTTGGTTATGACGCGGGTCTTGCCCGAACCGGCTCCGGCCAGGATCAGCATAGGCCCGTCGCCGTACAGTACAGCTTCTCTTTGTGGGGGATTGAGGTTGGAAAGAAGGTTCATAGGGGAAAATTTATACCCATTTATAGCTCATATCAAGTATAACCGTACGTATTTAAAATTGACCGGAGGCAGACATGGCAATATCTCTCGATTTTAGCGGCAAAGTGGTAGTTGTCATCGGCGGAACAAGCGGCATTAACCGGGGCATAGCAGAGCTGTTCGCCGTTCATGGCGCAAAGGTGGCGGTTGCCAGCCGGAAACAGGAAAAGGTTGACGATACAGTGGCGCGGCTCCAACAGCTTGGAGCGGATGCTATGGGTTTCGCTGCTGACGTTCGTGAGCTGGAAGCGCTGGAAGCGGGTCTGCAGGCTGTGCATGAGCGATTCGGCGATTTTGATGTCGTCGTCTCCGGTGCCGCCGGCAATTTCCCGGCTCTTGCCAATGATCTGAGCGGGAATGCCTTCAAATCGGTGGTAGATATCGATCTGCGCGGTACCTTTCATGTGATGAAGTCGGTATACCCGCATCTCAAAAAACCGGGAGCGAGCGTCATCAATATCTCCGCGCCACAGGCTTTCATTCCGATGAAGGCACAGCTTCACGTCTGCGCTGCCAAAGCCGGAGTTGACATGATCACTCGGACTTTGGCACTTGAGTGGGGAGCAGCAGGTGTCCGCGTCAACTCTGTCGTACCGGGTCCGATAGATGGCACTGAGGGGATGGCACGCCTTGCCCCAGATGAGAATATCAGAAAAATGGTGGCACGGAGCGTGCCTCTCGGACGACTTGGAACCCCTGAGGACGTCGGCAACGCCTGTCTGTTTCTGGCATCTGATCTCGGGAGTTTTGTAACCGGGGTTATTCTTCCGGTAGATGGCGGCTGGTGCCAGAACAGTTGCGGAGGTATGAGCGATTATCTTGGAGCCGCTGCAACCCGCAAACCGGGCTTG
>CAYQMO010000405.1:0-2669 GCA_964418315.1 uncultured Geobacter sp. | reverse complement strand
CAATTTCGGTGCAACCCTGCTCTCCTGGATGGAGAGACATTCGCCGGATACCTACGGGGCAATCCAGGCTGCTGACCGTCAGAGCATGCTGTGGCGCTCCGGTCATGGCGCCGCTTTGGCCCAGGTTTATAACCACATCATCATGCCGTTGGCCACTCTGAGTGATAAACGGACGGAGGTGCGCTGGGGAATCAGGGATTTCGAATATCGCTTCAACCGTTTTCCGGAGGGGATGTGGCTGGCGGAAACCGCCGTGGATATTGAGACACTGGAAGTATTGGCCGAAGAGGGGATCCATTTTACCATCCTTGCGCCTCATCAGGCGGGGCGGGTCAGAAAAATCGGGGTCGGCAGATGGAAGGATATCAGCGGTTCACGTATAGACCCCACACAACCCTATCTCTGCCGCCTTCCTTCAGGACGCAGTATTACCATTTTCTTTTATGACGGCCCGATTTCCCAGGCGGTGGCGTTTGAGAAGCTGCTTGACAACGGCGACACGTTTGCCGCCCGTCTGATGACCGGCTTTTCAGAGCAGAGTAGCCATCCGCAGTTGGTACATATTGCCACTGACGGAGAAACTTATGGCCATCACCATCACTTTGGTGAAATGGCGCTGGGGAATGCGCTTAACAATATTGAGACACGCGGCCTGGCGCGACTGACCAACTATGGCGAGTACCTGGAGTTGTACCCTGCCTGCCATGAAGTGCAGATAATCGACAACACGTCATGGAGCTGCATGCATGGCATCGAGCGGTGGAGAAATGACTGCGGCTGCAACGCAGGCGCAAACGGCAGTTGGAATCAGCAATGGCGCAAGCCGCTGCGCAGCAGCATCGACTGGCTGAGCGGGCAGCTCTTTACCGGTTTTGAAGATGGCATGGCCGATTATGTCAAAGACCCGTGGGAGATGCGTAATGACTATATCAGTGTCATGCTTGACCGTTCCGAGGAAAATGTAACCGCCTTCCTCCTCAGACATTGCCTGCAACCTCCGGATGAGATCACGTCCGTATCACTGCTCAGTCTTCTTGAGATGCAGCGGCATGCTCTGCTGATGTACACCAGTTGCGGATGGTTTTTTGACGAACTATCGGGATTGGAAACGGTACAGATCATTCAGTACGCCGCCCGCGCAATGCAGTTGGCCGAGAGCTACTGCCTTCAGGGTTTACAGGTAAACTTTCTGGAGCAGTTGGCGCAGGCCGGAAGCAATATCCCTGAACATGGCAACGGCGCTGAAATCTACGCAAAATTCGTCACCCCTGCCATGATTGATTCGATCAAGGTTGGCGCCCACTACGCAGTCAGCTTTGTCTTTGAAGAGTACGGAGAGGAAACTGAAATTTACAGTTATCGAGCCTTCAGGGAGGATTACCTGATACTCCACGCCGGTCAGATGAGAGTTGCGCTCGGCACAACCCTTATCCGCTCACAGATCACCCGCAAAATCGCCCGAATCAGTTTTTGCAACCTGTATTTCGGAGGCCATACCTTAAATTGCGGCGCCTGCGCCTTTTTAGGTGATGAGGCCTACCTGACTATGAAAGAGGAGGTCGTATCCGCCTTTAATGAAGGCGATTTCGGAGCAGTAATCAGGTTGATAGACACCCATTTCGGCATGCACAACTTCTCCATTAAAGATCTGTTTCGAGATGAACAGCGTCATATTTTGCAGCGCATCCTTGCCGATACCCTCCAGGAGTTTGAAGACAAGTTCATAACCCTCTACGAAAACAGCAAAAATTTGATGTGGTTTGTCAGGGAAACCGGCATGCCGGTGCCGCACTATTTTATGACGACGGCCGGGACTGCCTTGAATCATAAACTGCAGAGAATGTTTGCTTCCAGCGCAATCGATGTCGGCAGAGTCAGGGAGGATGTCAGTGAGATAAAAAGCTGGGATGTGATTCTGGATAGTGTTGCCCTTGAATTTATCATCCGGCGCAGGCTGGAAAAAACAATGGCCGCTCTGCTGGTGGAACCGAAAAATGACCAGCGTTTAAGCGAACTTTTTGTGCTGATCGAAGCGGTTCTGCTCCTTCCGGTAGAGGTTAATCTCTGGCAAACGCAGAACATGTACTGGACCATGCTGCAAACGCCTGCCGCCGGAGACTGCTCCGCTATTGAAGCGGTGGATACTTTGTGCTGCCGTAGCGAAGCGATACAGAAATTGGGCGAAGTGCTGCATTTCAATATTCCGGCTCTGCGTGCCGCGCCTAAGAGAGAGCTATGAGCACCGCAACTCCAAAAATACCGTCGTCAACCTATCGGCTTCAGTTCAATGCGCATTTCCACTTCAAAGATGCCAGGGAGATTGCAGGCTATCTAAAGCGCCTCGGTATCAGCGACATCTACGCTTCACCGTACTTTACAGCGAGCAAAGGGAGCGTTCACGGGTACGATGTTCTTGACCAAAACAGCCTCAATCCCGAAATCGGCTCTGAGGAAGAGTACGAAGAGTTGGTTGGCACGCTTGCGCAATGCGCTATCGGGCAGATTCTGGACATTGTCCCCAACCACATGTGCGTTGAGGGGCAGGGGAATGCGTTATGGATGGATGTGCTGGAAAACGGCCCCAGCGCTCACTATGCGAGTTTTTTTGACATCAATTGGCATCCGCTCAAAAAAGAGCTGGACAACAAAATCCTGATTCCGATCCTGGG
>CAYQMO010000404.1:0-2681 GCA_964418315.1 uncultured Geobacter sp. | reverse complement strand
TTTGAAGATGACGCGTGGGAGGATCCGCTATCTCTCGGGGGACCATTGACCAATCCGGAAATCCGTATTCTGCGCCGCACTGTTGTTGCACCGCTGGAACTCTTTAACAGCGCAGCCATCAGGATTTCTCAGGCAATGTTTAACACATCGGAATCAAACTGTTTCTTTCAGTATTGCGGGGTTTTCCAACGGCAGCGCACTGCTGAGGCTCTGACATATTTTCTTGATATTCCGAACGGACTGACCAGCGCAACGGCATCACTGGAACCGGTCGGCCAGTTCAAAAATGAGACGATTCATTTTTCCCACTACTCTTTCTGGCTATTCAATCCGCATCACCGAACAAAACTTTCGGCTCAGATGAAGACTAAAAAACGTGTAAAAGCCGTTCTAGAAGCTGCCTTTGCCCTGCTCGACGAATCGAAAAGCAGCGCACGAAACGTTATCATCCGATCGGTAATCGGCTCCTCGGATTTTTTTAAAAGGGATGTGCAGTTGGAGGCCAAAAAGCTTCTCAACTTTCTGGCCTCCGCATGGGAGGAATCGCAGATCATCGTAAATGCGAGATCTGACGGCTGGCACTTTCTCAAGGATGATCACCGTCGCCAGGCGACTTTTCTGCGAATTTTGTACGAAGCGCTCGGATTGGACTCCTTTGTCGATAATGTTGAATCGGTGAAAGTTGAAGTCCCCTCCGCAAAGCTGATGCAGGCTCTGCCGGGACTAACGCAACGCCTGCAAAGCGAAGGGTTTGCACTGCGCATCGGTAGCGAGCCATTGACTGAATCGTCATGGGCCTTTTCGATGGACGCCACCAAGAGCGGCCTTGACTGGTTCGAACTGAAGCCGGAAATTCGCTGTAACGGCGAAATCTTGACTGAAGACGAGTTGCGGGCCTTGATGGATGGCGGTGGAATGCTGCGCCGTGACGGCAAGCTGATGATGCTGGATGAGCTGAGCGCCCAGATTCTGGCCATGTTCGCAGGCGCCATGCCGACCGGCAAAAAGAAGAAAAAAGGGGAGCAGGAACTGGTGCGCGTACCACGCCTGCAGATTCTGGACTGGCTGCAACTCCGCAACCATGGCGTCGAAGTCAGGCTATCACCGGAGGATACACGGATACTTGAGAACCTTCTCAATTTTTCATCCATAGCGCCGCGCCCACTGCCAGCCGGCCTTAACGCAACGCTGCGCAACTATCAGGTTGATGCCTGGCACTGGCTCGCCTTTCTCTATGATCATCGTTTCGGCGCCTGCCTGGCAGATGACATGGGTCTTGGCAAAACCGTACAGGGGATCACCCTCATGGCCGGGATCATGTCAGGTGAACTTGTTACCGCAGCCGCACCCGGAACGCCGCATCTGGTGGTGGCGCCACCATCTTTGCTGTTCAACTGGGAGGCGGAGCTGGCTCGCTTTCTCCCGACTGCCCGGGTTATGATCTACACCGGCACTGGACGCAGTACCGACCGGTTTGCCGATCACGATGTCATTATCACCAGCTACGGCATTGTTCAGCGGGATTGCGACCTGCTGGCGGAACTTAGATTCAACGTGTTGATATTCGACGAAACGCAAGTGGTAAAAAACCTCCAGGCGGCAACTACCAACGCCGTACGCAAGCTGAGAGGCTCGTTCACCCTGGCGCTCACCGGTACGCCGGTGGAGAATCATCTTGGCGAGTACTTCGCCATCATGGATCTCTGTCTCCCCGGTTTACTCGGAACGCGCGAAGAGTTCAGCCGGAAACTCAACCAGGGTGGCACTGCCGCCACATCACTACTGATCGGGCGCACCCGCCCATTTGTGCTGCGGCGCACCAAGCAGCTTATTTCCAGTGAACTCCCGCCGAAGATCGAAATGGACATCCCGCTGGAGCTGACGGCAAAGCAGCGAATTTTTTATCAACGCACCGTGGAGGAGGATCGCGGTCAGGTTCAGGAGGCGTATAATGACCACGCCCCGGCTCAGGCCCGCATCATCGCTCTGACCGCCATTCTCCGCCTCAGACAGATATGCCTTGCTCCGGCTCTGGCGTCACCAACCGCCAGCGCAGCCTCGCCGAAACTCGATTTTCTGGCCGAGCAGCTTGCGGAACTGCGCGACGAGGGGCATAGCGCACTGGTGTTTTCCCAGTTCACCGGCTACCTTGACATCATCGAGCGCGGCTTGAAAGATCAGGGCTTCGCCTGTCTGCGTCTCGACGGTTCAACACCGGTTCCAAAGCGCAAACAGTTGGTGGAGAAATTCCAGCAGTCGGCGGAGCCAGCGGTTTTTCTGATCAGCCTCAAAGCGGGGGGCAAGGGGCTCAACCTGACACGCGCCACATACGTCTACCACATGGATCCCTGGTGGAATCCGGCAGTGGAGAATCAGGCTTCCGACCGCGCCCACCGTATCGGCCAGACGGAACAGGTCACTATTACCCGTTTGATTATGAAGCATACCATTGAGGAGAAGATGATGGCCTTGAAGGAGCAGAAGACACATCTGTACAAGGCGATTCTGGAGGATGGAGCTGGTGGTGGAGGCACCGGACTGACACGCGAGGATTTTGATTTTCTGCTCGGTTGAAGTAACCTATAAAAAGCATGACTCTCGCTTTACGTGGTTAACCGAATACTTACGTTAGACCTCCGATTCCCTCTCCAGCCTCAAACGTTTTCAGGCGGTTAATTTCA
>CAYQMO010000403.1:0-2697 GCA_964418315.1 uncultured Geobacter sp. | reverse complement strand
GCTAGTCGAGAGGAATACTACTGGAAACGTCCACGGTAGGGAACAAAAAAACAAAGGGACTATGAACTTTCAGTAGGAAAAACTGAAATATCCCTGATGATGTGAATTTTGGCTATTCAAATAGTCCCAGATGCTTTTTCAGGTTTAACGTTTGCAATTGCAGTAGTTACTGCCGCACCATTAATGCCAGCATTAACCAGAGGTAGATACAAACGGAAAACAGCCCCCCTGTCCGGTTCACTCTCAATGCTAATATAACCGCCATGCTGCCTTACGATTCCGAGTACCATTGACAGGCCAAGGCCTGTTCCTTTGCCGGCCTCCTTGGTGGTGAAAAATGGGTCAAATACCTTTAGCACTGTCTCTGCATCCATGCCATGACCGGTATCTGAAACCGTTATCACGGCATAGTTACCAATCTCGCCAAAACCGTGAGTGGCAATAAATCGCTCATCCACACTTCCGGTAGATGTAGTGATGCTGAAAGTGCCGCCGCCAGGCATTGCATCCCGTGCGTTAGTGGCAAGATTCAGCATCACCTGCTCAATCTGTACCTTGTCAGCGAACACAAAGAGAGGATCATCCGCCAATGAAAGGGTAAATTCGATGTTGCCGTGGATTATCTGTTTGATGAACGCCACGATATCTGCAATCAACTGATTCAGGTTTTGAGTGGACTGCTGCATTTCCTGCTTGCGGCTGTAGGCAAGCAGGGCGTGGGTGAGTGATGCTGCCCGAGATGTTGCCTCCAAAATCTGCTGCGGTTCTTCATGCTGTGGCATCGTAATTTTAAGCATAGTGGCATAGCCGTTTACCACGCAGAGAATGTTGTTCAGATCATGAGCCAATCCTCCGGCCAGTTCGCCAATCGATTCCATCTTCTGAGAATGGATCAACTGCGCCATGATACTTTTCTTTTCGGTGATATCTTCCTTGACAGCCATATAATGGGTGATGGCACCATCTTCATTGTGAAGCGCCGAAATTATGGCGTGCTCATAGAATATGCTGCCATCTTTGCGTTTGTTGACAAATTCCCCTTGCCACGTTTTCCCTGCAGTGATCGCCGACCAAAGTTTTTGATATGTTTCAGGTGGAGTCATGCCTGATTTCATTACACGAGGATTCTGGCCAACGGCCTCTTCAGCACTATAGCCGGTTAGTTCGGTAAACTTCGGGTTGACAAATTCAATCACCCCTTGCGGATCAGTAATCATGATTGTAGCCGGACTCTGTTCGACGGCGCGTGTCAACATGCGCGATAAGTCTGGCGACTCCGCTATGCTGGAAACTAAGTAGAGGCAATTCAGTTCCTTTATACGCTCTTTCAGAGTGGCTTCACTCTCACTCAGCAGTTTGTTCAACTGTTTCTGCTCCGCAACCATCTGAGCAAGTTCTTCTTTCTGGCGTGCCAACTGATCCACCTGTAATTTCATGAGATCATTCTTGGCTTTCAATACGACATGGTTGCGAATCCGCTGTCTGAGGAGATCGTAATTTATCGGCTTGGTAAGATAATCAATTCCCCCAAGTACCAGTCCCCGCAGTTCTCCCTCTTCGGTATCAAAGGCGGTCAGGAAGATAACCGGAATATCGATAAACGCCTCATCTGATTTGATCATGGTGCAGACATCGAAGCCGCTTATCTCCGGCATCAAAACATCGAGAAGAATCAGGTCCACTGGATGTTCTCTCAGCAAAGTGATGGCATCGAATCCGTTCAGCGCTGGGATAATGTCATATTCATCGCCAAGTGCAGACAACATAACCTTGATATTTATCGGTTCGTCATCCACAACAAGTATGCTAAAACGTGTAGCCATGCTGTTACTCCTTCGTCCCATACTCGTTGATAACCCGTTTCATCTCCCGCACAAGTTCTTTAATATCAATCGGTTTTGATACATAGCCGTCAAAGCCTTGGTCCAGAAAATGTTGTTTTTCTCCACGCATCGAGAAAGCTGTCAGCGCGATTACCGGTTGGTGGAATGTCGCCCCCAGCTCTTTTCTGCCGATTTCGCAGAGCGCCTCTTCGCCGCTCATTCCCGGCATGTGAATATCCATCAACACCAGATCGAAAGCCCCCTGCTCCAGAGCGGCGAGGCATTTCCTGCCATCCGTTGCCACAATGAAGTTATGCCCCAACTTCTTGAGCAGCGCTGAACCGAAGGTGATGTTGACCTGGTTATCCTCGACCAGCAGAATATGCAGCGGTGGGCCCTCCCATCTTACTGCTGCATTTTTTGGAACCTCCTGGATGATGTTGCTGACGAAGGCTCTGGAGAACGGCAAGACCACTGTGAAACAACTGCCTGCTCTTTGTGTGCTTTCGACCGTAATAGTGCCACCCAAAAGTTCTGCCAGACGACGGCTGATAGTCAGACCGAGGCCGGTCCCTCCGTATTTGCGGGTCATGGAGCCATCTTCCTGGACAAACGGCAGGAAGATATCTTCAAGCGCCGCTGGAGAGATGCCTATACCGGTGTCTCGCACCGTTATCTGAACGAGCAGAGTTTCATCGTCCTGTTCAAGGAGGTTTACCGCGATGGTGATGCTTCCCTTTGCCGTGAACTTTGTCGCGTTTCCAATCAGGTTGAGGAGAATCTGTTTGACCCGCAACTGGTCTCCTACCAGAACAGGGGGAACAGCTCCGGCAAAATCCACATTCAAAGCCAGCTCTTTTTCACGTGCAGTAAA
>CAYQMO010000402.1:0-2698 GCA_964418315.1 uncultured Geobacter sp. | reverse complement strand
ATCGCTTCAAAATTTGTTAGGGAGATAATCACATGTTCCGGGCGAATACAGAGTACAACGGATTCCTGAGGCGACCCATCACCCATTATCTCCATGGTTTGCCCTGCAACGGAGACAGAAAACAGGCCATTATCGGACTCTGTTACACTTCCGGTAAAGATGTTTTCCATGCCGACAAAAGTTGCAACGAATTCGTTTGCAGGTTGATTGTTGACTGAAGAAGGAGTACCAGACTGGACGATACACCCCTGCTGCATCACAACCATTCGGTCAGCCAGTCGCAGGGCGTCCATCTGGTCGTGGGTCGTCAAAATAGCTGCCGTGCCGGATTCTCGCAAAACTTTTTCCAGATCATCACTCAGGGTCTGTCGTGTAGGTGGATCTAAAGCCACAAACGGCTCATCAAGGAGAATAATTTCCGGATGTGTGGCAAATGCTCGCGCCAGGCTGGTACGCTGGGCCTCTCCGCCTGACAGTTTACGGGCGGAGCGATCAGCAAGGTGTGTGATTCGGAAACGATCGAGGCAGGATTTTACCCGATCATTGATTTCACGAGTGCCGAGATGGCGGAGCTTTAATCCTACAGCGACATTATCGAATACAGTTGTGTCAAAAAGCAGTGGTTCCTGAAAAACCATGGCTAGTTTCCGTCGGTATTCAGTGGACGCAAATCCAGGGACAATTGCTTGCTTCCCGAAGAAAATTTCTCCCGATTCCAGAGGTAGCAACCCGGCCAAAGCAAGCAGGAAGCTGGATTTACCGGTACCGTTAGGACCAATCAGAGCGACGGTTTCATTGCGATGAAGGACAAAGGAAGGTATTTGAAGCACACGCGATCCACCCCTGGCAACCGCGAGATTGCGAATTTCAAGCAACGGATCAGTGTCGCTCATCGTGGTCGTTCTCGTTGTTGGATAACTGTAAGCAGATAGTTAACGCTGAAAGCCAGTACCAGCAGTATCAGGGACAGAGCGATGGCCACATCAAAATTCCCTTTTCCAGTCTCCATAACAGTTGCAGTAGTCAACACCCGCGTCTGTCCTTTGATATTACCCCCCACCATTATAGATGCGCCTACCTCTGATATGACACCGCCGAAGCCGGCCATCACCGCAGCCAGAAGCGGCAGACGTGACTCACGAACCAGAAGCCAGACAGTTTGCAACCGGGTGGCGCCTAACGCCTGAATCTGGAGTTTGAGATTGGCGGGGAGGTTCTGAATTGAAGCAACCGTAATGCCTGTAACGATCGGAGTGGCGATGACCGCCTGGGCTAAAATCATGGCGGATGGAGTGTATAGAATTTCCAGAAAACCGAGAGGACCATTGCGCCAAAGGAACAAGGTCACGAACAGGCCGACCACAACAGGTGGCAACCCCATACCGGTATTGACAAGGCTTATGACAAGACGACGACCGGAAAAATTCGACAATGCCAGGAAAACGCCAACAGGAATACCAAGAAAGAGGCTGGTAAGTGTTGCGCTACAGGATATTTTCAGCGAAAGCAAGGTAACTGCGAGCACCTCGGCATCAAGGCTGACGATAAGGCTCCAGGCTTTATTTATTCCTTCGGCAAAGAGTCCCATTATTGTTCCGTTTTCTCGGCATTCAGATCGATGACGTTTATCTCCATTGCAAGCAGGTCAATCACCATTTGCCGTCCCCGTAAAGACGTCCCTTGGCCGAGCAGAAGCTTGCAGACTTCTGCAACTTCCAGGCTAGCTACCAAGGCAGGCGTGAATGAGGGATTTCCCAATGTTTGTTCAATGCCCTTGCCGGTTTTCCAGGTTTGATAGATGGTTTGCAACGTGTTGTCACCTGGAAATTGGGTGGTTACATGTCCAAACCAGCCTGCGATGGCACCATGCACAAGAGGAATATTCATCGATCTGCACATGTCGGCTAACTCCAAACGAACCTTTATTGTATCGAGTGCGTCTACAACTACTTCACAATTTATAAGCAGATCAAATCCGTTATCCGCTGAAAATGCTGTTTGAATCGGTATAAGGGTTACAGCGGGATTAATTTCGCCGATTCGTTTAGCAGCAGCGGCTACCTTTGCTTGCCCCAGATTCGACGGACGGCTGAATAGCTGGCGGTTCAGATTATGCTCTTCAAACACATCCGGATCGATAACCGCAATCCTGCCAACCCCCAGTCGAGCGAGTTGCTCCACAACATAGCCTCCTAGACCGCCGCAGCCAATCACGGCAACACCACTCCGAAACAGGGTTAACTGGTCGCTGATGGAAATGGCGTTGCGGTTGCGCTGATAACGGGCCGGAAGAATGTTTCGCTCCAAAGCCACTTCTTCAACCTGGGCCAGGGATACATTGAAACGTTCTGACGCCTCAACCTGACGTTTCCATGAGAGCAACTGGCCTTCAGCATGATCGCGTACAAAAACTGGCAGAGCATCCATATTAACCACCGCCCAACAGTGGAAACAACGCAAGTATGTCCCCTTCGACGAGTACACGCTCCAGTTTGACATGACGGTTATTGATCATCATTATTCCAAGCTCGAATTGCGGTAGATTCAGACTGTCAGCAACGTCGGCAACGGTTGTTCCTGCGGGATAATCTCTGGTTTCTAGATCAAAACGACCGGCACGAAATGAAGCGAACAGTTTTACTGTTATGATCATAATGCTACTCCCTCGAAGGTCGCCGTGAGAAGAACTCTACCGGTG
>CAYQMO010000401.1:0-2700 GCA_964418315.1 uncultured Geobacter sp. | reverse complement strand
CAAGAACAGTAAACAGCTGATTTTATTCAATTAAACGTTGGGACACGAGTGACTTCTATCCGTGTTTTTTCCGCGCGTGTGAATCAGCCTCCAGAATCCTGAATCTCTATCTTGAATCACAGAAAGAAAAATTAAAAAGAAAAAGAAAACCGGGCCTACCGGCAGGCACACGGAAAACGATACGTCACTGCCACAGTACGACTGGTTGTGCTGCAAGTTTTGGGCTTGCCGCACCCCGTGTCCTTCAGGATTGCACACAGAAAACGTCGTAAGACATTTAAAATAAGGTGTCACCAACCATCTTGTTGTTTCACAGAATCAATCACGCTATTAACTTCGGCCATATCCTAGATATAGTTGAAATCGATCAGAACCCCGCGCGGTCTCTTCCAGAATCTGGTTCCTATTCGGACCGGGCGGGAAGTTATTCCGCTATTTGTAATCCGCTAGACTACAGTTGCGGATAGCAATATGACTTAATTTGCTTTGTTCTCAAAAACGATCCAGGATCATCTCGATTTTTCTGATAACAATATCATATTCGTTAATGTTCCACGGAAGCTCTTGGACTATTCAGGAAACTCAGGAATACTGTCTATGCTATGACAGTCGTCATCGGTTTATAGGCGGCGAGTACTTGTCAGGCAATCCAGCACTTCCAGCTGGTTTGCCAGACCGACTAATAGCCTGGGCGAATATGACGCCGCCGTAATGGAACTGAGCGGAAGCGTGTTCAGGCACAGACCTCAGTGCAGAATATGCTGAAACGAAGTGGAATGAAGCGCGGCGTGATATGAGCTGACTCTGTCTGTCAGTTCAAGCTTTACAAACATTTTCAACTTTTTCGATCATGCATTGCAACATCTATCTCCGATGGTGGAACGCTTGGACGGAAAAGTTTGGTTCGAAGATCAGTGTCACCATAGTGCCGTTGCATATATAGTATGGTGTACATCAACCAGCTCACTATCTGGTTTCCTCCTGTTGTCCCAGAAGACCTTCAAGCGATTCCGATAATGTTTCCTATTAACTGAAGTACCCGAGTCAATCCTGTAAGATCCTCGTGACAGCACTTAGATGAATTATTCTCTACAGGAATATTTCATTTTGATTGTGACTTGTTGCAGCTCTTCAATTTCCCGCAATTGTGCTTTTGTCCTTAATTTTTCCTTGTCGAGCGCCGCCTTGTATTCGTCGCGATGATAAACCGCTTCGGCAAGCTGTACAAAAATATCTTCGTCAATCGACACCGCATCAGTTTCGGCAACATGACATTTTCCTCGTTCTTGAATCAAATCATTTTCGATCACTTTGTACATTGACCGTAGCAGCTGGAGTTCCCCACGCAGAGCGGTAATTTCGCCGTTCTGAGTGTGATCTATGTGAACAGCTCGCGAAGCAACAGGAGCTGTTATCTGTAGCTGCGGTCTAATGTACCGGGACACCGCTTCAATGAGGAAAATCGCGACAGCATCTGTATCACTGGCAGTCCTGAGTTTCGGTCTCTGAGCTTTCATAGCTGAAAGTCGTTCAGCTATAGCGACTGGTATCCAGAACCCGGAAACTATCGTTCTTCGCAAAACAAAGCATCGCGATGGAGGAATAATCGATGATTCGCCGATAAATTCCACCAGAGGCAAATTCAACGCGACAGCCTCAAGCAGTCGCGCAGCAACCCTAGTTTCCTGTGGTTGCGGCCACATGGAAGCGGTCTTTTTTAGAAAAATGCGGATTTCATCGGCATCATACACGTCAATCGGCACGGTCAAAGTCCGATAGCGCAAATCATCGGAATGAACACGGAAGGATTTGTCCACGATACGTTTCTGGACGTCCTTTTTCCTCATGCAACGCAGCGGCTTTGCTTTCGTTTCCATCGTCAGTTCTCCCTCAGCAGGATATTTCATACTGATGAAATATCACGGTACGTTGTGCCGATGATGCCAACCAACTTTTTCGTAGGCTGGCGAACACCAACAGCAACGAAAAGCATGACTTCGTTGGCATAGCTGCTTGGCATCGTTTCATTTACCGACGCAGAGGCTTTTACCCGAGGTACGTTCACGTACTTCGGATGGTTAGGTGCCATGTGACTATTTTCCGACTTTTCGACTCCCGATGCCTACTCACGATACTTCTTCTGTGAGTACATTTTTCGACATTGCGGCCACTTGCAGAGACGAAAATTGTTCGATTCAAAAACGTGCAAAACATCAATGAGCGATATTTTCAAGATCATTAACCGCTCAACAGGAGGCAAAGGATGAAAATAATGCGCTGTTCTTCATCAAGCGGAAATGCCTCTTGGGCGGTTGGTTACCTGCTACGGAAAGAAGAAACCGGAATTATAGAGACTACGGAAATCATGCAGGACGCGGCTTTCAGGGAGGCGATACAACTACTATTAGAAGAGCATCAACAGCAATTTGAGGCGACGGAAGCAACACATTATCAGAACATGGCGGCGACTGATTTTCAGCCGAGTGAGTCAAAAAAGGTTCAGCAAAACCGCGACAGAATCAAACGCCACCACGATCTTCTGGAACAACGTTCAGGCAACTTTAAATGGGGCGGCAGAGATGAAATTCGAGATCTTGCAAAACTCATCCACGACGCTGATTTGACGCTGCAATATAAGACTGAGGGCAAGCATTTCAAGCTGATCATGGAGCCGATCCCACTGCCCGAAGCAGACGATCC
>CAYQMO010000400.1:0-2737 GCA_964418315.1 uncultured Geobacter sp. | reverse complement strand
CTTTAGGCATATCATCTCCAGTTCCCTGTAAATGGTAATTCTATCTCATCGCGATTGCCCAAACCGAGCGAATTGTCAATAATATACATCTTTTGTGAAACCATTTTATACCAGCGCGCCTTGGCTAGAGCCTTGACGATAGCTGCGGGAGTCTGAGCGAGCATACCGATTACAGGAAACTTCCGACCGTATAACGCGCGGGCTCTCTGTTCCTCTCCACCAGAAATTTCGCTGGCGACACCCTCGATCTGCACCCCCTTGATTTCGAGCCAATCGGAGTAATCTTCCTGGATTGTCACAGCTACCTGCGGGTTTTGCGCCAGATTAAGGGAGTGCCGGCTTGCTGGTGATGACAGGAAGTAAAGAACATGGCCGTCGTTGACATAGAAGATTGCCGCCGCCCATGGATACCTGCCATCACTGGTAGCCAGGGTTGCAACGTTGTGTTTTTGCAGGTATTGCTGTACTTTAATGGATGGCTTCATTTTCATGTAGGTAACTGTTTATGGGGCATACTACAGACGCCGGTATTGCTATGCAAGTAAGAAAAACGTGGAATGGAGAGCTCAACTAGGTTATAGTTCACATGAAAAGATTATGAAAGGCGAATGACACATCATGCAATGGCAACCAAACCAATTTCCGTGCATAAACAAGTTAACTCCTGACTACGAAAAAAAAATTGCACAACTCCCGCTCCTCAACATCGACTCTCTACTGATCCCTTCTCCCTACATCCTGGACAAGAGCATCGACATCGACTACGAACATAGCCTCGTATGGGACGAAAAGGGTGAATTGCTCGGCTATCTTCTCGTGTACGCAACGCCCGATCAGAAAAAATTCCATATTTACCGGATGGTGATCAGCCCTTTCTGCAGGGGGAAGGGTATCGGCACAGCCTTTATCTGTCACCTTGCCCATGCCGTGGCCCCGGATTCCCATATCTACCTCTATGTATGGGATAAGCTCATAAGCTCCATTGATTTTTTCAAGAGCAGGGGACTCCGTATCGAAGATCATACCGTGTACCGGAAGATGAAATTTCATCTGATGTCGGTAACAGCGCAACTGCTCAGAGAGAAAGTACTCTCAGAGAAACGCCCGGATGTATCGAAAGTCGAGGAGCTCTCCAAGGTGCGCCACGACGTTAAAAAATCGCTCAAGGTACTTTCTGACATGACCGCCATGATGTCGGTGGATAACTTCAACAAAATTACCGAGGACATCAACCGGGAGACTACTGCACTTCTTAACACGTTGAACAGGTACGAAGATACGACTCACCTTTCTCATAAGGTCTCTCTCAAGGATCTGATAACTGAACGGGTCATTCCCTATATAGAAGCTGTAGACAGCTCCTGTGAAACAAGGCTGATCATAAGATCCAAAACTGCGCCTGTAAACGGCAGCTATATACAGTACAGCCGGGCGTTGATTAATATTGTTGCCAACGCTCTCGATGCCATTAAATCGGCGGGGAGACGAGGGCTGATAGAACTTGTTCTAGAACAGCATGACGACACAGTTACCCTCTCCATATCGGACAATGGTACCGGTATAGACGAGGAGAAACTGAAAAAAGGTGCAGATCATCTGCCGTTTTTTGTCGGAAAGTCCACCAAAGGGGGTCCGTCCGGCGAAGGGATCGGAACGAGGCAGATATACGCCACTTTTGGCGCGGACCACATTGTCGTAGAAAGCTCGGTCGGTGAGTTCACCCGGTGGATTATCTCACTGAAAATAAGCAGCACCCGGGATTCAGCTCTGCTGGCGGATCTCAGCTCCAGATATGTCAGATTTATCAAATCTACGCAAAAGATTGAACTCACTAAAGAGAGCAGCAGAACCGAAATTTCCATCTTTATTTGGCAGCTAAGGCTGATGGAGTTGTTCAGCTACGACCTCATCTATCATTTCAGCAGGTACAACAACGTCCGCGACATTTTTCAGAATGTGCTTCTGTATCGCTTCGGCGGCAAATCGTTCGATTTCCTTAAGGAAGAAGTTCGAAAATGCCGTATTGACAACGCCCAAATCGGGTCGTGGCTACTCGGCATTACCAAGCGCATTAGCAGGAATGAGACCTATATCAGACAGAATGTGCCATTTCAAGAGTACAAAGATGTGCTGTTCCAAAGTTACGGTCAGGCTGTTGAGCGCACCATGATATTCACACTTGACCCGGAAAGCGGGGAGTTTTTTGCCACTGATCGCAAGTTTGCCGAGCATCTTGACTTTGTTCCGTACCTCAAACGCGATAAAGATGATCTGTTGCGGGGTGAACTGATCGGAGATGTCAGGAATGTTAATAGCCCCATCTATCTCGGCGTCTGGACGGTGAAGAATACCGATGATCTGTATCAGAAACTGAAGTTGATCCAAAGGGGAGCTGTTCAACTGCTACAGATGGGGCTAGAAAAAGAAAAACGCATCGCCTTCTACAACACAACGTATAACTCCGGCGACAGCGAAATAGATACCTTGAAAACAGTAACTCTCTGGGAGATGGCACAGCTTGATGAGGCGGCGTTCAGCAGATTCATCAGGCCGGCCGATAATGAAATGAGCGGTGTTCTGCTCACCGCTTGATGTGGAAATGAACAAATGAACTTTCCTATTGACACCACGCCGCAATAACGCTAAAAGGTACAACCCTTTGCCCAGGTAGCTCAGTCGGTAGAGCAGAGGATTGAAAATCCTCGTGTCGGCGGTTCGATTCCGTCCCTGGGCACCA
>CAYQMO010000399.1:0-2786 GCA_964418315.1 uncultured Geobacter sp. | reverse complement strand
GGCAAGATCGTACGGGCTGCAGGAAATCAGTATCGGTAAAGGTTTTCCTGTGGCTGCCAGCAAAGTATATTCAACAGCTTCAATCTCGTGGGCATATTTTCCGAGCATTCCTTCAAAGAGGCCCTGATCGCCGGTGGTAATGTATGAACTGAGTTTCGTTCCAATGAGCTTTTCGAGAGGGATCAGCAACATGTCCGCCAGGCGTTGATTGCAGTAAATAATGGTACTATCGAGAGTCAGGGTTGCGGCCCCTTCGCTCATTGTCTCCACCAGAATCCGGTATTGATGCTCCGCTCCTTTCAGAGAGAATATCTGGTCACCGTCACTTCCGGGAAGTACAAACACATCAACCTCTCCGTTGCCGATGTCTCTCAGTGTATCCTCAGTCTCTTGAAGTCGCAAACGGAGCCGATTGATTTCAGCTTTCAGTTCATCACAAGTATTAATTGAGGCGGCCATATTATTCTCCAGTTATATTAAGTTCGGCAAGAATCCGTTCGGTTGTTGAAAGGTCGCCGATGAATCTGCGTTCAGGAAGAGGCGATATTCTGACCAGAGTCGGAATGGCCATGATTTTCGCATCGCTGGCAAGTTGGGGCTGCTGGTAGATGTCGATTATTTCTAACTGACTGCGCCCTTCCAGGTACTTTGAACAAATCGTTCTGATGTTCCGAACCGCAGATATGGATCTGGGAGTCAAGCCAGCGACATAGAGCCGGAAAATATATGTCTCTCTGTCTCCTGTTTTGGTTGTCAATTCAATGTCATTATTCACGTCATTTATTACTGACAGACTTAATGTCAAGACCTACAATAACCCTTTCGGTATTGGACAGGTCGCCAATAATTCTTTTCACCGGATCCGGTAGTACTCTCACCAAAGTTGGCACTGCCAATATCTGCTCCCCTTCCGCCAGTTGCGGTTGTAGCAACAGATCAATCACCTCGATGCGGTACTTACTATCTAAATGCTCATCACAGATGCGGCTCAAATTTTCAATGGCGATCATAGATTTGGTCGTTTTCCCGGCAATGTACAGCTTCAATATGTAACTTTCATCAGGTTTCACTGATATCTTTCTTCGTGCAGTTTTTTTGGGGAAAGCAGTTTTTTCTGTCATTTGCGACCTCTCTTTACGGTTTTAGTGGTCTATATTTCTGTCAGATCGACATCCGCTTCTCGGGCCTTGGCCATTGCCACCGAATCTTCGGCAAGAACCTTCTGATACATCTTCTTGTTGGCAACAGCAAGTTCCAACTCGTCCAGATCAGATTCAAAACCGGTTCGTAATGCCACTATCTGGGCCTCGATCACAATCTTCTTGCGTTCTATTTCACGTTGCTTGCGCTCAATTTCCTGACTTCGCTCCAGAGCCTCTGCTTTTTCACGTGCTTGCTGGGCAAGTCTAGAGGCACCGGCCAGCACCCCCCCCGGCCCGATATAGACATCCTGTAAGCTGACACCTTCATGACTGAGACGGAATTCCCTGACCTGACTGGAATGTTCCATGCCGCGTGATTTGAGAATATAGAGACCACGGTTACGTTCGCCCCCACCTTCGATAACCAGCAGCAGTAGCAAGGTGTCCATAAGGGATGAGATGCCGACATCAGTCCGTTCCAGGCTCCCGCCAACGGAGGTAAGATCTGTGCAGAAGGCGGTTATTCCTTTCATCTTCAGCATATCGACCAGCCGTGAAAGCATCGATTTTACCTCTGTTTCACTGGCAGCCGATGCCAAGTTTGAAATAGGATCAACTATGACAATATCCGGCTTGAACTGTTCAATCGCCTTGTGCATGGTCACCAGATGCATCTCCAGTCCATAGAGAGTCGGGCGGGAGTTGCGGAATTCAAGCAGCCCCTTGTTTACCCACTGCTCCAGGTCAATGCCAATGGAGCGCATGTTGCGGGTGACCTGATTGCGGGATTCTTCAAAAGCAAAGTAAAGGCAACGTTCGCCGCGCCGACAGGCAGCATCAACAAAGTGTGCCGCCATGCTTGATTTACCGGTTCCGGCTGTTCCTGTTGCGAGGATACTGCTTCCCCGATAGTACCCTTTGCCTCCCAGCATGGTGTCCAGACGCGAAATTCCGGAGGAGACGCGTTCACTTGATGCCGCGTGATCGAGCCCTATGGAGGATATCGGCATGACTGAAAAACCCTGCTCGTCGATCAGGAAGGGGTATTCGTTTGTGCCGTGAACTGAGCCGCGATATTTGACAATCCGCATGCGCCGGGTGGCAATCTGTTCCGACACTTTGTGGCTCAAGAAGATGACACAGTCGGCGACGTATTCTTCAAGACCGTGGCGGGTCAATGTTTTATCTCCCTCTTCACCGGTTATTACAGCGGTTATCCCTTTTGATTTAAGGAAATGAAAAAGCCGCTTAAGCTCTGCCCGCAGTATCGATTCATTGGTAAAGCCGGAAAAAAGCGTCTCGATGGTGTCCAGCACGATTCGCTTGGCGCCGATGGTGTCAATAGCGTAACCGATACGGATGAAAAACCCTTCCAGATCGTAATCACCAGTCTCTACAAGATCTTCTCTGTCGATCTGTACATAATCGAGCGCCAACTTTCGCTGCGCTTTCAGATCGTTCAGGTCAAAGCCGAGTGAGGCGAAGTTTTTCACCAGATCAATGGATGGTTCTTCAAACGACACAAACACGCCCGGTTCGTCACACGCTGTTGCCCCGCGTACCAGAAACTCCATGGCAAGCAGCGTCTTGCCACAGCCGGTGCCACCGCAGATCAGGGTTGGCCGCCCTTGCGGAAGGCCGCCA
>CAYQMO010000398.1:0-2817 GCA_964418315.1 uncultured Geobacter sp. | reverse complement strand
AAGCACAATAACCGCACAGAGGCCAGGGTGAGGTGAGCCGAAACAAAGTATTTTGCCTCTCCCCGACCCTCTCCATCATAACCATAGGCATAAAGGAGCGGGAGCAGGCCAACTGTGATTCGCGCGGCCTTCTTTAAATCAATCCATCCAGGCCGATAGCTAAGAACAAAGTGTAGGGGGTAAGTTTAGGAACCGCATAGATCGCGAATGGCGGTGCACGTTGTTTACCGCTCTACGGGGTTGCTATGTCTAAATTAGAGTTATGTAATACGATACTCATTAATTATTAAGCTGACTCTTTCAAAGGTCGATGAAAGTGAATCCCAGAGTATGCAGGAAATAGATAACCTCTTTAAATTTCACTTTTCAAGCGTTAGTCATTATAAATGTGTTATATAAACTTATAATTTATAATGAAAGCCCCCATTACATGACATCATTTCTTCCAGTTTCAGTGCAGGGTATAACCTTCCAAAACATCAATCGCCGCGCGCAGCCACGCCGGACTGAGGACCGCGCGTTGCAGCACATGCGCTCCCTCCTTGCTTGCCTGGAGCATATCGGTGATGGCATGATTTTACTTGATCCGCACCTTAGGGTCGACTACATGACCGGCTCCGCTAGTGGCCTGCTCAAAACCTGCAAGGATCAAATATCGGTCCAGAATGGCCAGTTGATCCTCTCCGACCCCGGTAAAGCGCGGCATCTCAGAGAATTCGCTAAGAAGGCATTTTCGTCTGATGTCGGCTGCGGGGGGGGGATTTTCTTTATCGACCGCCCGCCCGCAGAACCTCTGATTGCCTCGTTATTTGCCTTGTCGCCCATACAGGATCCATCCATGGAGCGACAGTTGCTGCTTATCCTGCGAGACCCTGGTCACCGCTGTGAGCCGAACTGGATTTGCTTCGCGGAGCGATTTGGGCTGACCAAAGCCGAGTTGCGGCTCTGTATCGCGTTGGCTAACGATTCAAACATCGCCGAGTACAGCAAAAAATCCCACATCAGTCTCCACACTGCACGCTCGCATTTGAAACGTATCTTCGAGAAGACCGCTACACACCGCCAGGCCCAACTGCTGCAGCTGATTTACGCCTTTGTTCATTCGTAAAAACCGAGCGCCACGCTCAGAAAATTTTCACTCATTTGAGGGATGAATCTCGAGTTGTACTTCTATATATTTAAATCGTGGCTAAAAAGTGGTACAGCGTCATAAAAGAGCTGGCCCTTTTAACCAATAAAAGCGTCTCAGGCCGGCGGATTTTCCTGCAAGTGAAAACAGGCGCTCGGGTTGAGCGTTTCCAGATAATAAAGTTTAAGGAGAAATCAAAATGAAAAATTCAAAAATCGCAATGCTAGCCGCCGCAACATCACTGATCTTTGCTGGCGTCGCTTCGGCTGCGGCGCCTACCGTCGTAGCTACTGACAAGGTGAAGACTTTCTTCTGCGACAACGGAACGACGGAGGTGTCAGTTAAATACGACGTGTTTACTTATGGCAATGGCACCGGGAATAAGGTTGTTGTCACCAAGGGCGTCACCAAGGTTTCAGGCCCGAACGTCGGGTTCATAGATTTGCCCATCAAGCAATCAGGCCTCGATGCCTTGGTCGGCTTCCCAAACCCGACAGGCTACTTCGTCGTTGACGTGGTCAACGGCAACAACGACAACGACTACGACGGCCCGTACTACACGCGCTGCACTATGCCCGTACTGAATTGATAGCCGGGTAAAAAGTTGGGCATGTCTTTACATGGCCCAACCTTTTCTCAAACCGCCTCTTGGGAAACCAAAGGGCGGTTTGTTTTTCATGTAAAAAATAGAGGGTAAGGTGGGCAACGCTTTTCTGCCCGCCTTTTTGAAATAGGCATAAAGTATGTACTGGTGGTCTGCCACCAAATTTACCGATGAGCATAATCATAGGAATGCACCCAATGCGTAATTTCTTTCTTGCAACGTTGTTCAGCCTGGCTGCCTTCTCTCAGAGCGCAACCGCCATTACCCTGCTTGAATACAACTTCGACGGGTCACTGTCTCCATCCGGCGGCACCCTTCAGGCGAACGGGACTGCGGTCAGCGGCAGTGGTAGTACCACGGTGAACCTTTTATCCAATAACCTGCAGATCAATAATACGCCCGACACAGCGTTTAATGCGCTGAATTATGCTGGCTTTTCGCTGACGGCCGATCCGGGGTACCTGATCGACCCATCGACGATTACTTTCTATTCACGCCGATCTGGTGCAGGTCGTGAGGGCTTCCTGCAGTTGCGGACAAGCCTGGACAGTTTTACCTCGAGCGTCTTCCTTGAACATATTGTCGATGAAACCCTCGCCGATCTCGACACGGCGACGCTGACTGGCAGCCCCGTCAGCGCACTGGAGGTGCGTTTATACGCCTATGCGGCACCGAGTTGTTCTAGCACGGGGAACATACAGCCTTGCGATGCTGCTCCCACCCAACAGACACGTCTGCGAATAGAGAACTTGAAAGTGGAAGGGACGCAAGTCGCCGCGCAATCCCCCTCTATTCCTGAGCCAACCACCTTCGCCTTGCTGGGTTTAGGGCTTGTCGGGTTCACCTTCGGCACATGGCGTCAGCGTAATCATCATCAATGGGGTTAGCTAGTGCTTAATTGCATAAATAAGCGATATGAAAATCAATTCTAACATTTTGATTATAAAATCATTTTTGTTGTCACCAATTAACGCAATTAAGCACTAGGTAGGATGCAGTGAGGTACGAACCGCATCGTTCGAGTTGTTCTCCCACCGAGGACTCTGACAAATCAATTGGTTCACCCCAGCTTTCTGAATATTTT
>CAYQMO010000397.1:0-2823 GCA_964418315.1 uncultured Geobacter sp. | reverse complement strand
TCGGTTATAATATAACGAACTCGTTTGGCATAGAAGCTGCGGGAGAATTTATCAATAGCCGCGTTGACGATCGTGCGGAGTTGTTTACCAAAGAAGGTCAGTTTACCACTCCCATCGATGGTGTGAAAATAACGATGTATCATCTTGACCTACTCTATCATTTTATGCCTGAAAGCAAGTTTAACCCTTTCGTCGTAGCCGGTTATGGCGCAACACACTACAGACCGGAGATAAATAACAAGAACATGTCTGTTATTAATTTTGGTGCCGGAGCAAAATACTGGATGGCAGACAGTGTCGCGCTCAGGCTCGATGTTAGAGATAACATGATTTTTGATGAGAGAATTCATGGTCTTGAAACAACCCTCGGAGTCGTATTTGCCTTTGGCGGAAAGAAGAATGCAGCTATGGCTGTTGCAGAGCCGGCTTCCTCGGTGGCGACAAATTCCACGATACCGACCGTAATATTTACGGCACCGGTTAATGGCGCCAACATGGTAGCAGTCAATCAGAAAACGAATGTTGCCTTTAGTGAAGATATGGATGCGACAACAATCAGCACCAAAACATTCAGCATTAAGCAGGGTGGGAGGCCGGTATCAGGCTCGGTGACAGCCACCGATTCGACTGCAACCTTTACCCCGACAAACAATTATGAAAAAGGAAAGGTATACAATGCTACCGTAACCACCGGAGCTAAAAACCTGGCCGGCAGCGGAATGGCAAACGACTATATATGGGAATTCAATACCGGTCCGACCGTAGATACAACAGCACCGACAGTAACGTTCACCTCTCCTGTCAAGGGGAACAAAACGACGCCTGTCAATCAGAAAGTCAATGCCGCCTTCAGTGAGTATATGGATCCGACAACGATCAGTGGCGCAACATTTACCATAAAACAGGGGTCAACTCCTGTTGCCGGAAAGGTTACATCAAGTGCCTCAACAGCGACCTTCACCCCGGTACGCGACTTTGAAAAAGGGAAAATCTATACCGCCACTGTTGCTACCGGAACCAAAGACCTTGCCGGTAATGCCCTGGCACGGAACTATGTGTGGGACTTTACAGCATATCAGGCACCAAAGGTTGTTGGCGTGCTGGCAACACTCCAGAATTCACACTTCGACTTTAACAGTACCGCCATCAGCGAAAACGGCAAAACAATCCTCAACAATAATATCAAGTCGCTGAAAGCCAGTCCAAGCATGAAACTCCGTATTGCTGGTTACACCTCGGCATCCGGTTCAGAAGAGTATAACCAGGATTTGAGCGAAAGAAGAGCCGAAGCGGTCAAAGAATACCTCGTTAAAACCGGCGGTATTGATGGCAGCAGGCTTGCCACAGTCGGCTATGGTAAGAGGAATCCTGCAAAACATGAAGTTGACCCTTCGGATAAACTGTCAGCGGAAGCTCTTGCCAACATGAGAGTCGTTATTGAGATTGTCGAAGAGTAGGATTTGAGTTTTACAAAATCGAGCTGTAAATCATGAAGCCCGCAGCTATTAATCGGCTGCGGGCTTCAGTTCTCCAACATAAACACCACCATTTGAACTAGGAGAGGTTATGCAAATAAAATCCATACTTTCAGTTCTGATCCTCTCGGCAGTTATTTCAACTTTTTGTGTTAATGGTGCCATAGCCGGAGTTTCCCTGCAGGTGGGTACTCCAAACCTGAGTTTCAGCCTCAGTGACTTCCAGCCGGCGCCACCCAACGTGCATGTTCATCAAAACAGCGGCCGCCCGTATTACGTGGAAAGAGACCGGCGGGTGTATATGAAGAAAAGAAAACCGGGAAAACATTATAAACATGACAAGCATCACGAGAATAATGGTCGAGGAAAAGGGCATGACAAGCATGACCGCTAGGATTTTAGCGTTCTTATTCGCAGTCGCAATCAAGATTACACTTATTTCAGGACAGACCCTAAAGGTTTTCAAAACCTTTAGGGTCTATAAAATGTCACCTTGAAAGCAAAATGGAATTAAGCGGGAAATTCTTCGTAACAGGGAGCACGAAAATGAAAATAAAACTATCCGGATTTATTGTGATGTTACTGCTGTTCTGCCCGGCGACGCATGCCAAGGCCCAGGTGAGTTTCTCTTTCGGTATCGGGTTGCCCAACCTGAGCGTCGGGATTAACCTTCCAATGTATCCAACCCTTGCGCCGGTGCCGGGTTATCCGGTTTATTACGCCCCGGAAGTAGATGGCAACTATTTCTTTTATGACAGCATGTACTGGGTTTACCAGGATGATAACTGGTATGCGAGTTCCTGGTATAACGGCCCCTGGGCGTCTGTAGAACCTATGTCGGTGCCGCTGTTCGTGCTGCGTATTCCGGTCCGCTACTATCGGCAGCCGCCAGTTTATTTTCGTGGCTGGCAGGCGAATGCTCCGCCCAGATGGGGTCAGCATTGGGGCAATGACTGGGAACACCGGCGCAGAGGCTGGGACAAGTGGAATCGCAATGCGGTGCCGGCGCGGGCACCTCAGCCGGCATATCAGCGGCAGTATAGCGGCGATCGTTATCCTCATGTAGAGCAGCAGCGCGAGTTACGCAGCCAGAGGTATCGCTACCAGCCACATGATAAGGCCGTCCGCCAACATATACAGCAGCAGAAAACTCATCCGCCAGCACAACGGGGAAGAGAGGAGCAGCAGGAAAGAAATCAACGGCAGATTGAACCGCAACAACAGCCACCGCATCAGCAGGCTCCGCATCAGCAGGGCGCCCCAGGGCAACAGATTCACCAACAGCGAGGACCGGCACAGCCCGAACAACAGGCACCGCATCGGCAGCAGGGACAGGAACAAAGACAAC
>CAYQMO010000396.1:0-2852 GCA_964418315.1 uncultured Geobacter sp. | reverse complement strand
TTCAATGAACGAGGCGGCGAAGGCAATTTCTCCCTTCGATTCGGCCAGAGGTTTCCCCTGTTCGGCGGTCATAATGATCGCCAAATCTTCCTGATTGGCCATGATCATCTCAAACCAGCGGCGTAGAATCAAAGAGCGTTCCCTGGCCGTTTTGGCGCGCCAGGCGGGCAAGGCCATGTTGGCGGCTTCAATGGCACGGCGGGTTTCGTCACTCCCCATCCGTGGGATCGTCCCCAACTTCTCGCCGGTAGCCGGATTGGTTACATCGATGACTGCAGAGCTGTCTGCGTCAAGCCATTGGCCGTCCAGATAGCAGTGCTGTTTCAACAGGGTAGGATCTTTTAGTACTAACATTGCAATTAGCCTCTTTCATGTTTTTATTACAAAGAGTTGAGGTGATTATTTAATTTTTCACCGATAACAATTTGGTTGCATTATGCATAAATACAGCCAGGATGCAATTTAGAATCTAACTAAAGAAACGTTATTTGTCAGAAATGATTTGAACTTCGTGTGAGACCAGCGGTGGGGCAATTTTGGGTGCCGCCGGGGGCAAACCTTAAAGCCGATTGACGAAACAGATTCTTTCGAGTAAATGCAAGGGCATGAAAAAAACTGGAACAAGTATAGCGAGGGCAGTATGAGCACTACAACATCATTGGCAGGCATACCATTCAGCCGAATACACACCCGAGACCATCTGATTGCGCAGTGGGCGCTTGACTGTATCGGAGATCTACGCAAGCAGAATGAAGCTTCTGCCGACGAGGCGATACGCGCCCTGTTTGATGAAGCTACCATCAGCTTACTAATGTCTGAGTTCACTGACGATTTTCTGTTGTTATGTCTGTTCCGCGAGTTGCCGGATGATCTCTTGCAACCGCATCTCGATTTTCTGGCCGAAATATGGTGGGAATTTCCAGCCTGGAATTCCTCTTACCCGTTGTGTTTACTGGCCCGGCACTGCCCCGAGCGTGCTCTGGAGATATTTCTGGAGTTTTTGAAGCAGTCACCTCACGAACCGGAACGGTTATACGCCATAATCGGAGCAGCGGGTGAATTGACGGAAGCAGCGCTGGAACAGTTTGCCGACGCGTGTATGATCAAGTTTTATAATGAAACCGGGAAACCGGCGCTAAATCCGACACTGACGATTATGTTGACGGATCTTGCCTGGAATACGAATCATCACCAGCTACTTGATCTGATTAAGATAATAGCCACTGACATGCCGGGGCTGAAACAGGATGCTATCGATAGTGATCTTAAATTTCTGATGGGTACTTTGATGGGCACGACCGAGCCACTCGAGATGATTCAGGATGAATGGGAGGGGTACGTCGTTCCGAAATGTTCTGAAATCCAGCTGTTTTTACCGGATAACGGACTTGCGGTCGAACTGGATGAGGTTATCAGAAAGCTTGGCAACCTTGAATATCGACTGGCGTTGGATTTTTATGAACAACATAAGCGTCGCCTGCCGGATAGAGTAACCGCAGTACTTGATACCTGTCGGGACATCTGGCTCAACATTTCGAACCTTGACGAAAACGATGTTGCCACCGGCCTGTTCGCACTGTTTCCCGCCTGTATAGCCGCGTCTGCGTGGGCTTCGAATCCGGAACCGGCAACTGATGAAACCGCCGCGATTATCTCCTTTCTGACGACAAATCTGCAGGATGTGCCGGTCACAGATGCTATTGTATCTCATTTTACCACACTGGAAAGAGTTCAGTCGGTTGCCTGCTTGACCGAAGCACTTAAAGAACAGATGGACACGTACGGCGCAGTTCGTATCGCCGAAATTATGGGACGACTCCGCTATCAGGAGTTTATACAGCCGCTTATTGACGCTACACATGCAGATTTTGATCTCCTCTGTGAAGCGTGCGCCACGGCACTGGTCGGGTACGGAGAGGAAGCTGTTGGTGCAATCATCACAGTGCTGGAGTCAGATCAGGAGGAGGAACATTATTATCTGGAGAGTATTCTGGAAAAGAGCGGCAGCGAACTGGCCGTGGCATACTTTGAGCGCCATTTCGATGAGTTGGCAAAATCAGATAAGGAGACTCTGGCATCAGCTATTGAAGCACTTCCGGATCAGCGCTTTATCGCGCGCCTTGCGCCATTGACCGGCAAAGGGCAGAGCGAGCTGGATCGCGCCTTCCTGATTCTTAACAAACTCCACGGAATCGAGTCGGAGGCACTTGCTGATCTGGAAAAAGAATATCTGGCAAATGAGGCAGAGGCTGCTGAACGACGGGCGTCGTTAGACATTAATAACCTTGCTGGCATAACGCGGGATGATCTGAATCTTGAGATGGTATGCAGTGCCTGCAGCGATATTTCTCATTATGCGGTTGAGTCGGTGTTTATCAGCGGGGCAGAACCAAAGCCGTTTATCGCCGATGAGCTGATTTGTCTTGGCTGCGGCAGAGAAGATACCCTTGCGCTTACATCTTCAGGCGCGATGGTGGTAACGGTTGAGCTGCTGCGGCTTACGTCAATCAAAGACAAGAAAGCCAGGGAGGCGGCAGCGGAAGATTCGCCTCTCACCTTAGTACCACGCTTAACCGCCATGGGGAGAGAAATGGGCATTAGTGAAGCTATTGCCCTTTACAAGAAGGAGATTTCCTTACATCCGACAAAGGTTGAGTTGCAGCTCGGGTATGCAAATATTCTCAGATTTATCAAGCGTTTTGATAGGGCAGCAGATTGTTATGAAGAAGCGGTGCGCATCGAACCGCGTCTGATCGAGGGGTGGTTTGAGCTTTCACAGCTTGAACAGCAACTGGGTAATTATCAGAAAGCGTTCCTTTTCCTGCACGAGGGTGCACGGCATCTGCCGAATA
>CAYQMO010000395.1:0-2863 GCA_964418315.1 uncultured Geobacter sp. | reverse complement strand
TCGCTGATATGTTGTGTGGTAGTGCTCATTGTTACTTCCATTGTCTCAATAAATCCTTTTGTGAAAACGCTTGAACAAACGACATGCGCACAGCACGGTTAAAATAGTCTATTTGTGACAATTGGGCAATTTAAAACAAAAAGAGCGGCATTTCTGTCGCTCGCTGCTCTGCTCTGTCGGATAGTGCCTGAATAACAAAGTCTAGTTCAGGCAAGTTCAGCAACTACTTATTCGGTAGAGAAAAAAAGAACTCCGTTCCCTTTGCCAACTCAGATTTGAACCATATTTTCCCGCCATGCGCTTCAATGATTTTCTTGACGATGTGCAATCCCAAACCAGTACTACTCTCTTCCTTAGATGTGGGTCTAACTGTTGTTTTACCGAAAGCCTTAAAAAGTTTATGCTGCTCTGTTTCCGGAATACCTGGCCCCTGATCGGCAACCGAGATTACGACTTCGTTGTTATCGCAACAGAGGGTCACGGTAATTTCTGTGCCTGGTTGTGAATATTTTATTGCATTGCTTAGAAGATTGTTGATTACCTGCTCAATTTTATTAGGGTCTGCAAAAATTTGAGGCAATTGTTCCGCGCAGGATACGGTTATGGTCATGTTTTTGGTGGTAGTAAACACGCTGTTGATCTTTACTGATACATGGAATAGTTTTCGGAGGTATTCCCGGTGCCATAACTATGGGCACCTTTCAGGAGGTGATGATTGGAATGTCCTGAGCGGAGTGTTCCATATACAAATACCAAATGTTTGGAGCCCATATATTCCCCCTGATGATCCGTTTATAAGCTATGGCAATTTATTTCCCACCAGAGCTGGCCTTATTCGGCGGCAAGGGCACTGTTCACTGAATATGATTCAACTTGCGAATCCGAGGCATCTTCAACAGAAATCCCCATCTCCGCCAGCATGAGTTCCACAGCATCAAAATCGAGTGCTTCATTTTTTTCGGCAAGGGTGAGAAGTTTACCGTAATATCCTTTCCTGGAGATGAGTGCCGATCGTATCTCCTCTGAAAGATTCAATTTTAAAGTCAATTCTTCAATAGAGATGCTGTAGACCATTTCCAGCAGCGACAATATCCCGGTCAGGAATGCCTTTTCCGGAGCGTCACGGTCTTGAGAAAGATCAGGATGACGTAAGGCAAGCTGCTCCATAAAACCTGCTCGTACAGCCGCCATGTCTATCAGTGGGTTTGCGGATGAGCGCGTATCCTCGGATGCAAAAAGTGCTAACTGTACCCAGCGTTTGATCTGGTTCCTCCCGATGATAGATACCGCTTTGCGTACGCTGTCCACACGTTCTCTAACGCCTACAGCAACCGAATTTGCCATAACCAGAAGCTTGAACGTCAGAGAAGAATCTGTCTTGATGATCTCCTCTATTTCTTTGGTATCGGCATCGTTAGAAAGCAGCCGCATGAGCTTGAGAAGTGTCACTCCGGATTCTGCAAGGTTTTTCCTCTCAAGAACCGAAGGTTTTGCAAAAAAGTAACCTTGGAAATAGTCGAATTTCATGTTACGGCACACCAAATATTCAACCCGGTTCTCAACTTTTTCCGCAAGGAGCTTAATCGGATACGGGCGCAACAGCTCTACCATTTCCGGTACTCGCGCAAGTGGAGTTTGTACCAGATCTACCTTGACTATATCGGCAATACTGTAAAGGTCATGGAAAACGGGACTGTATTCATGGTCATCCAGCGCCAGAGTAAATCCCATTTCCTTCAGATATTTGCAGCGCTCGATCAGTTCTTTGGTTACTTCCAGAGATTCAAGAAGTTCCAGCACGATCCTGTCTCTGGGAAGGATTTCGAGAACATCGCTCATCAGGAGTTCGTGATCGAGATTGATGAAGCCCTGGTGCTCTCCAAGAAGATTCTCCATGCCGAAATTTGTAAGGGCGTTGTTGATAACGTTTGCGGAAGAGAAGGTTGCATCGCTTACCACAGCGTTGTTTGCCGATCCTACGGACCGGAAAAGAAGCTCATAGGCGACGATATTCTCTTTATTGGCGAGAATCGGCTGACGCCCTATCAAACAATTTTGATTTTTCATATTCTATCGATGTCTGAAGCAGCCCTTTTATAATTGTCACAGGCACTGGCCCCGTTTAGCCACTTTTCCAGAACCTCAATCAGTTCACCCTTCTTCACAGGCTTTGACAGATAGTCATTCATCCCGGCTTCAATACATTCAGCGCGGTCCCCTGCCATGGCGTTGGCAGTCATCGCGATGATCGGCACAGCATGATTGAGGACTTTTGAGCCTGGATCACGAACCATTGCGGTTGCTTCAAAACCATTCATTACCGGCATCTGGCAATCCATCAGCACAAGGTCATAATTGATCAACTCAAGCGCCCGGACAGCCTCTCTGCCATTGGCTACCACATCAGCCTTGTAGCCCAGCTTGTTCAGCATGACTTGAGCCACCTTCTGGTTGATGATGTTATCTTCGGCCAGCAGGATACGGGCTCCATGTTTTACACATTCAGAGACAGTATGCCGAGTGATGATGCCACTTGATACATCAATGGTTTTATTTGAACGCTCCAGGACAAGCACAATGCAGTTGTAAAGCTGTGACTGACGAATCGGCTTGGTCAGATATCCGGCAAAGCCGATCTGTTTCAGGACAGCAGCATCACCCCGCTGACCAGGGGATTTCACCATAATCATCAAAGTAGATTCCAATAGCGGATCGGCCTTGATCCGGCGGCCAAGATCCAGCCCGTCCATGCCCGGCATCATCAGTTCTAAAATTACGATGCTAAATGGCTCGTTATGCGCTGCCGCGTCACTTAAGAGCTTAAGAGATGTCTCACCGTCACTGGTTGTCTCAAACCGGCAAC
>CAYQMO010000394.1:609-2878 GCA_964418315.1 uncultured Geobacter sp. | reverse complement strand
CAAGTACTATTCAATACGGGTACTGCAAAAAGACCGTTGAGCGTATCGTCAATGGAAATTTCTTTGGCATACGATCCAACTTTGCTGGATATCAAGGGGATTACAAAAGGCTTAGCACTACCGACCGGCGCCAACTTGGTCGTGAATATTGACCAGAGCCTGGGCAGAGTCACTGTCGTGATCAATAGTCCGATAGCTTTTGCCTTGAAAGGAAAAGCGCTCAGCTTACTGTCTATCGATGCTGAAGTACCTGCTTCTGCAGCGTATGGTCAGGCGGAAGTCATTGACGTTGAAATGAGCATCAATGGGGGAGCGGTTCAATGTCGCTCTGACGATGCAGTGCATGTCGCTGCTTATTTGGGCGATGTTAACGGTGACGGTGTGATTAATGCATCGGATGTCGATCGACTCAAAAAAGTCAGTTCAGGGCGAGAAAAGGGTTTTGCAGCCTATGCCGCTATACTGCCTGGTCTCATTGGTGATTTTACCACCAGCCCTAAGAATCCAAAGCCGAATGGTGTCATCAATGCCCAAGATATCAAAGCGCTTCAGGATGAGATCATTGGGCGGGATCGTGTTGAAATCCCTGCGATCCCCACTGGTATAAACACGACTTTTGATTTAGGCACTAAATCGCTCTTAAACGCAAGCACTCAGCCCGTTTCAGTCTCAGCCCCGAAAGCCGCTATCAGTGCGGAGTTGACGGTGGCTAAAGCGATTTCACCTGAAATTGAGGCAGTTGAGCTGTTGATAGCGGGAGTAGACCTGGATCAAAACAAGGCGGCCCAAGTTGCGGAGGATAGATTGCAAAGCAAACAACGGGGGGTGTCCAACAGTACTGAAGACACTGCTCAAGTCGTCCCTAGAATCAAATGGACTAAAGCACAAGGAAACACGTTGCATGAGATCAAATTAGATGAGCGTGCGGACTGGTTGCAAGACTGGGTGAATGGCAACAGCGACAAGCCTCATCCAAAACTCAACGAGAGTTGGAAGATCACATTGCCCAAATCATAAATTTTTTAAATCTGTAAATGAAAGGAGAGCACATTGGCCGAAAAAAACCAAGAACCCGATCAAGCCCAACCACAAACCAAAATAAAGTGGAATGTCGATCAATTAAAAAGTAGTTACGTGAACTTTGCGAATGCCAATAGTTCACGCGACGAAGTGGTATTGAATTTTGGTGTAAATAACAGTTGGGATCGAGTGGTATCCGAAGTCGAAATTAATCTTGAGCACCGCATTGTGATGAGTCCCTTCGCGGCGAAGCGCTTGTCGGATCTGCTGTTAAAGCTGATAGCCGAGCATGAAGGCCGTTACGGCGAAGTCAAATAATGCTTAAAGAATTAAGCCTTGCTTGAACAGGCCGGGCCATTCTCTTCCTAAGATTCAGTATGCAGCAACAAGCTGAAGCATGGTCAGCAGCTACCTCTGTTTTTGAGCAGGACGCTGTCTGGCAATCCCTGGTGCAAGCCGGTACGGCTGAAGAACTGACTCAAGCCTGGCTGGTGGTGTTATGTTCATTGGTCAAAAATGTTCGTGCCGGGTTGTTGTTACTTGAAGATGCCGAGGGTAGTTTCACGCCAGTTTCGGTATGGCCAAGCCAAATGGATTTGCGACATTTGGCACCTACCGCTGAACAAGCGTTATTGCAACGTAAAGGTATTGTCAATCAAGAGACTGGAGAGACACCTCGCTTGGGCTATCCGTTGTTGGCTTCAGGGCATCTGCATGGCGCTGTCGTGCTTGAGCTTCAAGAACCCAATGAGGCAACTATAACCCAAGCTATGCGCATCACCCATTGGGGGGTGGGCTGGTTAGTGGATGTCTTCAATCGTCGCCAGTTATCGCAATTGCAAGCGCAATTGCAACGGTCTGCTTTTTTGTTTGATGTAATCTTAGCAGAATTTGGAGATACGGATTACCACCAAGCCAGTCTGGCGGTGGTCAATAAACTGGCGGAGCATTTTCAATGCCACCAAGTACAGCTCTGCGTGGAGAAAGGCAAATCCATAGATATCCTGGCTGTGTCCCACTCCGCTTGGTTTGATCAAAAAAGTCAATGGATCAGTCTGGCGGCATCAGCCATGAACGAGGCCTACGATCAACGGACTTTGATGCGTTGGCCGGTTGACGAGGATGGGCCGTTATTGATTTACGATGCGCATCGTCGCTATGCGAATGAAACCGCTAGTCCATGCCTATGTTCGGTACCGTTGGAATCGGGAATTAAACTCATTGGCGTCTTAATGTTGGAACGGGATAT
>CAYQMO010000394.1:0-599 GCA_964418315.1 uncultured Geobacter sp. | reverse complement strand
CATTTACCCCGGTCGAAGTGGATTTCTTGGAAACATTAGCCTTGACGCTAGCTCCCGTGTTAGCGCTTAAAAAGGAACGTCAGGAGAGTCTTCTAAGCCATGCCAAACGCACCTGTCTGCACGGGTGGCAACAAATGATGGGTGCCGCCTATCCCGGTGTCAAGTTGATCATCATCACCCTCGCTTTATTGCTGATCTTAACAACCTTAATCCACCAAGATTTTCGGGTGTCTTCACCTTCGGTGGTCGAAGGGGCGGTCCAGCGGGCCATTGTTGCACCCTTTGATGGTTTTATTCGTGAAGCGCCAGTGCGTGCCGGGGATGTTGTTCAACTCGGTCAGTTGTTATTAAAACTGGAAGATAAAGACCTCTTACTGGATAAAAGTCGCTGGGAAGCGGAATTGGAAGTGGCGGTGCGCAAAGAACGCGATGCCATGGCCAAAGCCGATAGAGTCAATCAGCGGCAAGCTTCAGCACAGGCGGATCAAGCACGGGCTCAACTCGATTTAAGCCTGGAGAAACTGAGTCGGGTAACCCTAACCGCGCCGTTTGCGGGAGTGATCGTCACAGGCGATTTATCGCAGAAACTCGGTTCGCCC
>CAYQMO010000393.1:0-2884 GCA_964418315.1 uncultured Geobacter sp. | reverse complement strand
TTTAAGATGGTAGTATCTGCTTTTGATTTTGGTTTTACCCTTAAAAGCGATTTTCTATTAAATCAAATGTCAGTTGGATCCAGCAGTACCAAGGGATTGCGCCTATTAATATGCAATACCTTCGCACTGATTATGCTGCCTATCATTGTATTACTATTTTACCGGCATGATGCTTTAATACATCTAACGTGCTGGATATAGTGGAAAAATCTAAATAATTGACAATCTGTAGATGCTTCGGTAGTTGTTGCTAAAGAGCCTTTTTTCTGATAATGTATTGCATTAAAAGCCTGATTTATGGGCTACTTGCAATACTTTATCAGGAGGCTGTTATGCTACCTACGACCAAGCCAATGCAACGCCTTTGTTCCCTCTTTTCAGAAGAGCCATGTTGGATGATCGAACCTCTTGCTCTGAAGCTGAACTATTCAATTCCATCGGTGCGTCGTTTTTTGAAAGAAGCCGGGTACTACAGCAGTTTTACTCACAATGGAGTCTGGTATACTCTCCATTCAATTCCGGACTTCGGTACGGATGGTCTGTGGTTCTTTGGCGACATCGGCTTCTCAAGTTTCAACAACCTGACCAATGCCTTAATTGAGTTGATCAGTCGCAGCCCGGCTGGTCTGACGGCGGAAGAGCTTGGCTTGAAACTGCATTGCCGTTGTCATGCTATTTTAGTACAACTCTGTCGGCTCGGAAAGCTTGAACGCCAGAAGCATGGGCGTTCATATATCTACCTTGCATCAGATTCACAAATTTCCGTCAGTCAGCGACGAGCCCTGGCTATGAAGAGCTTGCATCCGGACCAAATTCCGGCAGAGATTGCGGTCATGGTTTTGGTGGAATTTATCAAAAACCCCACGTCCAGTTTCGAGCATCTGCTCAATGTGATTAAGAAAGCCAAGGGTGTTACTGTCGATTTGGCACAGATTGAAAGGCTTTTTGAAACGCACGGTCTAAAAAAAACAGCGCAAACTGTGCGGCAAACGCACTGAAGGTCTTAAGCGTCTGCCTGGCACGACTGACCAAAGAGACTTCGCCCCATGCATTGTTCCCGGAGCCGCCGGTTATTGACTTTATTCCCGAGATCGAAGAGTGTCACTGCGGTAGTCGGCTTGACGTTCAGAAGAGTCGGCGAAAAACTGTTCTGACCATGAACGGCCCGTTCATTGCGCGTGAGAAAGTACTTCAATGTCCATCATGTTTCCAACTCTTTGTTTCGGTTGCATTGCTCAACCTGGTTCAGAGTCGCTGCAATGTGGCCTTTGATCTGCTTGTTTTTGTGGGGCGGGCTCTGTTTCAGCGATATCGGACCACAAGTGAAGTATGTATTGAGTTGCTTGCCCGCAATGTGCGTCTAAGTGCCTCCGAAGTTATCTATCTGGGGCGTAAATTCATATCGTATCTGGCTATCGGACACCGTCTTGCAACACCTGGTATCCGGCAAAATATGCAGCTGGTCGGTGGGTATGTGCTTCATCTTGACGCAACGCACGATGGTGATGCACCGGTGCTGATGACCAGCATGGACAGCTTGAGTAAAATAGTGCTGACAAATGCAAAGGTGCCAAGCGAACATGCTGACTACATCGTTCCTTTTCTTCAGAAAGTGCAAAGCGACTATGGAACCCCGATTGCCTGTGTTCATGATATGGGGCGCGGGATATGCAGGGCAGTGACGGATGTTTTTCCCGGCATTCATGACTTTATCTGCCACTTCCACTTTTTGCGCGATATCGGCAAGGATTTCCTTGAACCGGCATATCGGGAACTTCGCAACTGCCTGCGTACGCACACAGCAAGCTCAAAATTGCATGCCTTGGTGCGGGAAACGCGGGTTAGTCTCAGTGAACAAGCTGCCGAGGCCGAACTGCTGGCAACTGCCATCAATGGAACTGTCCCACTAAAGAACGCAGCATCCTTGCCCATGGCGGCAGCATATTCACTTGCCCTCTGGACTTTGCAAGGTAAAAAAAGCGGTGACGGTTACGGTTTCCCCTTTGATCTCCCGCTGTTAGAGTTTGCTTGCCGGCTGTTGGAAATTAACAGCCAAGTACCGGATATATTGGATCAGTGCGCAAGTAGTGGGCAGTGTGACAACAAACCTCTCGTAAAGCTGGCAAAGATAGCCTCTGACGTTGCCAAAGACGCGGTGCTTCGCAAAGCAGTCGAGGAATTAAGCTGGCGCAGCATAGTGTTTGATCGCTTACGCGAGGCCATGCGCATTGCACCAGTCGGTGGTGAACATGGTCTGAACGACGACGGAACAGAACAAGCGATGACCACTATAAGGCAATGCGTTGAACGGTTCAGACGCGAGCTTGACATAGAACCCAAACTGGCTAACGACCGGCTCTGCATTAAGATGGCGCAACAGATTGACAAGTACTATGACAAGCTCTTTGCAGATCCTATCGAAGTGGAAACGCCAAACGGGACGGTAATAATATACCCACAGCGCACCAACAATCTCCTTGAACAATTCTTCAGAGGAGTACGCCGGGGGCATCGTCGCAAAACAGGCAACAACTCTATGAGTCGAACACTACAAGCGATGCTGGCAGATACGCCTTTGGTGAAAAATCTTGATAATCCAGAGTACGTAAAAATACTCCTTAACGGTAAAGCCGACCTTGAAGAACTATTTGCTGAAATAGCGTCAATGCCTGAAACAACAGCTGACGAATCGGAGACCGACACAGACAGAATACTCCCGGGGTTCAAGACGCTCATTAAAATGTCAACTCTGCCAAATCAAGTTGCTCGTTTATTCAGAGAACAAGCGAATATGGGATAATCCAACTGAATATTGTGACAATTGGGATTTTGATTTACCAAGAGCAGGCAATTCTTATAATCAATGTGGTTGCCGGATATTCAC
>CAYQMO010000392.1:0-2943 GCA_964418315.1 uncultured Geobacter sp. | reverse complement strand
TCAGCGCCTGCGCAACCTTCGATCCAGACGGACGACCAAGGTAATTTGAAATATAGAGTCCGGCAGCAACCAGACCATCCAGATCGACACTGGTTTCAATGCCCATCCCGTTAAGCATGAATAGCAGATCCTCACTGGCAACATTTCCGGCAGCGCCTTTGGCATACGGACAACCGCCCAGACCGGCTACGGAACTGTCTACCACAGAGATTCCCAACTCAAGCACCGCGAGAATATTTGCCAGCGCCTGCCCGTAGGTATCGTGGAAGTGAACCGCCAAACGGTAGCGCGGCACTACCTTCATAACTTTTTTCACCATCGCCTGCGCTTTAGCGGGGGTGGCAAAGCCGATCGTGTCCCCCAGCGAGATCTCATAGCACCCCATCTCAAGTAGGCGCTGGGCAACCTGGGCGACCGTTTCCGGAGCGACATCCCCCTGATACGGGCATCCGAGTACGCAGGAGACATAACCGCGCACCTTGATGTTGCGCTGACGGGCAGCAATAATTACCGGGGCGAATCGTTCCAGACTTTCAGCAATCGAGCAGTTGATATTGCGCTGCGAAAACGCCTCTGAAGCGGCGCCGAACACGGCAATCTCCTCTGCTCCGACCGCGACTGCCGCCTCAAACCCCTGCATGCCCGGCACCAGCACCGGATAGCTGACGCCGGGACGGCGCGTGATACCGAGCATCACCTGTGCGTTGTCCGCCATCTGCGGCACCCATTTCGGCGAAACAAAACTGGTGGACTCAATGGCGCTCAGACCGGTCGCTGAAAGTCGGTTAATCAGCTCTATCTTTACATCTGTCGGTACGATGACCGCCTCATTCTGCAAGCCGTCACGGGGACCGACCTCTACCATTTTTACCCGTTTCGGAACTCTCATGACACCTGATGTTCGAGTTCGGCACTGAACTCAAGCAGTTCGGCCCCTTCATTCACCACTCCACCAACCTCAAAGTGAAATTCGACCACGGCACCGTCACAGGGAGCATTGATGGTATGTTCCATCTTCATCGCCTCCAGAATCATGAGCGGAGCACCACGCTCAACCCTGACGCCAACCTCGGCAATAATTGCGACCACTTTACCCGGCATCGGGGCGGTGAGATGCCCGGCGGCCGCTTCATCTTCATCGCCTGCCGCACCCGGGTCACGCCAGGTGAGTAGATGACTTTTCCCTTGATCCAGCACCGTCAGGATATTGCCGCTCCGGACCACCGTCGCCTTCACCCGCATGCCGCCGAGATCAGCCAGAATATCGCCGCTCTCGTGCCGCTCGCCCCGGACGAAAAGGCTCCCCCCCGGCAGGTCCAGCAGGTAGCCCCCGGGACGATAGTGTACCACCACCGTAACCGGCTGTTCACCATCGACAAAGTATATATCATGATGGTTGTCGAAATTGAGACGCCAGCCGCTCATCTGATGCCACGGTGAGTAGGGGTCTGTGGAAGACGCCACTCTCTGTCCGGCTTCGGCTTCCAGTTCGAGCATCACTTCAAGTGAGGCAATTGCCAGGATGCGATCAGACGCCGGGGCGACCTCAGGAATCAAGGCAGCGCGATGCCGCTCTATGAAACCGGTGTCTATGTGACCGGCGGCAAAAGCCGGGTGGGCAGCGATACTGCCCAGAAAGACCGTGTTCGTGGTGACGCCAACCACCTGATACTCTTCCAGCGCCTGACGCAAGCGGCGGATCGCAGCGCTCCGGTCACGGTCCCATACGACCAGTTTGGCAATCATCGGATCGTAATGCATGCTAACTTCGTCACCCTGATGCACGCCGGTGTCAACGCGGACATGGGTATTTTCGGCGGGGATCCGGAGATGACGTAGCTTCCCGATTGATGGCAGGAACTCACGCGCCGGGTCTTCGGCATAGATGCGAGCTTCGATGGCATGACCGCAGATGGCAAGCTGTTCCTGCGTGCACGGCATTTTTTCTCCCGCTGCAACCAGCAGCTGCCACTCCACCAGGTCAAGACCGGTTATCATCTCGGTCACCGGATGTTCTACCTGAAGCCGGGTGTTCATCTCCATAAAATAGAAGGAGCCATCCTCATCAAGGAGGAACTCGACGGTTCCGGCGCCGACGTACTTGATGGCTCGTGCCGCAGCGACTGCCGCAGCCCCCATCTGTTGCCGGAGTGAGGCGGTCATGCCGGATGCCGGAGCCTCCTCAATAACTTTCTGGTGACGGCGCTGAATCGAGCAGTCACGTTCAAAGAGATGCAGGGCAGTGCCATGGCTGTCGGCAAACACCTGAATTTCGATATGCCGGGGTTTGGTGAGATACCGCTCCAGGAGGACATGATCGTCGCCAAAACCTGACATCGCTTCCCGGCGGGCACCGGCGAGGGCTTCGGCAAAGTCGGCGCTGCCGGAAACAACCCGCATCCCCTTGCCACCGCCACCGGCACTTGCCTTGATCAACAACGGGTAGCCGATCCGGTCCGCTTGTGACTGCAGGAATTCCGCCCCCTGCTCGGAACCGTGATAACCGGGAACGAGCGGTACACCGGCCGCACCCATGATCTCTTTTGCCGCACTCTTCGATCCCATCGCCTGGATTGCGCCGACCGGGGGGCCGATAAAGACGATTCCGGCCCCGGCGCACGCCTCAGCAAAGGCGGCATTTTCGGAAAGAAAGCCGTAACCGGGGTGGACAGCCTGCGCCCCGCTCCGCTTCGCAACCTCCAGAATACGTTCGGCAATCAGGTAACTCTCACGCGCCGGTGCCGGGCCGATATGATGAGCTTCATCTGCCAGCTTGACGTGGAGCGCGCCGGCATCGGCATCGGAATAGACGGCCACGGTGCGAATGCCGAGCCGTCTGGCAGTCCGGATGACGCGGCAGGCAATTTCACCACGATTGGCAATCAGTATTTTATCGAACATGAGCGGTTTCCTTATTGAATGTCAGTCAGATGCAAAAAATAT
>CAYQMO010000391.1:0-2965 GCA_964418315.1 uncultured Geobacter sp. | reverse complement strand
GCAAAACCATGGGACAGGCACTTACAGTTCAACCTCAAACGAAACCAGTTTGCGCTTAGCATCCATGAAAAGACTGTTTCCAGAAGGCACTGCAGTGCGGGCCATTACAGAGACAGGCCAGCTCGTGGACATATTGATGTAAATGCTGCTATTAAGATGCGTACTGTTGTGCCGCCAACCGGTGGCGTTCAGCTATTTCCTGACGAACTGTGTCCGGGGCAAGTACTTCGATATCCGGTCCGAAACTGGTTAACCACCAAAATAAATGGGGTGTCTGTGGGATGTTCACCGTGATTTTGAGTCGTTTCGAGTCGAGACGCTCAGCTTGCTGATCAATGGCAAGCGGCGATTCTAATAAGTGATTGCCTGCACCATTACTAAACATCAATTCCAGACAAATATTTTCGGTGGTAGCTATGTCACCAAAACCAAATCCGCCTTGAGCAATATACTCTTGCAAATCAAAGTCCGGAAGCAAATGACAAGGTTGGTGCTTGATCACCACTGATTGAATACGATGGAGTACCAGTAATCTTAAGTCAGTATGATCGTTGATCGTGACGACCATATAGATTACGTTGCCGTACTGAACCAGTGCCTGTAAATGAACACTGGAATAATACTTGGCCTCACTTGCACCAGAGGTCAGATAGTTCATTTCCAACTGCAAGCCGTGCAGAAAGGCATCGTAGACATCCCGTTGAATCCGTGGGTCGATGTCGGGAGCAAGTAGTGTTTGGCCGGGAGGCAGCACGTGTACGCGACGAATCCAGTCTTGCAATCTCAGCTCAGGGTGCTCTTGACCAAAAAACTGACGGGCAGCGGCAAATTGCGACGCCAAGTTATCAGCCACCGCAACAGGTAACAAATTTTTCAGATAGCTTTCCAATAAAAGCAAGGTCAACGCTTCGCTGGAGGTGAGTCCAGGAATGCTGGGCGATTTCATGTTTAAAGCGTAACGCCATCCATAGGGCTTATTGCGAGTATCCGATTCAATACAAAAAGGTGACGACAGTCTATCTAAGTCGCGTTCAAGGGTCCGACGACTAACCGCAAACCCTAAGTCATCTAATTTTGCTTGTAACTCTTTAACTGTAATTTTACGTTCCCGAGGGATCAGTTTGAGCATCTCCCATTGGCGCAATAGTGGATCGGACAAGATGATCTCCTAGATTAGGTCAAAATCCGTCGCAGAGGCTAGCAGAAAAATTAGGCGCCACCGATTCCATAGCGGGGATCGACACACGCTTATACTGCAACGTCATAGTGTTGATAGGCTACTGACCGGCATAAAAATGTTGTAGGCTATTTTCGCACGAATCCTTATGGCCTCCCTTATTACGTTAATAGAACTTATATTTTCGTCTTTACTAACCTTAAATTATTATTCTGATGGAAGACTGCCCACACCACAGCTATTGAATCAGAAGAAACAAAAGACAGCATGACCGACGAAATGACTATCTGGATCACTTGTCAAATCTCAAAATAGATGAAAAAATCTCACAATTGTGAAATGAAATCTCAAATCTTATGAAATGCTATAAAAGTTTGCGGGCGCAATCTACCATCATCGGTTTGAAGGTATGGCCTTATATCTTGTAGAGCAACTGCGATGAACAACGTGCGGCGTGGATAAGCGACAATGGGAGTAAAAAATGAACTCAACCCTGCCTCCGCGCGAGGATGAACAAGTAAATACCGCAGTTCAGAACATCTTGCTCGGTTCGGCACCAGAACGTGAAAGCGAGTTGACCACCTTGTGGAGCTTGCTTGAGCCTCGTTTTCAACTGACTGCTGACACTCACGATGGCGAGCGATTGGTCATGGAAGCGGGAATGTACCGCTTCGTCCGCTTTAACCATCGCGTAGTGCGTGCATTCTGGATCGCAGGCTTCGCAGCTTGGGAAGCGTATCGCGTTGTAGCTGAAACGGCGGAACTAGAGCGACTTGACCTCAAGCGCCTGGTGGAGCTGATTGATGCGTTTGAGCGCGTCTTGGAAAGCGATGCCCCGGAGCTGGAAGCACTGCCCAAAGATGTCCCCGAGCCTGGCCACTATGACGACAACCCACAGCTTCGCGCACCGGGTGAGCTTGCAACGCTGAGCGTTGGTTGGGCGCTTCTTCACGAGGTTCGGCATCTGAAGCATCAGCAGGATGGTGATTCGGCTGACCCCGATGAGGCAGACCCAACCCAGCGCAGGAACGAGGAACTGTCATGCGACGCCTTCGCCACGAAATTTCTACTTGACCAGCTTGATGCTTATGCCCAACGGGAAAATGTAAACCCGAACCTTGTTCGCAGAAAGAGAGAACTCGGAATCTATTTCGCGCTATTTACGATGACCTTGATGGCACGAGACAAGTGGGGGGCTTCCCAAAGCCATCCATCCATTCAGACCAGAATCGACGCAGTACGTACATTAATGGGAAGCTACCGCGATGAAGTCGCCGAGGCAATAGCAAGCGTGGCGTTTGCAACGCTTCATGAGCTGATGCCTGGTTCTCCGGGTATTGTTTACTGTCGCAAAGTACTTTCTCCTACAGCCGAGGAATTGAAAAGAGCGCAAGTGCTTTTAGATATAGAGAATGAATATGTACAAGATTGCATAGGGCAAACAACTATCTAAAGTCATTTACCTGTGCGAATAGCGTAATAGCCCTTTTTACATTTAGACGCACACAACTTTTTCCCAGCGACGATGGCTTCTTCCTGGGTGTCGAACCATTGCTTTCTGACAGTACCGGGTGAGCCAACCCTGCCCCACTCCTTGATCAACGACCAATCGTCAAATAGGCCCGGCGTCACAAACATCTGATAAAAACGATGCATGTTGTTTTCGGTATCGTGTCTTTCCAGATATAGATGATTCATCGCTTAATCTCCAGGCGAGTGGACCGTATTATCAGTTTGCGGTGATTTCATCGCCGCTTCCCGAATCCGCATAATGGTTTGCCGAGTGGT
>CAYQMO010000390.1:0-2998 GCA_964418315.1 uncultured Geobacter sp. | reverse complement strand
TTGAATACGAGCGATGGCAAGCAAGGTCAGCATCACAAACGTCGAGCCGGTAAGCCAGTAGGCTGTACGTAGTGGCGGATCAATCTTTATTAATAACGACCGCGCGCATATGGCAAATGCAATGCCCAATATCAATGAATTGGAAATAACACGCCCAGCGATGTTATTGGTGAGGATAGATACACAGAAATTGGCAACAATTGATAGGCAGAGCATTACTATGGGAATACGCCAGTCCGGCTGCCGTTCCTCAAATGCTTGGATACCTGTGATCATCAATCCTACCGAGGCTGCAATCAACGGGTTGGTGACGACAAATACCCACGGACTTTCAGAAAATGGGGTGAATGCGAGCGCCATCCCAATACTGAATAGTAGATAAGCTAATGCCCACTGTCTGACCCCTCGGATATTTCCAGTGTGCAAGCCAGCCAGTGCCATCACCCCTGATAGGATGAGGCTAAGCGAGGTAGCCATAAGAATCATGGTGCGAACATCAAAACCCACAATTATCCTTCCTAATAGCTATCAAAAAGTTAAACTCATAACCCTTTTCATTTCAGCGACCTTACTTGGTAAGGGGAGTTCCATCTCCATAACCAGGCCTCCTTCGGGGGCATTGAATGCCCTCAGGCTGCCGCCATGAAGGTGTACAGCCCTGTCGGATATTGCCAGTCCAACACCAGTTCCACCACTCTGACGTTCGCGCGCATCATTGACCCTGTAGAACGGTCGAAATATATCTAATAGAGCGGATTCAGGAACACCATGGCCATGATCCCTGACTTCAATGTGAACCCGGTTGCGTCCGTTTACCATCTTTTTTTTAATCGATATCTCAACAGAAGTTCCCTGTTCAGTGTAGCGAACCGCATTTCTAACCAGATTTTCTATCGCCTGCCTGAGTAGTTCACTGTTTCCGTTAAGTATAATTTTCTCTGAAACAGTCACAATAACCTGCCGATGGTTATTTTTTGCCTCGAAATCAGCGTCTTTGGCTATCTCTACGACAAGAGCAGTAATATCAAGTTCGCTTCTTTTTATGGAGCCGCTCTCACTTTCCAGCTTGGTAAGCATCAGCAATTGACCGATCAACTCGTTTAGGCGCTCCGATTCACGCTCAATGCGGTCGAAAGGTGCCGTATGCGCTGGCCCGGCTGACTGGCGAGCCAATTCAAGCGCAACATTGAGACGCGCAATGGGAGAGCGCAATTCGTGGGATACGTCCCTGATCAGCCTCTGATGAGCGCTCACCAGACTTTCGATGCGTTCGGCCATCCGATCCACATCACGACCCAGATCGGCCACCTCGTTCTTACGGTGAACCAATCCCTCTCCGACTCGCGCCGATAGATCTCCTCCGGCTAGTTTCTGGGTCACCTTGCGCAAGCGGAGCAGAGGTATAGTGAAATACCTGAAAAACCAGAACCAGGTCAGGCCGGAAGAAAGTAGGGCAACGCCCAAATAGAACCCCCAGTTTCCGGCATATCGTCCCAACATTTCGAAAAAAGCGGCGAGCGGGGGAGAAGGTTCCGACTGCGGCGGTGCAGATTTTGTTTGGGATGGGGGAGAAGGTTCCGACTGCGCCGGTGCAGATTTTGTTTGGGATGCAGGCAGCTGTTTTGTCGGCATACTGACCGGATTGGTGATCTGTCTGTGTTGTGATGGTATCTCTTGCGGACCCGAACCACTTATTTCCTTGGGGCTGGTTCTGATTTCAGGCGGTACCGTTACCTGATGTAAGGGCCGATGCTCTGGAGCATTTTTTCTAACGGCTTCAGCCGGCTGCTCCGTCGAGGAAGCAGGGGCAACTACAGGCGCTGCTCTCCTCTTCGGCCTGCAGGCGAAAACATTCTCGTCACCTGTAAAACAGAGGCCATTGAGATTTCCGCGAAAGGTACTGATCGTGCAGGGATCGCCCTCCTTCTTGCCATTGCAGGCTTCAATGGCTTCCCGCGGCGGTATCCCACGTGGAGGCGGCCGACTTCCGTCAACTCCGGCTGCCAACTGCTCTGCCGGGCTGAACCCTGGTGCGCCGGTCGGCGAATCCGTTACAGCACATACCGGATTGGCGATAACGTTGCAGGTAAAGAACAGTACGCTACTCAATAGTACGTGCATACAGTACCGGCGGGCTCCACGCAGGCTTATGCTTCTTTCTTCGATCATGGCGGCATCACTTTCTACAATTCAACAGAATAGAGGTAACCAATGCTACGAATCGTCTTGATCCGCTCAGATTCGCCTGCCCGTTGCCCAAGCTTCTTGCGCAGGCTGCTCACGTGCACATCAATGCTCCGGTCATAGGCTGAAAAATTCCTTCCTAATGCCTGCCTCACCAGCTCATCGCGAGTTATTACCTGACCCGCCTGACGCAGCAAAATCTCGAGGATGGTAAACTCGACCGTGGTCAGGTCTGTTTTCTGACCGGAGCAACGCACGGTGCGGGTACCGGGTACGAGTTCGATGTCGCCGACAATCAATCTCCATGTATCAGCCTGTGTCTGTGGCTCAGCTTCCATCCGGCGGAGTACCGCACGGATCCTGGCCACCAGTTCCCGCGGATTGAACGGTTTTGGCAGATAATCGTCAGCGCCTAGCTCCAGCCCAACGATACGATCCACATCCTCCCCCCTGGCCGTCAGCATAAGAACAGGAATACGAGAGGCAGCGCGAATCCTCCGCAGAACTTCAAAACCATTTATGCCGGGCAGCATCACATCGAGCACTACCAGGGAATGCTGCCCTGAAACCGCCCGTTCGACCCCATTAAATCCATTGTGAACCGCCTCGATGGTAAACCCTTCCGGGGTGAGATAATCCCCGAGGAGATCGCAAAGATCCATGTCATCGTCGATTATCAATATTTTGTTCATGCTCTCCTCCAGGCAGTCACATTTTTTTCGTCCTTACTATAACTGATTAACAGCAGTTTGTTTTGTAAAAATTTGTAAAGATTTGTGATCCAGACTTTACAAAACTTTACAAAGCAGACCGG
>CAYQMO010000389.1:0-3017 GCA_964418315.1 uncultured Geobacter sp. | reverse complement strand
ATCGTTACGCCAGGTGCAATCCGGCTCGTTGCGTCCGGGCAGCTGAGCTTTTATCTGGCTTGGTGGCGATTTAACCGAGCTTTCCCTCACCGCATATCCTGACCGTATTGCGACCTGTCTAACCTCGATGTTGGGCGAAGCCGCTACGCGGAGGATTCGCGAGCCGGCGTCACACGAATTATTCTGCACGATCACCTCCCTCCACCGTGAGGCGGTGATTTTGCCTAATTTCGTGAGGACACGTCAGCATGATCTCTCCATCTACCACGCACTTTGACCAGCAATATCAAACCCATCTTAAGCACCTCAAGCTCAAAGGCTTGCAACCCAAGACCATTGAAGCCTATTCCCGCGCCATCCGGCGCATCGGCGGGTAACTGCTATTACGTCCCGCATCATCTTTCAGGACGGTATATCAAAAGGCGGATCATCTGGGTCTACCGCCTTGTTGTGCGACATTTCTACCAGCCCCGGATCGTGTCTCTTCTGATGAGACAGCTGGGGCATAGGATGGCCACAGAAATACGTAGTTAGCGCTAAATTCTTCACCGCAGCGGGTTGGCTTCAAATACATTCAACAACAGCGGGAGAGAATTCGTTGAAACATGACCCAAATGGAAATCAGTGATGACAAATCAAAAACTAAATTCATTGGTATCGCTGCTTTTGGGATTGGTATTTATTGCAATCACGGTGGCAATCATGTTTTGGCCTGACCTGATGCTCCAACAATTTCGGCCGTCACCCCATGTCATCGACAAACATGCCGTCCCGGCACCATCCAAGACACCTGAGGCCACAGTTGAGCCAACAGAACCAGAATCTCCTCCGTATGCAGGTGATTCCTCCATCGGCGTTCAATCGAGGTTGGGGGACTTAAATCGTGAGCGGCATGCCTATGCTTCAGCCGCAAGACACTACCTCCGAGCAGCGGTCTGTGGGGATGTTCATAGCCAGGATGAACTGGCCAAACTGTACGAACAGGGCCGCGGCGTAAGCAAGGATTATCGAAAAGCATGGCTCTGGATGCGCATTGCCTACGAACTTGGTCGAGCAGACGAGTCAATAGAAATCAGAATGAAAAACTACCAGAACCATATCCCGCTTGAAATTCAGGGAGAAATCGATGATGCGTTCGAGTTGTGGACAATTCGGAGGCCCGATCAGTCGCTGACGTGCCAGACCATCGATCAAGTCGCTGAGCCCTTGTTTGAGCAAGGGCTGTTTCGACTAGATTAGCTTTCAACTGAAAATATTCTTGTTTGAACTGTTCCCTTAAGACATCAACACAACGACCAGTGGACGACGACCGCTATGTCGCCCGATTCCTGAATCTCGCAACCCTGTCACCAGAGATCGTCGCGGCGATCCTGGATGAAACGTTGCCGGAGGATGTGACGCTGGCGGATCTAAGTCTCAACCCGGCTGCGGTATGGGAGGAGCAGCGCAGGGCGCTGGGGGTGGTTAGGTGATTCCCCAGATCAGTGTGCGAATTTCGGCTGGTATTGAGCGTCAGACTCCTAATCTTCAAGCAGAATTGTTTATAGCGCGCACCAGCGAATTCACATAGCCGTCATTCTCACGCTTTGTCTGGAGCCAGTTCTGCATTACTTCGACGATCTGACTTCGAGAAAGCGACGGTAGTGTGACCGCTTCATTGTCAGAAAGGCCTCGGTAGCCCCACGACCAGCGATCAGCAAACCTTTCAATCAGCGAAATTGACCAAGGTAGCGCTTCATTTTCAGAAAGTGAACTCCAGCTTAATTCGTGTTTATGTTGCTCAATAAATTTTTCAGACCAAGGTAGCGCCCTATTCGCTGCGAGCCAAATTGTAGATATTTGATCATGAAACTGTTTTATCATAACCTCAGTCCATGGCACGCCCTCGTTAGATGAAAGTCCTGATACATGGCCTCCCCAGTCCCACCGATCCTCATACTGTTCGATTAATTCTAAAGACCACGGTAACGCTATGTTCTTTGAGAGATTGGACCAGTTCCAACGATCCTGATAGCGTGCAATCAACTCAGCCGACCATGGCAGGGCTTTATTGGCGGATAATCCTATCCAGCTCAATCTATGCTCAAAACGCTGGATCAACTCCAAGGACCAAGGTAACGCCTCGTTGTAAGCAAATCCGGAATTTCCGAAGTCTGTTGACTCAACCACCCACTTGTCCACAAACAACTCTATTAGTTCAATTGACCAAGGAATACCTTCATTGCCAGAAAGGCGTTGCCAATCCCATCGCTCCGTATGGCGCTCAATCAGCGCTGAAGACCAAGCCAGGTCCTCTCTTCCTGAAAGAAACGGCCAATACAGATGCTCGGCATACTGCTCAATCAATTCCGGTGATACTCGCAAAGAACTATTTTGTGATAGCCCGTTCCAATCCCACCTATCGCGAAAATGCTCAATCAATTGTGGAGTGAATGGGACCGCTTCATTAAGAGATAGTAAATACCAGTCCCATTTTGCTGAAAATCTTTGAATTACCCCCTGATCAAAAGGGATAGAATTATTTTCAGACAGGGAACTCCAGTCCCACTTTTCATGGTGCTTGGCGAGCAAGGCAGATTTCTACGGGATGGCTGAGTTATTTGAAAGATTACTCCAATCCCATCTATCGGCAAAAGATTCAATTAGGTGATCCGACCAAGGTAGCGCCTCATTGTGTGATAACACAGACCATTTCCAATGCTCCTTAAATCGGTCTATCAAAGTCGCCGACCAAATAATAGATTTCGAATTGGAAAGCAAGAACCAGTCCCAACTATCCTCAAACTCGCCCACCAAATCAGCGTCCAACGCTTGACTTAAAGCAATGTACGACGGTGCCTCCCCAAACTTAGCTCTTTTTAGAACTGAGACAAGACGTGCTCCGTTAGGAGCATTCATTTCTTCGCTGTGCTCTTTCAGCGTGGGCGAACCAAAACTAGATAGCTCAAAAAATTCTAAGACTTTGAGCCTCTTGCAAAACTCAAAGTCTCAAAAAGCCCGACTAAATTACTCGCCCA
>CAYQMO010000388.1:0-3023 GCA_964418315.1 uncultured Geobacter sp. | reverse complement strand
GTGGGAACGATGAGGATTGAGCTACTTGAAATGAACCGCCAGCCAAACCGTTTTTTGCGTCATGTCGGTTCGTTCCACCCGGTGGCGACATCCGGCGGGAATCATGACATGATCACCGGGTAACAAAGTAACAAGGGTGGTGTTGTTCTCAAACAGCAAAGTCGCCTCTCCTGAAACCAGCATAACCCACTCATCCCAACTTTGATCAAACCACTCTCCTGGTGGCGATGCATGTCCGTCAGAAACGATCCGCTCAATTCTTACATATCTGGATTCTGCCAGAGTTTGAAATAATTCTTCCTCAAGTGTTGCAGGGATACTGCTAAAAAGATTGTTTGCTTGTAATTCCATAAAACTCACCAAAAACTCCCCAAAACGGAATTTTATTATAGATTCGTACTTAATTTATTTGCTATAAGGTAAAACACTAAACTTACAGGTACTATCGACATGTTTAATTCAAAAATGTTCAAGAATATTTTTGTCTCCTCCACACTGGCGATCGTCCTGCTGTTCATGGTCATGTACCTGCTGTCCGTCCCCTACATCCAGTCTACCGTCGAAAAAATCGAGAAAAACAGCGCTCTTACAATTTTGAACAACGTGCATAGCATGGTGGAACAGATTCATCATGAGCTTCAAAGTTATCGGCAGTCAATTACTCTGGAACGAAAGGAACAGCTCCGCAATATTCTTTTTGTGGCCGATGCCCGTATCCGGGATTTGTTGGATGATGTTCGTACAGGTAAAGTAACCAGGGAACGAGCTCGTCTCACCTTGCTGAATGAATTGCGCCGAGTCAAGTATGGTCGAAACGATTACATCTGGGCATCAGATTACCACTCCAGGCTCATTTCTCACCCCGACCCTAAGCTGAATGGTGCCGATTTTTCGAAAATAAAAGATACAAAAGGTAACCTGATTGTGCCCCCGATGGTCAAAATAGCTCTCGAAGGCGCGGGGGATGGCTACTATTCATACTGGTGGCGCCGCCTCGGTGAAGAACAACCGGTAGAAAAAATAACATATTTCAGGCATATACCTGAATTTAATATCGTCATCGGCACAGGCGTTTATCTGGACGATATTGAAGCTATGGTTCAGACGAAAAAGAAGTTAGCCATTGATGCATTACGTGATCGTTTGAAGGAGACCAAAATCGCAAAGACCGGTTATGTCTTCATCTTCGACGGGCAGTACGTTATGCAGATTCACCCTAATGCCAGTATCGAGCAGACCAATGCCGGTCATCTGCTCGATAAGGATACGAAAAAGCCGCTTCTGCCTATGCTGATGGAGATAGCAGATAAAGGGCAAGTTCTGAACTATCTGTGGGACAAACCCTCCGAGCCAGGCAATTTCATCTACAAAAAAAATTCGTGGGTTCGTCATTTTCATGAGTTCGACTGGTATATTTGCTCTTCGATCTATGTTGATGAACTAGGAGAAAGCGCACGTACCGTGCGTAACATAGTCCTCTCGATATTTGTCGGCACCCTGTTGCTTTCCGTTCTGCTGATCTACGTTTTTGTAAAAAGACTGACATCTCCGATGTTACAGATGCGTGATACTGCGGTTAAGGTAATGGAGGGGGATCTTGATGCACGCTGCTTGGTAAAGAGGGATGACGAGATTGGCACTGTGGCGACTGCTCTTGATAGCATGGTGGGACGTTTGCAGGAGAATATTCTGCACCTTGACAGCAAGGTCGCCGAGCGCACCGCCGCCCTTGAAAAAGCAAATTTGGAGCTAAAAGAGCTTGATAAGATAAAATCCGACTTCCTTACTTCCGTCTCACATGAACTGCGCACGCCGATAACTTCTGTTGCCGGCTTTGTAAAACAGGTCAAGAAAAAACTGGAGAGTGCAGTTTTCCCCAGGGTCGAAGAAGATGAAAAAACATCCAGAGCCATATCACAGGTCAGGGAAAATCTGGACATCGTCGTAAAGGAGGGAGAACGACTCTCGGAAATAGTCAATGACATACTTTACTGCGCTACCCTCGACTCCGGCAAGGTTGACTGGAACTTCAGTCATGTTGTTCCGGAACAATTACTTAAGCAGGTCGCTGCTGTTTTCATGCCGCAATTCGCTCAGAAAGGGTTGGAGTTTCTTGTTGAAATCGAGCCGGCTCTTCCGGAAGTGACGGGCGACGAGCCACGCCTTTTCCATGTGTTGAGTAATTTGCTGGGAAATGCTGTCAAATTTACCGCTCACGGAGGGATTATTTTACGAGCCTGCCTGCAAAGGGAATTTGTCTGTTTCAGTGTTCAGGATAGCGGCTATGGTATTGCGTCGGAGGATCAGGCAACTATTTTTGACAGATTCAGACAGATCGGTGACACACTCACCGATAAGCCGAAAGGAACCGGACTCGGCTTGTCTATATGCCAGAAGATCATACAGCATCATGGTGGTACGATATGGGTAGAATCTACTCCCAATGTGGGGAGTACGTTCTTTTTTACCGTACCGATAGTGCAAACGGTATAAAAATGAGTATTTTTCCACTCGTCCTCTCGTTCCCACGCGCTGCGTGGGAATGCAGTTAGGGCGCGCTGCGCCCCGTGTTCAGCAGAGGAGAGGATCGAAAAACTATGTTGCAACTAAAATGTGGCTTCATTGAATGTCAACTCGTGGCGCAGCGCGCCACATCTGCATTCCCACGCAGCGCGTGGGAACGAGAAAAAAAACTAAATTCATAGGATAACGACATGATACCGGGCTGTCTCAGCAAATTGATAAAAAAACGTGCGCTTGCGCCAATAATTCACCGCCTGGTCAGCGATCTGGAAGTTTCAATTATTATTGAAGACGAAGTCGGCAAGCTTATTCTGGCTACTGATGGTGCCGGGCAACTGAACCGTTATCCGGTGACCTCCGCAGGCGAGGTAATCGGCTGGGTTATCGGCACGGAAAAAGTCGCAGTTATTGCCTCTATACTCACCGGAATTGCAGAAACTGAGGATCAAAAGCGTGCGCTTGTCAGTGAAACGCTGAATAAGTACAAGGAGATAACGCTT
>CAYQMO010000387.1:0-3046 GCA_964418315.1 uncultured Geobacter sp. | reverse complement strand
GTCCGCTGATGAAAAAATGGCCGTTAAAATGTCGACCAGCAAGTACATTTAAAATTAGGTGGTGGATTGTGGGATCGTTCATAACTTGCCTTTACTTCTCCAATGTTATATATTTGTATAACTTATAATATGGAGGTATGAAATGGCTACAGTTGCATTAAGGGCTCTTGGCGGTTCTGTGGTGATGTCGGTCCCAAGACAGATATTGAGTATGTTACATCTTGGTGCGGGCAGTCAAGTTGAGGTGAGTGTTGAGGCTGGAAGGCTGGTAGTCGAACCAAAGGTCAAACCAAGATACACTCTTGCAGAACTTCTGGCTAAATGTACGGAAGAGAATATGGCTTCTACCCCTGAAGACAAAGAATGGCTAGACTCCAGACCTGTCGGTAAGGAACTCCCCTTATGAAGCGTGGTATTCCTGAAAGGGGAGATGTTCTCAATATTAATCTTGACCCTACACTTGGAAGAGAACAGCAGGGACAGCGCTATGTGCTTGTTCTTACGGTGTTTGGATTTAATCGTTTCGGGCTGGCGCTGGTTGCTCCTATTACCCAAGGCGGACAGTTTGCCCGTGAAAATGGATTTACCGTCTCATTGATGGGTTCCGGGGGTAAATTGCACGGGGTTGTACTTTGCAACCAAGTTCGTATGCTTGACTTGAAAAAGCGTGGTGGAAAGCTTATTGAAACAGCACCGCTAATAATAGTTGAGGATGTGCTGGCACGTATCAGGGTGCTTTTGGATTGAAAATTGACTGGAATATTCTGTTTTATTGATCGGTGATTTGACTGTTGATAGTTCAAAGATCAGGCGGGAACTTGACTGGAAACCTCCTTTTACGGTGGAAGAGGGGTTGAGGTACAAGAAGCAATTTTGAATTTTGGATTTTGAATTTTGAGTTGAAATCAAACTGCAATCAAACTGCTATTTTGAGTCACACCTCAAGTGCGGAGATGCAATTTGACTATTGACAACAGGGCGCATTTGCAACAAAAAAAAGCCAGCTAAACTAGCTAGATTTCTTAGGAGGAAAATTATGAGGTCTGAATCGTGGCGATTACAGGATGCAAAAAACCAGTTCAGTAAGGTCGTTGCAGCAGCTCTTCACGGAAAACCGCAACTTGTTACCAGACGTGGGCGCGAAGCGGTTGTTATTGTCTCCGCTGATGAATATCTGCGCCTTGAAAAGTTTAGGACAGCCGCTATGCCGAGTTTTGTAGATCATCTACTTGCACTTCCTAAAGATGATATGAAGTTTCAAAGATTGCCGTTTAATTCTCGTGAGGTCGAATTCTGATGTGGCTTTTAGATACGATGGTGATTTCAGAGCTTCGCAAGCGGACTCCAGATCCGAGTGTTGTCTCCTGGCTCTCTTTGGTCGGAGATAAAAGTCTCTTTTTAAGCGTGGTGACAATCAGCGAAATACAACGAGGCATTACCATGCAGCGAAGTAAAGATGTGCCATTTGCGAGGCGCTTACAGTGCTGGCTTAATGAGTTGTTGAGGAATTATGGGGACCGTGTTCTGCCGGTTACAACGGAAATCGCATGCTGCTGGGGAGATTTGACCGCAAAAGTTGGTCATGATGGTGCCGATGTGATAATTGCTGCCACAGCACTTAATAATGGTTTGTCTGTTGTTACCCGTAATGAAAAGCATTGCACCCCATTTTCAGTTCCTGTCTTTAATCCATATTTTCGTTGAAATTTAGAACAAAACAAGGTGTCAATAAGTTAAACCATGGTTCGTTGACTGTGGATAGTTCAAAGATCAGGCGGTAACTCTTGGGTGGGTGCCGCCTTTTACGATGGAAGAAGGGTTGAGGGAAACTGCTGTTTGGTTCAAGTTCAAGATCGAAGTTATGAAGGAGTCAGAAAATGCGTAAAACAGCCAAACACATTGTAACTCTGCCGATGGGTGGCCAGATAAAAACCGAGGCAGTGCAGGCCATAATAGAGTGAATAGCTATAACAAAGGCCGCCATCTTTCTACGTGAAACCATGTCGCAGCCTACTGATTATATTGGACTGAAGGATGTTTTGTTTGCCAATACGACTGCAGCGGACATCTATACCGCTATGAAATAATTTCTTATGGCGACGAAGCGTATGAATGAGAATACATTACCACAAAAGAATATAGGACGAGGCGGCATCTGGTATGTGCTGGCAGCGGCTGTGTTGTGGGGAACCACTGGCACGTCTCAAGGATTAGCTCCTGCCGGAGTTGAATCTACAACCATTGGAGCTGTTCGCCTGGTTGTTGGAGGGCTTGCTCTGTTGACGCTGGCAATGCTCCGGGGCAGCTTTAAGGGCGGCGGGCGTTGGCCGATATTTGTAACTCTGATGTCGGCCTTTTTTGTAGCCGGTTATCAACTCTGTTTTTTTGCGGGTGTAGCACGTACCGGCGTTGCTGCCGGAACTATTGTAGCAATCGGTACTGCCCCGGTAGCTGCCGGAGTATTGGGGTATCTGGTCAGACGCGAACATGTTGGCTTTCGCTGGATGGCAGCCACACTTCTGTCGGTGATCGGATGTGTCCTTCTGGCAGCCGGTGGTGGAGGGTTTCAGAGCAATAAGACAGGTATCATGCTGGCATTGGGAGCCGGAGTTTCATACGCTGCCTATACGGTAAGTATTAAAAGTCTGTTAGATCAACATGAACCTGATGCTGTCATGGCAGTAGTGTTCTGTCTTGCAGCACTTTTATTGTCCCCTCTGTTTTTTACATCGTATCTCGGCTGGTTGGTTGAACCGCGTGGAATAGCTGTGGCACTGCACTTGGGAGTTTTGGCGACGGCGGTTTCTTACGGACTTTTTGCCCGAGGACTAAAAAACCTCAACGTGGGTACAGCCGCCACCCTTTCGCTCGCAGAACCATTTACCGCAACGATATTGGGCGTTGTGATTTTGGGAGAACGTTTGAGCCTATCGCAGGTATCCGGAGTAGTGTTGCTATTCTGCGGCCTTGTCTTTTTGACTCTCGGAGAGAATAAAGCAAAAGAATGAAACTTAACGAAATGGGCAATAACGATGTTAGAGAAACA
>CAYQMO010000386.1:0-3077 GCA_964418315.1 uncultured Geobacter sp. | reverse complement strand
AGCCTTTTTACCCTTATCTTTGCACGCAACAGAACCAATTAGCCTCTGTTTTCGTTCTTTATCCTAGCGTATTCGCCCAGCCCTTTTCCGACTGACCCTAACATGTCTCCAGTCATAATCGGGGCCACACCATCCAGCATGGCATTCAGGTAATGACGCAGAGCGGGAGAAGATGCCATGCCACCCGTTACGAAAACCAGATCAGGTTTTTGTTTGGCTCTAGACAGAGCGTCGGTGATTATCCGACCAATTTTACCCAAGCATCCAACGGTCGCCGCCTCAAAATCGTCCATCGTGATGGGCACCTGCATACCATCTTCCAAGTAGCTAAGGGGTACGGTACAAGAATTCTGCTCAGACAACTTTATCTTGGCGAGTTCGGCACTATTGATAAGCCGGTGCTGAAGTTGCCCTTTCTGCAATGTCAGAAATCGTGACAATAGGCAAGGCTCTACAGAATCCTCGATCCATCTCTCGATCTCATGCTTGGATTTACGAAAGCGCAACTGAGCTGGTAGGTCCCGCGTGGATATTGCATCCATAAGAAGGTTATGTGGCACAGGACGTCCCAAGCGCAACATCGAGTCCTTGCCAAGCTGTGGCATGAACGACCGCCAGGCCAGGGCTTGATCGAAGTCCGTACCCCCTATCCGGTCACCGGAAAAACCTAGTATATCGTTTGCCCTTTCCGCATTTCCAGCTAAGTCAGGACCCAGCCTGACCAACGCACAGTCGGTAGTGCCACCTCCGACATCCACCACTAGTACCAAGGTTTCGCGAACGAGTGTCTTCTCAAACTCCATGGCCGCAGCCATCGGCTCGACCATGAATTCAATGTTCTCAAAGCCAGCACGCTTGGCAGAATTCGCCATGATTTCCAAAGCTTGGTTGTTGCCCGCCATACCTTGGTAGTTGACCGGCCTGCCGATCACAGCCGAAGTGATTGGGAATCCTGCGTGAGCTTCGGCCTTGGCTCGGATGTGGCGCAGCATCTCGCTGATAACGTTCTCGAAATGCTTGAGATGTAGCGACTCCAGATTGCTTCCCAAGAAGGATTTCGGCGATCTAACCAATGTGCCGCTCAATGGATCAGATATGTAAGCTGTTAATGCCGGTTCGCCGAAAATGATAGCTTGGCCGTCGCTAGCAGACGAAAAGAAGGTCTGGTCCCAATATTTTCGATCTGCCTCCTCTGCAGCTTCGCGTCGCATAGCTTTTTCAATGCTCACGCGGAGTTCAGCATCGCTCAGGTTGTCGCCTCCTTCCTTATTGCTATGTGCTTGCTGCGCCTTTAGACTTTTCAGTCGGCGCTTAAACTCGTTGACCTTGATCTGTCTGACCGCGATCTCTCGACGCGTGGAAAAAATAACTGAGGGCATCAACAATGTATCGCCATGGAGCGGTATCGGCTCCACTTTTCCCATGTCTGTGGCGAGATATGCTGAGCAGTTGGACGTACCGAAATCGATTCCCAGTATTGTCAAGGTAATGCTCCACTTGTAACCAGCCGACAAGCCGGCAACAAAACATTTCAAAATAGTTTGGCTTGCCGCTTTCTTTCGCTATCGGAGCAAAAGTGTAGATGCTTACCTGATTAGGCGGACCTTGAACAGAATCTAGTGTTATTTACGCTAACTGGTGAAAAAAGCCGACAGTGGAGGGCGATTGACATGCCTGTGTTAATTTCAACTCAATTTCCTTACCCCGCTATGATTTCGGTCAATTCTTCCGTGGCATACATGACATAGAGTAATAAGATTGTTCAGTGAATTATTCCCACCTTCAGAAATGTGAATGATGTGATGAACATGAAGTTCACGATCCCTTTGAAAAAATCCGTCAGGGTAACCACATTTCTGGCATTTCCGCCCATCTCGAGCAAGTACAATTTCTCTACGTTCCTTCCAGTCTGGCGGTCGTCCACTGTAACTTTCGCAAGCCTGATTCCAATCTATTTGAAATTGGTGACGTAGTTGCTCAAGCTTTGCTGAAAGGGTTGATATCTCCATTTCTATCATATCTATCTTGGACTTGTATCGACTTAACGCCAGACCTTTCAAAGGTGTTGAAATAACCTGGATAATCACATTCAAGGCAATCAGCGCTACAATTGCAAAGATTGTAGGTAAAAACAAAAAATCCAAAACGAGAGCAAACAAGAGCCATAAAATGGTAATCGACCTAAATATTAACCTGTTTGCAGGGGCAATGGTAGCGTTTAAATGTTGCAATAACTTAGCTTCAAATGTGGCAGTCCAAATTTTCTCTCTTTCAGATTTTTTGTTTGCAATTAAATCAAGGGACTCAGATTCTTTGCTTTTAAATGCCGACAGTATGATGTCAAAGTGATATTCCTGTGATTTGCCATTCTGAAGTCTCTTTTGAATCATCGGCATACCTCGCACATATTTGAAACCAGGCCATTATTATAAATTATTGATTGCGGGATAATAAGTATTAAATGGACATCCTCGCATTCATCCTTCATTCGACGTAGAGTCTCCAGGATTTCGAGTCAATCCCCTTCAACCCTAGCGTGATCACAATCCAGCCAAATTACAGGATTCAGCTTATCAAACGCTTTCCGGATCGACTGAACCAGATCAGGCGAAGCAGACGAACACCTGGCGATAAATGCCAAAACTGTATCCGTATAGACCTTATCGATATATTCCTGAATCAGTTCGAGTGCAGCCCGCACAACTTTGGATTCGAATTCTCCCCGGCCCATAAATCCCAGCAAAATATCAACCAGCTCATTCGGGAGCCGGAGTGCGATCAAATCAGCCAATGTGACTGGCAGAGCCGCTAACTGCTTTCTTTGGGCAAGCTTATCCAGGCCTGACACAAAAGCCCTCCAATCATTTTTTGTCACACGTGGTTTGCTGCGGCGCCTTTGCATTGAGGGGGGGGTGTCGTAATTGCAATTGAATTCTTCGATGGTATCGGCCGCATAGCTCATCACCATTTCCGCAGGATTCATGCTGGCCCTGATACCCCCTGAAGCCACGCTCCCCGTCCCTCCCCAGCCCGCCGCCAGCATCTGCGGCACCACCTGCAGTTGCGGCAGTTCGCTG
>CAYQMO010000385.1:0-3078 GCA_964418315.1 uncultured Geobacter sp. | reverse complement strand
GGAAAAAGTGAAATGAGTACCGTACGTTTCAGGATAAGGCGTGGCGGAACAGAACGACGAAGCCCTGACTGGCTTCGATAACAAGGGAGATAAAGAACCATGGCACTACCAAAATTCAAGGAAGAAGATCGCTTCACTTACGCAGACTATCTGACTTGGGATGATGACCAGCGATGGGAGCTTATTGACGGAGAGGCATTCTGCATGAGTCCGGGGCCTGGTCGGCTTCATCAAAAATGGCTTGGCGAACTGTTTGCACAATTTCATTCATACCTTGTGGGCAAGCCATGTGAAGTATACATGGCTCCATTTGATGTCCGCCTGCAGGATCATTCGGATGCATCTGATGAAGAAACTGTTACGGTGGTACAGCCTGATTTAGTGATTATCTGCGACCTTAACAAGCTTGATGACCGTGGTGTCAAAGGTGCCCCAGATCTTGTGGTAGAGATTATTTCACCAAGCACCGCCAAGCGCGACATTAATACCAAATTTGAGCTTTATCAGCGTCATGGGGTAAAAGAATACTGGATTATGTATCCAAATGACAGGACGCTTCTTGTTTATCGGCTTACCGATGATGCCAGATATGCGTCTCCGGAAGTTTTTGGAGAGGGCGATACTGTACCGGTTCCGCTCCTTGGAGATTTTGCAGTTGATATGGGTAAGGTTTTCACCGGTTTGTTCCGCTGAAAAAAAGAGATTTTAAATGGGTATGAAAGTATATGGGGGGGTAAATGTCTATGTTCAGCACACGCAATCTTCGTTGCGCCACAAACTCGGAGCAGGAGTATTATAACTCCTGTCTGTATCCCCTTCAGGATCGGGTTTGTCAGCTTGTTGGTTTTGGAGGGCTGTATCTGTCTGGTGGCACTGCCCTTTCCCGGATATATTTCAATCATCGTTACTCAGATGATCTTGATTTTTTTTACAATGGCCATTTGAATCCCAAAGAAAACTTTGCTGTTGAGGTACGCGAGAGCATTGAGCGTCTCGCATCGTTTTATCAGGTTGAAGTAATTCTCAATAGCGATTACTTCAAGCGGATCATGGTAACGGCACAAGAAACAATCCTCAAAATTGAGTATATCTATGAACCTTATACCCACTTTGGTGATTTAGTTGAATGGTCAGGCTGTTTCGTTGACTCTCTCGAAAATATTGGAGTCAACAAAATAACTGCAGCACAGGACAGAAAGACGGCAAAAGATTTTGTTGATCTCTATTTTTTGCTGCAAAAACTTGATTTAGAGCGACTGATTCAGGGGGCAAAAGAAAAAATTGTGCCATTGGATTATGAAAGTACCGTATTGGCTTTTTCGGATCGCATACTTGAAGGTACAGTAGTTATGAAGCAGACGCTTGAAATAGAGGAAATGAACCGGTTTGGTTCAGATCTGATAAGGAAATTAATCAATCATGCAAGAACGGTTTAATAAATATTTTTGGGATGGTGGTATCGATTGCTGCTCCGGGGTGTACCGGCTTCGCCGCATAATCGAATATGCTTCATTTCCGGATTTAATCTCGTATCCTTTTGAAGAGGTTAAGCAGTATTTGCCTCAGATAGATCTTCAGCATTTAAGAACATCGCAGAACCGGATAGAATTTATGCAGTTAGTGAAGGGGAAAACGAGCTCAGTAAACACTTGGGATGAAATATTTTGATGAAGGGCTCTGTGTCAAAGTTCTGCTGATGGATATCGTATCGTTTTTGAATTAGTTTCTATGAACTTTTTGCATAGCAGGGTTTATTTTTATGTTGGAAAGAGTGTTATTTTAATCGTTATGGATTTAGTGTGGTTTGTGCTTATTGAGACCACCGAAGATGAATGAATAATAAGGCAACAATGCAAGCCTGACCCCGAAGGGGTCCATTCAATGCCTGGTAGTTGCTGTGAGTGAGGTTACATCATGGAAACCATTTCAATCAACGAATACCCGCAATTATCTTTGCTCTGCTGGAATCGAGCCCCCCTTACAGTAGAGGAAACCGAGGCTTTTCAGCTTTATGAGTCTGGATGGCGTTTTATCGAAAAGGATAAGCTCACTACCTTAGAATCAGCTCTTATCACAAGGCTTGCAGAACGATACGGCAACGGAGTTCTCAATGTTTAGTCGACCGCAGCATCGGATGGTCAGTCAGGTTCTAGCTGCATTAAATTCTGACTTTTTGCGTGACAACCGCTGTTATTTTGGTGGTGGCACCAGAATTGTAATGGAGCTGGATGAATATCGCGAATCGCTTGATATAGACCTGCTCTGTGCCGATGTCAGAGGATATCGCGCCATCAGATCCCAGATATCCGATGATTCTCTGGGTGCCATTCTTACGCTTCCTCTCTCTCTCGCCCGAGAAGTGCGGGCAGACCGTTACGGCATCAGGACTTTTTTTGATATTGACGGCAATAAGGTAAAATTCGAGATAGTAGCTGAAGGGAGGATTTCTCTGACTTCGCAGGAGCTGCCGTCCATTCCGGTGCCTTGCCTTGACCGGATTTCATGTTTTTCAGAAAAGTTGCTGGCAAATGCTGATCGATGGGCAGACAAAAGTGTCATGAGCAGGGACATAATCGACATCTCCTTTATGGTTAGTCATTGGGGACTGATTCCGGCGGAAGCGGTTGAAATTGCTGAAAACGCCTACGGAGCCAGCGTGATAAGAAGCTGTAAGAACGCTATTGAGCTTGTCCAGTCTGACGCTCCCTATCTTGATCGATGCGTTTCCATAATGGCAATAACGGACAGAGAACGACTGAGAGATGGCTTGAGATTGTTGGAGAGTATGTGACAGTTGAATACAAAACGACTTTCAGGACAGACCCTAAAGGTTTTCAAAACCTTTAGGGTCTATAAAATGTCATCTTGCAAGCAAAATGGAATTAGTGGAAAACACTGTATATGTTCTCTCGTATTTTAGCGGCGAATTAGAACTAATCAGGTTGATGTAGGTAGGTTTGTTTCAGAAACTGTCGCTACCAAAGGATTAACGAGTGGTCAAAATCATTTGGACTGAACCAGAATTAGGGACTTGGAATTTACTAAAATACCGTTTATACTGTTTTCATATCGCGAAGA
>CAYQMO010000384.1:0-3153 GCA_964418315.1 uncultured Geobacter sp. | reverse complement strand
GAAATACTTTCAGGTGGTCAACGTCAGCGGGTAGCACTGGCTCGCGCGTTATATGATGACCCTAAACTTGTGGTACTTGATGAGCCAAATGCCAGTCTGGATAGTGAAGGTGAGCTGGCATTACTTAATGCCATGACGCATCTTAAGAAAATGGGTGCAACGGTAGTTATTATTACCCATAAGGTCAGTCTTCTTGCCAACATAGACAAGTTGATGATAATGCAAGATGGCGCTATCACTGCTTTTGGGCCAAGAGAAAGTGTGCTGCAGACTCTTATGCAACAGCAGCAAAAACAGATGCAACCGCAGCAGGAGGCGCTTCGTGGTTAAAGCCCAGCAAAATGATATCGCTCTGACCTCTCCAAAACGTGAGACAAACTATTCTCCAACTCCGATTATTCTTGCAGGAGTAGCGATACTGGCAACCTTCTTTGGAACAATTGCACTTTGGGCCTGCTTTGCGCCGCTGCATGCAGCCGTGCATGCTCAAGGTGAGGTTGTTTTTCAGAACAAACGCCAGGCAGTTCAACATCAAGATGGCGGAATTGTTAAACAGATCCTGGTAAAAGATGGAGAAACAGTCAAGGCGGGTCAGGCATTGATTGTCCTGGAAAACGACCAGGTCAAGCCGATTGTTGATATGTATGAGGGTCAGGCCGTTGCCGAAACTGCTCTTATTGTCCGTCTGGAGGCGGAAAAGAATGATCTGCCGACCGTCACCTTCCACAAGGCGGTTCCGACGCAGATAGTCCAGGATGAAACAAGACTGTTTAACGCTAAACGGGACTTATATCTTAAGCAGGTCGACATGGTAAAAAGCCAGATACAGCAGATCAAGGAGGCGATTAGAGGCGCTGAGGAGCAACTGGCATCAAAGAAAAAAGAGCTTGCCTCCCTTAATGAGCAACTGGAGGCCAATCAGGCTTTACGCAAAGAACGGTATGTCACCAAAACAGTTGTTCTCGATCTGGAGCGGATGCTTGCAGAGAAAACCGGCGAACGGGATCAAATATCTGCCAATATCGCCTCCAATCTTCAGCGTATAGCTGAGCTGGAACAGAAGATATTGTCAATCAAAGCTGAGCGGGTTCAACACTCTGCTAACGAAATAAAGCTGTCTGCCCTGAAGCGGATTGAGTTGGAAGAGCGTGTACGCCCCTCACGTTCTTTAATGGCTAATCAGATTATTCGGTCGCCGGTAACCGGCAAGGTGGTCGGCTTGAAAGTCACTACAATCGGCGGAGTTGTCATACCAAGAGAAACGCTGATGGAAATAGCACCGCAGGCAGATCATCTGATCATTGAAGGAAAGGTTGCTGTCAACGATATAAGTGACGTCAAGCTGGGACAAGAAGCCGAAGTAACCCTGACAGCGTTCAAGAGCAGCACGACCCCTCCGGTGAAGGCAACGGTCACCTATATTTCAGACGACCGACTGACGACACGAACCGCACAAGGGGATATGCCATACTATTCCGCCTATCTTGAGCTTGACCAGACATCGCTTAAAACCTTAAACGGCTTGTTGTTGGTGCCGGGAATGCAAGCACAGATCACGATAACGACAAAGCCTCGCACAGCATTGGATTATTTTATCGGGCCGCTACGTGAACGGATGAAAAAGGTCTATCATGCAAAATAAACTCAGGATCATGACGTTCGCTCTGCTATTTTTGACGATGCTTTTACCAATAGTCGCCGCCCATGCCCAAGACCGAGATCTCCTGGAACTCTACCGATTGGCAAAAGTCAAAGATCCGGCAGTAATTCGTGCCGCAGCTCGTTTAGAGTCCGGCAGAGCAGAGAAGGATATCGCGTTGGCAGCTCTGATCCCCCGTGTCAGCGCCAATGGCACTGTCCGTCAGTTTTGGCACAAAGTTGTTGATTATTCCCCTACAGAGATGAATGGGGAATACACCGGCTACAGTTATGGTGTAGTTGCCGGGATACCCATATTAAACATGCCTTCCTATTACCAGGTCTCAGCGTCCACTGCAGGTATCAACAGCGCCGAATCCGGCATCCTGATTGTGCAGCAGGATCTGATTGTCCGCCTGGTCGATGCCTATATTCGTTGTCTAAAGGCGAAAGTGGATGAAAAATTGTATCGAGGTGAATTGAACAGAACAGCAAAGGTGCTTCAACAGACAGAGGCGTTCCTTAATGCAGGCACGGTTGACATAGTTGCCGTATACGAAGCAAAAGCACGTATGGACAGTGCCGCCGCAGATCTGGTCAAGACAGAAGGACAACTCCGCCTTGCTCAACAAAATCTTGCCAGCCTGACCGGAGTGGAAGTTGATTCAGTCAAAGAGATTACTGTTACCACATTCAAAGGTCCACAGCCGGTTGATATGAAATGGTGGCTCGACACAATGCGCCAGCACAGCCCAAATCTGCTTCAGACCCGAGAAGATTTGCGTCAGAGTGTAGAAAATCGTAAAGGAGCGAGTGCTGGTCACCTACCAACCCTTCAGGGGAATGGTGGATACACGGTTGACAAAGGCAGCACCTTCCTTCCCAAAGTAGAAACACAGCAGTGGTATGTAGGCATCAGCATTGACGTGCCGATATATTCCGGTGGTGAGACCAGCGCCCGCACCCGTCGGGCACTGGCAGGTGAATCAGAACGTCGTGCCATGTTGTATGACGTAGAGGAGCAGGCAATTAAACGCCTAAAGGAAGCGTATCTAAATCTAGAGTACAATGTCAGTCTTGTCGAAGCGTATCGTCGCAAATTTGAATCAGCAGAGTTGCAGCTTAAATCAATGCAGAAAGCCTGCGATATGGGTACTAGAACCGCCATAGAGTTGCTTAATTCAGAACAAAGCTACGCGGTAAGTCGACGTGACCTGAACTCTGCTCTATACGATAATTTGCAGCGTCGGCTTGAACTAAAATCAGCGGCAGGTATATTGGATGAAAATGATCTTGCAGAATTGAACGGGGAAACGACACTCGACGCCGGATAACCAGATTATACGGCTTTATCATCTTAAAATTAAATGATAATTTCTATTACTAAATTTCTTAATCACAGAGATCTATTATAAAAAATAAAGGGTTACAACTTAAAACTGTAACCCTTTTGTAAAGATTCGGGAAAACTCATAGGTGCCCCCTCGCCACATATTTTTTAGAAAGAAATAACGG
>CAYQMO010000383.1:0-3156 GCA_964418315.1 uncultured Geobacter sp. | reverse complement strand
CCGGCACAGCGGTATCCAAGGAGGCGGCCAAGGTTGTCCTGATGGATGACAATTTTGCGTCCATCACCGCAGCGGTTGAAGAGGGACGCCGGGTCTACGACAATCTCATAAAGTCCCTGGCCTTTGTGCTCCCCACCAATCTTGGCCTGGCCTGCACGCTGTCAGCATCGATGTTTTTCTTCCCGACAGTGCAGGTCGACGGGGTGAATGTGCTGCTCCTGGCCATGTCCCCCAGCCAGACACTCTGGATCAACCTGGTGGCAAGCATTACTCTGTCGATCCCGCTGGCCTTCGAAATACTGGAGCCAAACGCCATGCGGCGCATGCCCCGTTCTCCCGACGAACCGGTCTTTTCGGGTTTCATTGTTGCACGCTTGATCATGGTGGCTCTGCTCATGTCTGCAAGTTCCTGCGGTCTGTTTCTTTTTGAATACTTCCGGAACATTGGCTCTGAACCGGTGACTGCCGCCCGGCATGCAATGGCGCTGGCCGAAGCACAGACGCTATGCGTGACCAGCATTACCTTCACCCAGATATTCTATCTGCTCAACTGCCGATCCCTGCGTGACTCTCTCTTTTCCCAAGGGGTATTTAGCAACCCGGCAATTTTTATCGGCATCGGCCTGCTGCTGCTGCTCCAGTCATGTTTCATCTATCTGCCGCCGCTGCAGACACTTTTTGCTTCGACAGCGCTCGACACCAAAGACTGGTTGTATGCCATGTTAGCGGGAGCGATCGTACTGCCGGTGATATCGCTGGACAAATGGATCAGGAACCATCGACGTGGATAAATCACACTTCGAACAGATAGATAATGAATATACAAGGTAACCGTCAGTTATGAAGTTCAGATTTCTTACAATTAAAATAGTGGTAGTTCTCTCTTTTGTAACGATGGTTTTGACACCTGCGTACTCAAGTGCCCACGTTTTTGCATCTCAAGCGGGTACAAAAAGTGCGTGTGCCTGTCAGTTGTCGTCGGCCGACTATATGAGCCAAAGGGATAACGGGTTACCCGATAATTACCCGGAGCAAAAGCATGATGGCAGTTGTGATGGTGAAGAAGATTGCTCAGACACTGTTGAACAACCTTCAAGTACCGATCTCATACTGAACGGGCTCCCAATAGTATTTTACATGAACACCGGTAACCGACACCCCGAGGTATATTTCTCCATTTTTGTTCCGCCAGAAAGATGATTGTTATTCTTATTAGATTCATCTGACTAACGACATTCAATGGAGGAAAGAAAATGACCAGTTCACTTTTGTTTAACATAACCACATTCGCCTACCTTATTTCCATGCTCTGTTTCTTCATGCATCTCGCATCTCGAAATGTGCACGCAGGTAGCGCAGGCAGTTACATTGCGTATGGAGGATTTCTGGCACATACAGCCGCCATCCTGCTCAGGTGGAAGGAATCTTATGACATGGGGATGGGGCATGCTCCAATGTCAAACCTTTACGAATCAGTAGTGTTCTTTTCGTGGACCATCGTTCTCTTGTTTGCTTTCATAGACTTTAAGTACCGCTACCGCGTCATAGGAGCATTTGTAATCCCCTTTGCGCTGTTGGGAATGGCTTGGGGACAACTCAGTCTGAACAGTGGAATTCAACCGTTGGTTCCGGCTTTGCAGAGCAACTGGCTCACCTACCATGTCATCACCTGCTTTCTAGGTTATGCTGCTTTTACTGTGGCTTGCGGGGTTTCCATCATGTACCTGATCGCCACACGGGCCAGTGTTGTAGGAAAAGAGGAGCGTACCGGAATTCTTGCAATGTTTCCGCCTGACAAGGTTCTCGATAACATCAACTACAATGCCATCATGATCGGATTTCCCTTGCTTACGCTCGGTATAATTACGGGCGCCGCCTGGGCCAACTATGCGTGGGGTACCTACTGGAGCTGGGATCCAAAGGAGACCTGGTCGCTCATCGTCTGGTTTGTGTATGCTGCTTTTCTGCATGCAAGGATTACGCGAGGGTGGGCTGGACGAAGAACCGCCTGGCTTTCTATTGTTGGTTTTGCCTCAACTCTTTTCTGCTACCTGGGAGTGAATCTTTTTCTATCGGGTCTGCATAGTTATGGAGGCAGCTGATGTACGCAAACGTCATAAGAAACCACTCCACGCTCAATGAACACTTGCCACAAAGTAGCGTTAAATAAAGAAAGTAGATGCGCGTAAAACACATGAAAACAGACAGAGGGACTCATCGTAAGTTACATAAAACAGTCAAACAGGGAGTTAACGAAATGAAAAAAAATGTCGCAAGGATTTTTACCGTACTTACATCTGTCATGTTTCTGAGTATCACCGTGCTGGAACTCAACGCCGAAGCCAGAGCCGGCGGAAGCCGTTCATCAGGAAGCCGTGGGTCGCGCAGCTATTCCAAGCCGGCATCGAATTACTCCCAGCCAAACCAGACACGGCAGCAACAGGCTGCTCCTGCTCCCAGCCCGTTTCAGCAACAGGCAGGTGGTGGTTTCATGAGAAGCATGGCAGGCGGCATCATGGGCGGTATGCTCGGCAGCATGCTGTTCAGCAGTTTTGCCGGAGCAGGTGGTGGAATGGGTGGTATAGGAGGAGGCGGCATCGGCCTGTTTGAAATTATTCTCCTGGGCGGGTTGTGCTATATGATCTACCGGTTCATCAAGAAGAAGCGGGAACTCAGCCTCGCAACCGTCACCGGCAAAGGGGTCTATCAACGGGAAGCCATAACCCCGATTTCTTACATAAACCAGGCAGTTGAACCGCCTTCAAGTGATGTGAATACCGGCATATCCCATGTTCGCCAGATGGACTCCTCCTTTGACGAAACCCGCTTCAATGACACGGTGATGGACATCTTCTTCAGAATTCAGGGAGCCTGGATGAATCGTGATCTCGCCCCGGTATCCTCTCTGCTGACTGACGAGATGAAACGGATATTACAGGAAGATGTGGACCGGTTGCTGCGTGACAGACAGGTCAACCGACTGGAGAACATTGCCGTCAGAAAAGTGGAGATGGCAGAGGTGTGGCAGGAGTCGGGTCAGGATTACGTCTCTGCCATGATCTATGCTAACCTGCTCGATTACACGACCGATGAAGCCACCGGCTCGGTGGTGTCCGGCAGCAAGACGGAGCCGGTGAAGTTTGAAGAATACTGGAC
>CAYQMO010000382.1:0-3166 GCA_964418315.1 uncultured Geobacter sp. | reverse complement strand
GCAACCCAAATATAAGCAGCTGAATTTATTCAATTATTAACCGGACAGTAGTGACATTGCTTACATTAAAATTTCAGATGTTCGATAAAACGCAAATGTTGACCGTGTGAAGTATAACTAGAGCGCTCGACCTGATGCAGACATCAACTACCCTTGCCGACAAACTGTTTGCCAGAATGCCGGAGACCGAGCGTGTTGACTTCATGCAGCGGATGGACACAGGAGAACAGCAGACAACCAAGGAACTGCAAAAGGTCGCAGATGCTATCAAGACCATGTTTACAGACAAAGCAAAGGCTGTACAGGCACTGGGAACCGGCGCACTTGAGCAGACCAGAGAAAACTATTTCCCTCACATTTGGGACAAGAGCGCGGACGCCGCGAAAGAAATCAACACCAGGCTGTCAAAGCGCCCACTGGAAGGCTCCAAAGCTTTCAGTAAGGCCAGAGTATTTGAGGATATCAACACTGGGCTTGAGGCTGGTTTCAAGCTGGTAGATACCAACCCAATCAACCTTGTGTTTTTGAAAATGGCGGAAATGGATAAATACATCAACGCCCACGTTGCCCTTCAGGCCATGGAGGAAAGCGGACTTGTGGAGCTGATACCAGCAGGAGAGAAAATGCCGGACGGCTACGGCGATATTTCAGGGAAGTATGGCATGATTACCAAACGGGCACACGAGAACAGCGCCACCGGAGAACCGGAAGAACTGAAAAGTTATCGCTACATTGCACGGGAAGATGTTGCCCAGGTATTCAACAACTATCTATCACAAAACCTGTACACCAACAAATATGTTGGCAAACCTTTCAGCGCCTACATGAAAGCGGCCAACACGCTGAATCAATTCCAACTTGGAGTGTTCAGCGCCTTCCATGCCGGATTTACTTCACTGGAAGCTGTCATATCCCACGCCGCACTGGGAATCAAGGCATTGACCAGGGGAGACCTGAAGGAAGCCGGAAAATACTTCAAGCACGCGCCCGTAGCATGGTATCTCAATCCGAAACTGGGTGACAAGGTAATAAAAGCATGGATGGGAGACCCAGCCGCCGCCAAGGAAATGCCACAGATTATCCAGTGGCTTGAAATGGCAGGAGCACGCCGAATCATGGACAGCCGTTTTCAGACCGACCAGACACAGAAGGCGTTCCAGGCATGGGGTGAAGGTAACAAGATCGGCGCAGCAATCCGCACCATTCCGGCTATTGTCGAACAGAGCGCCCGCCCCATTCTGGAATGGCTGGTACCCCGACAGAAATTCGGTGTCTTTGCAGAAATGGCAAACGATTGGAGCCAGCGCAACCCCGGCGCCAGCCATGAAGCAACCAGAAAAGCCATGCAGCAGATATGGAACCGCGTTGATTCGCGTCTGGGCCAGGTTGTTTATGATCGTATGTTTGTACACAACGTAGCCAAGAACCTGACGCAAGCGCTTATCAGAGCACCGGGCTGGACAGGCGGCACTATTCTGGAGGTAGGAGGCGGGCTCAAAGACTTGGCAGTGTACGGAAAAGACCTTACCATCAAGGGCAAACGGGCCGAACTGTCAGACCGTGCGGCATATACACTCAGCCTCATGACTGTTACCGCAATATCTAACGTGGTATTGACGGCACTCTTCACCGGAGAGCCGCCGCAAGATTGGAAAGACCTGCTTGCATTCCGTACCGGAGGGAAAGACGAAAAAGGCAATCCGGAACGCTTCATGTTGCCGACCTATGCAAAAGACCTATACGCATACGCCCAGAAGCCTGGCACAACCTTGATGCATAAGACGCACCCGCTGCTTTCCATGATCGGAGATCTTGCCGACAATAAGGACTATTACGGCACTGAGATCAGGCACCAGGGAGACAACCCTATTTTTCAGATGATCCAGGCTGGTAAGTTTGTCGCAAAATCTTTCATTCCTTTCTGGATGAAGGGAGCAGCCAAGGAGCTGGAGCGGGGCGGATCAATTGCCAATATGGCAGCGCCGTTAATCGGAATCATGCCCGCGCCGGCGGACTTGAACAAGACGAAGGCCGAACGCCTTGCCAGTGAACTGGTACAGGCCAGAATGCCACAAGGCTCCAAAACACAGGAACAATTTGAGCTGAGCCAACTTATCCAGCATCTGACCGGCCTTGCCAGGAGGGACAAAGCACAGGCACACCAAGAGGTACGGGAGGCCATGAAGAACAAGCAAATAACCATGCTTCAAGCGCGGCATGTATTTCAGAACGCACGGCTTGCACCGATTCAGATTGCTTTCAAACGACTATCGTATGAAGAAGCGCAGCGGGTGTATGAGGTAGCAACCGATGAAGAGCAAAAGCATTTGCGTTATTTATTCGGGATCAAGAAGCGGAATCACTTGAAGGCAGGGAAAGCCATATAACGGGAAGGGGATTACAATGGAAAACACTAACCAGAAATATTACTTACAAGACAGTAACCCGCTTGATATTATTTACCACAATGTCAGCAAACTGTCCGCACTCAACACACTTATTACATCCGAAGGGGTCAGCCTGGAGCTATCAGATATTAGCGACGGCCTCTATTTCCTCCTTTCCGACATAGAAGACCAACTGCTATATGCGTCAAGACGTATAGAAAAGACAAATGCAGCACACCGTTCCGCCGCCATATCATGAAAGATATTCAACTCAATTCCCTCCTCAGTATCATGGCACGGGAGCTTGACGACTTTTCCCAGAACTGGAGCGGCGATCCACAAACCGTACCGCAACGCTTTGATGATCTATTTACCCTAGTCAAGAGCGCAAAGGCGGTATTGAACAACGGCGCCATGGAGTGAATGTCACAATTCAATAATATGTAATCAAGGAGTCAGCAACCTGACTCCTTTTTTATTATTATCATTCTATCACTAGACCAAGGGCTAATGATAGTTTTAAAAACCCTAAAATATACTATCATAAGAGTTGACTTTTGATATTTGATAGATTATTATCACAATATCTTTGAATCTAATGATAGAAATAAAAGGGGGCAATCATGGCGAAAATTGGTTACGCAAGAGTGAGCACAGAAGAGCAGGAATTAACCGCACAGCTCGAACAGCTTCAAGCGGCAGGGGTAGACAAGCTGTTTAAAGAGTGTCACCACCGGTAATGTGTTGACCCACCCAACGCCGTTTAGTTGACCCACCTA
>CAYQMO010000381.1:2524-3176 GCA_964418315.1 uncultured Geobacter sp. | reverse complement strand
GAAAAACACCCACATCATAGCGCACACTTGAATTGCCCAGTTTCGCCACGCGTATACCGATGGTGATCCGGTCTGGAAAGGCAACCGGCGCAGAGTTACAGTCGGGCCAGTTCCGGCTCAAATATATCCCAGATCCTTTTCTGAAGTTCGGCAAAAAATTCTGGGTTGGTAATATTTGGCAGTTTGATGTTCGGGTTTGGCCGCTCCCACACTTCAGCCGGAAGGGTGTATTCACTCTTCTCATACCCCTGCCGCAGCTCCAGGCCCAGACCGCGCAGGAAAGCACGGCGCACGGCGGCGGCAATGTTTTCAGCAGTTACGTCCAGATTGAGTTCACTCTTCAAACAGTCCACCACCATCTGGGTGCAGATACCCTTGGTGATATCAAAAAACTTGCACAGGCCGATCATGTCGAAGCCGACAATCTGCAACTTTGTCTGCGTAATCCCATGAACCCAGGATTCCAGATCGGACTTTCCCTCACGGGTTAAGAGACCGTAGGTCCCCATCGACATATGCCCGCCCGCGATGGCCCAGGCATATCCCGGGTTGGTTTCGGGCTGGTAGGCCGGCAACTCCAGACCCTTGACATGGTAAGCATAGGAGGTCTCACCAGTACTCTCCGAGAGACGCTTGGAACCCCGGCCGATCT
>CAYQMO010000381.1:0-2514 GCA_964418315.1 uncultured Geobacter sp. | reverse complement strand
GCAGTTTCCCCTGGGCGGTCTGTTCAACCAGCTCCTTGATCTTTTCAAAGTCTCCGAAAGTTGCACCGTTCAGCAGTGGCTGTTCAGGATGCCTTTCGTTGTATGACAGCAGGTAGGAGATGGTAACCCCCAGAGAGATGGAGTCCATGCCGTAATTATCAGACAGGTGGATCAGTTGGGTCGCCAGGCCGGCATCATGGATACCGATATTCGTGCTGAGAAGGTTAAGCGGCTCGTAGTCAAACTTGGCCAGAAACTCGCCCTGGCTGCCGTCTTCCTTCATTTCGTAGACATTGTTATGGCAGGTTATCCCGCAGCGATAGCAGGCTTCCGACTTTATGTGGAACTGTTGTTCCACCTGAGAACGGAACAGTTTTTCCGGCAGGTCGTTCCCCTGAGGCCGGAAGTTGTTGACCGGCACGGCATGAAAGACCTGCAGCACATCGTAAGCGGCCCAGGTACCGCCGCCTCCGCCGCGGCTGATCGGCTGCAGACGTGCTGCACCACCCCCTTTGACGACGTTGATGTTGACCGCTTTAACCGCAGGCGTAAGCGGCTTGAACTTGTCACTGCTCTGGGCCACTAGGGCCAGGATGTTCTTGTAGCCCATCAGGCTCCCCATTCCGCCGCGTCCGGCAAAACGCATTTTGTCTGTTCCTGATTTGAGCTGGTTGTCGGTAGAGAGCGTCACTGCACCAAAATAGACATTCTCCCATTGCTCCCCGGCCTGGCCGATTGCTGCGAAATGGGCATTGTCGTACTCTTTCTGCAGAGCCATGATCTTGTCGTGGGTGGAAAGACCAAGCAGATGATCGGCCGGTTTCAACTCCACCAGCGGCCCCTCCGCAGTTTCCCTGATTAAGGCATAGACCGGATTGGGCGAGCACCCCTCGAAGATCAGTTCATCCAGGCCGGTCCATTTGAATTTGTTACCGAAATTTCCGCTGCCGGCCGACCACATGGCGGCCGGCAAACCTTTTTTCGATTCCTTGACCGGGCTGTAGCCGGAAAAATAGGTCCGCATACCGGTCATAGCACTGCTGCCGGTCAGAAGACCGGTATTTACTATCAGCGGATTCTCCCCGCAATAGGCCTGGCTGATATTACGTTCGGCCAGAATCTGGAATGAGCGGCCGAACCCGCCCAGCACATCCTCCAGATTACGGCAGGGAACGTCTTCCATCTGCATTTCGCCGTTCTTAAGATCGATGGTACAGCGCGAATATAAAATTGAAGATGGTTCTGCTGCTGGATCAGAGGTGAGATATTTCATAATGATTACTCCTTGTTTTTCGCAGATTGCTATTTAGGGCAAATAAAGCTTTTCCGGACTACCCCCCATCAATGAAGGGTAATAAGCAGACTGTATCACCATCATTAAGGAGATCTTCGACACAGGCATGAATGTCATTGATAAGCACTATACCAAGAAGAGGGCCGGAAATCCGGAGTTCATCGACCAGATCCCGCACGCGGGTTCCAGAGGGATATTCATGGACAGCTTCTTTAAACCGACTGATTTGAAATATTCCAACAAGTTTTATGGTCACATTCATGATGGTCCCTGGTTCTAATGCGGCAACATTTTAAGGCTGGAAGTACCGTGCGCCAGGAACTGTTCCTCAGCATGATAAGATGAACGGACTAATGAGCCGGCTTCGACATGGTCAAAACCTAGTTCGAGTGCCGTCAGCTTTATTGACCCAAATTCATCATGTTTGAGATACTTACCGACTGGATAGTGGTCACAGGTCGGCGCCAGATACTGACCCAGTGTAAGGATATTATGCCCCAAAACATCTGGTCCAGGCTCAAGAATAATTGCCACTGCCTCGATATTTCCCTGTAAATCGTGGATCAGCAACTCAATACGGCAATCTGGGGCATTTTGTCTTATCGCATCACTCATTTGAGCAAACTGTGAGGCACCGCCGTCACCAAGACCCTCTCTAGTAACGGCAGTAATCACAGCATGTCTGAGTCCCCTTTCAGAATAAGGCTACTCATATGCTCCTGCATATCCGTGCTACTTAACCGGCCATATACAGACCACCATTGACATGAACCACTTCACCGGTAATAAAGCTTGCCCATTCACTGCACAAGAAAGCGACCGTCGTTGCGACTTCATCCGGATGCCCCAACCGCTTGAGGGCTGTTGGCTCAACAATCTTCTGCCCCTCCACCTCCAGACGATATTTAATCATGGGCGTTTCAATCAGACCTGGTGAAACGGCGTTAACCCGGATTCCGGGAGCCAGTTCTTGAGCCAGACTGCGGCTAAAACTAAGGACAGCCCCTTTTGAGGCTGCGTAATGGGCGTGTTGATAGCTTCCCCTATGTGCCGCTATCGAAGTAATATTGACAATCGCACTGCCAGCACACATAAACGGAATAAGTGCGCGACAACAATGGAAGACACCATTCAAATTGATATCAATACACTGCTGCCATTGTTTGTGTCAATCGGCTTTGAAATTTGACCCACCATCGGCGTCCAAAATTGACCCACCT
>CAYQMO010000380.1:0-3191 GCA_964418315.1 uncultured Geobacter sp. | reverse complement strand
TGCGCACAATATACGCCTTGTCAAGTTGGTAAATTTCGACAATATGAATATTCAACCATCGGCAGCTAGGATCAGCGGGAAAAAGCCCCCGCCGAGCTAGTGTGCTTTTCCCCGGTGGTCAAAACCAGTAAGTAAGCTATAGGGGGCCCGTCTACAAGTGACGTTGGCACTGGAGAAGGAAAAACCATGAAAAGCGATATTATCATCCAGTTGCACAAAAACTTTGAGGATATGAAGGTGAGGCGCATTATTGAGGCGAACGGTTATCAATGTCCGGAACTCACATCACCGGAAGAAATATTGGAGGTAGAGTCATGCTAGACCCTATCTTGCTGTAAAATCTGAAATAAAAATAAAAAGGAGCAGTAACCAATGATCGAACGTTATTCACGCCATGAAATGGCACATATCTGGACCGCCGCAAACCGTTTTCGTATCTGGCTTGAAATCGAGACTCTCGTCTGCGAAGCCCAGGCTGAACTTGGGGTTATTCCGAAAGAAGTTGTACCGGTGATTCGTGCCAAAGGCAATTTTGATATTGCCCGTATTGATGCCATCGAGGCTGAAGTCAAGCATGATGTCATCGCCTTCCTGACATCGGTTGCCGAACATGTCGGCCCGGAAGCCCGTTTTATCCATCAGGGGATGACCTCATCCGATGTCCTCGATACCTGCCTGTCGGTGCAGCTTGTTCAGGCGGCGGACGAACTGCTGGCTGATCTGGATATGCTGCTGGAGTCGCTAAAACTGCGCGCTCTGGAGCACAAGGATACGGTTTGCATCGGACGCTCTCACGGAATTCATGCCGAACCGGTGACTTTTGGCCTCAAGCTGGCCTCTTTTTATGCCGAAATGCAGCGCAATCGGGTGCGCCTGACCGCCGCGCGTGAGAACATCGCTACCGGCGCTATTTCCGGTGCGGTAGGTACTTTTGCCAACATTGATCCATTTGTTGAAGAGTACGTCTGCGAAAAAATGGGACTCATACCGGAACCGGTTTCTACTCAGGTCATTCCGCGTGACCGCCATGCCGAATTTTTCTGTACGCTGGCAATCATCGCCTCGTCGATTGAACGCATCGCCGTAGAGGTTCGTCATCTCCAGCGAACTGAGGTTCTTGAAGCGGAAGAGTTTTTCAGCAAAGGGCAGAAAGGTTCTTCGGCCATGCCGCACAAACGAAATCCGATTCTCTCGGAAAACCTGACCGGTCAGGCGCGCTACATCCGCTCGCTCTGCATCCCCGCCCTTGAAAACGTGGCGTTGTGGCATGAACGGGATATTTCCCACTCATCAGTCGAGCGCTATATCGCCCCGGATGCCACTGTGGCGCTTGACTTTTCCCTGCGGCGACTCAACGGTCTGATCAAAAATCTGGTAGTCTATCCTGACAATATGCTGAGAAATCTCAACCAGATGAAGGGGCTTGTTTTTTCACAAAAAATTCTGCTTGACCTGACTCAGTCCGGCGTGTCTCGTGAAGAATCTTACAGCATGGTGCAGCGTAACGCCATGAAGGTCTGGGAGCAGGGCGCCGATTTCCAGACGGAGCTGCTGGCCGACCAGGCGGTTGTCGGAGCACTTGGAGAAGAGAAAATCCGGGAATCTTTCGATCTCAACTACCATCTGAAGCATGTTGACACTATCTTTAAGCGAGTATTTGGTGAGTAATTATATCGAACTTATACAGGCTCTTTTCCAGACACATGAGGGGGATGGAGTATTTCTTTTCTGGTCGAAAGAAATTCTGGGTGCATCTCTTATTCTGGCTCTTTTCTGGGTACTTGCGCAACTGGTCATCATGATTTTGAACAAGTGGGGAACTCGCCTGACAGCGTTTACATCATCAGATCTTGATGATCGTGTGCTGCAGCGGGTCATTCCGTACGTCTCGCGGCTGTTTATAGTAACCGGTGTTTATCTGGCCATTCGCTCGTTGCCGCTGCATGAGAAGCTGGTGCTGATCGCCTCCGGCATTATTTTTGTAATCCTGGTGGCGATTGTCTGTAACCTTATCTACCATGCCATTGATGAACTGATGAAATGGTATGTTGCAAGTCAGCAGGAGACCTCCGGGGCAGTCATGTCACGCCAGATGATGCCGGTGGTGGAAAAGATTGTCACTCTGCTTCTGATGGGCGCAGCACTGGTTGTGATACTCAAACATTTCAACTACGATATTTTTTCCCTCGTAACCGCTCTCGGCATCGGCTCACTTGCCATCGGTATGGCTGCCAAAGATACTCTGGCTCATATGATCTCCGGCTTTACTATCATGCTCGATCGCCCGTTTCGCATTGGAGACCGTATTCTGCTGGCCGGAGGACAGATCGGAGATGTAGAGGATATCGGCCTGCGGAGTACAAAGATCAAGACTTTGGATAACCAGTTGCTGATTATTCCAAATTCAGACCTCTGTAACTCAATGTTGACCAATCTGGCTTTTCCAAACAGCCGGGCTAAAGGGCGTATCAATATCGGCGTGGCGTATGGTAGTGATGTTGATCAGGTAAAAGCGCTGCTGGTAGCGACTGCGCTGGAAGCGGAGAATGTGCTCTCAGACCCGCTTCCCGATGCCTATTTTGTCAGCTTCGGTGATTCTGCTCTTAATATGTCTCTCTTCTTCTGGGTTGAAGAGTATGCAACTCTATTTGCCACTACAGACAGGGTTAATACTTTAATTATCAAGCGCTTTAGAGAGAAAAACATTGAAATTCCGTTCCCTGTCAGAACGGTAATTATGGACAACATCAACAGATGAAAATTTCCGCAAAATCATTCTAAACAGTTACGAAATAATTCAGGAAGCCCCGAAAGGATAAATGGATGGCAAACCGTATAGAAATAGTACTAAAACCTGGTGTTCGTGACGCCAGGGGCGAGCGGGTTAAGCGAGAAATTGAACATTTTCTGCACCTCAATGTAGAAGACGTTCGTACCGTTGATGTTTACACGGTTGATGCCGCGCTCTCAATACAAGAACTTGAGCATGCAGCATCCGGACCATTCAGTGATCCGGTGATTCAGGAATGGAGTATCGACCGTCCATCTGCCACCGGATTCGATTTTGCCGTCGAGATCGGTTTTCGTCCCGGTGTTACCGACAACGTCGAGCGTACTGCCCGCGAGGCGGTTGCGTATCTGACCGGTCGTCCCTTTGCAGAGGGTGAAAATGTCTACTACGCCGTGCAGTA